>NZ_JBTWNF010000015.1:0-188082 GCF_054796175.1 Actinomycetospora sp. C-140 | reverse complement strand
GCCCTCGAGGATGTAGCCGCGACCACGGACGGTGCGGATGCGCTCCGCGCCGAGCTTGCGGCGCAGGTAGCCGATGTAGACCTCGACGATGTTCGAGGTCGGCGGGCCGCCCCACACGCGGGTGACGAGCTGCTCCTGGGACATGGCCTGGCCGCGCGGGTGGCGGATGAGGGCGTCCACCACCGCGTACTCCGTGCGCGAGAGGCTGACGGGCTTGTTCTCGACGAACACCTGCTCGAGGGCCGTGTCGACGGCCACGTCGCCGCGGCGCAGGAAGAGCTGGGCGGTGGGGCGGTCGTCGCCGAGGCGCAGGCGCAGGCGGGCGAGCAGCTCCTCCATGGGGAACGGCGTCACCAGGTAGTCGTCCTGGGTGGCGCGCAGCGTCTGCACCGTGCGGTCGCGGGCCTCCGGGCTGGTCAGCGCGATGACCGGCGTGCGGGGGCTGTCGCGGTGCAGGTCGGCGAGCACCTCGACGGGGCGCAGCCCCGGCATCTCGACGTCGAGCACCACCGCCCGGGCCCCGCTGGCCCGTGCGGTCGCCCCGACGCTCCAGCTCTCACGGAGCAGCTGGGGTTCGAAGCCGTGCGACCGCAACGTCCCCACCAGGACGCTCGTTGTGCGATGGGAGGGGGCCACGCACAGCACGCGGCCCCGCTCCGCGCCCGCATAACGATCAGGTCTCATCGCGGCCAGCTTGACTCCCCGCGCGTCCGAGTTCAATCGGTGAGCGGCGAGCGGGGACGTGATGCTCGTCGGCGGTCACCCACCTGAGGACCGCTGGACCCAACAGCCGCCGTTGACGTCCGTTCGGCCTAGTAATCCTGCTGTTCGTCGCGCGAGATCCACCTGCGAGCGGTCGTACGGACGCCTCTTCTCAGATCGTCCGTCGACCAACGGTCGCGTTCCTACCGTCGGGTCCACGTCGGCTGCGGGCGGAGCCGCTTCCCCTCGAACGCCTCCGTCCGGCTCCGGCGGGACCAGCACGACAACCGCGATCTCGGTGCCGGGACGGGCTCGAGCCGCACGGACGGCCCTCCCGCACCGGGAGGACCAGGAGGTTCTCCGTGCCCCGACGCGGACGACATCGCATGACCGGACCCGTCCGACTCCTCGCCGCCGCCGCGGCCCTGCTCGTCACCGGCGGCATCGTGGTCGCGGCCGGGTCCGCGGCCGCCCACGAGGACTCGGGCTCGGACTCCGGCTCGGCCAGCTCGCAGTCCGACTCCGACGGCTCCGGCGGCTCCGGCGACTCCGGCGACTCCGACGACTCCGGCGACGACGCGCAGTCCGCGGGCCGCGACCAGGCGTCCCCGCCGGACGACGACGACTACGTCGACATCACGCAGGTGTCGCCGGGCGCCGACGGCAAGGGCGGACAGTTCTCCCCGGCCGGCACGTTCCGGACCGACTGCGGCCGGAACGCCGACGGGGCGCACCGCAACAGCGACAACTTCGTCCTGGCCCCCGGCAAGCGCAACGGCGCCCAGCACGTCCACGACTACGTCGGCACGACCGCCACGTTCGACTCCTCCGACGACCAGCTGCAGTCCGCCGACACCACGTGCGGGAACGGCGATCAGTCGACCTATTACTGGCCGGTGATCCGCGACCTGAACGGGACCGGGGACGACGAGGACGACGACGGCGGCGGCAAGGACGGCAACGAGGGCTCGATCACGGCGCCCTCGTCGGTCGACCTGACGTTCCACGGCAACCCGAAGGAGGACGTCGTCGCGGCGCCCCAGGCGCTGCGCCTGGCCACCGGTGACGCGAAGGCGGCCACCGAGGGCGACCAGAACGCGAACGCCAAGTGGACCTGCACCGGGTTCGAGGACCGGACGACGACCAAGTACCCGGAGTGCCCCCAGGGCAGCCGGCTCGTGCGCATCCTCGACTTCCCGAGCTGCTGGGACGGCGAGAACACCGACTCCGACGACCACCGCTCGCACGTCGCCTTCCCCGAGGAGGACGGCTCGTGCGGCGAGGGCACGCAGCCGATCCCGGCGCTGCGGATGACCCTGACCTACGACCGGCCGGACGGCACGGACTTCGCGGTCGACTCGTTCCCCGACCAGCAGCACGACCCGAAGACCGACCACGCGAGCAGCATCAACTTCATGCCGAAGTCGTTGATGAACCGAGCGGTGAGGTGCATCAACGACGGCATCGCCTGCTGAGGCGCCGACCCGACCACGGGGCCGCTCACCGACGGAGGTGGGCGGCCCCGCGTCGTTCCCAGGCTCGGCGGGTCTCCCTGAGAGCCCGGTTCAGCGCTCGGAGCAGGTGTTCCCCCGAACGGGGCATCACGTCCGCCGTTCCTCGCGTCGCGCGAGCCTGCGGGCGGCGCTCGGACCTGAGTTCTCTCAGATAGGCCGTCGTCGGACGGCCGTGTCCCTACCGTGACCTTCCGTCGGAGCCCGGGCGGCGACGCTCCCCCTCTCGCCTTGCCGCCGTCCGCGCTCCGCCGTCACTACCCAGACACCCGTGTTCCCGGTACCGACCCCGGACGAGCTCCCCCGTCCCGGCGCCGTGGGCACCGTCAGGAGGTTCCCCGTGCCCCGACGCGGACGACATCGCACAAGCCTGCCGACACGACTCATCGCGATCGTGGCGGCGCTCCTGGTCACCGGCGGGGTCGCCGTGGCCGCCGGATCCGCCTTCGCGGATTCGGACTCCGGGGGCTCCGGAGGCGACTCCGGGCTCCTGTCGGCCTTCTCCGGCGACGACTCCGGCGACTCGGGCTCGGGCGACGACGGCTCCGAGAACTCGGGGGACGGCGGCTCGGGTGACTCCGGCCAGGGTTCGGAAGAGGAGTCCTCGGACGGCTCGGGCAACCGGGACGGGTCGGACCAGGGTGACGCGCAGAACGGCGACGACCAGGGCGACCAGGGCGACCAGGGCGGGGACGACCAGGGTCAGAACGGTGAGGACCAGGGTCAGAACGGCGACGACCAGGGCGACCAGGGCGACCAGGGCAACCAGGGCAACGGCGACGACCAGGGCCAGCAGGCCCAGGCGGCCGCGAACGAGGACCCGCTGGGCCGCGACCAGGCCGCGCCCGCCGGCGCCGACCAGTACGTCGACATCAACGACGTCGACGCCAACGGCGGCAACATCGGCGACGGTGGCCGCTTCAGCGGTGGCCAGTACACCGTCGACTGCGGTGTGAGCGACCACAACAACTCCGACAACTACATGGCCGCGCCGGGCAAGGACAACGGTGCCCAGCACGTCCACGACTACGTCGGCAACGACAGCACGAACGCGAACTCGGACGACGACTCGCTCGACGCCGCGGGCACCTCGTGCCAGAACGACGACAAGTCCACGTTCTTCTGGCCGGTCCTGCGTGACCTCAACGGCCAGGGCGACGATGTCGGCCAGGACGGCGGCAGCCTCGACGGCAACGAGGGCGCCGTCCTCAAGCCGCTGGCCGCGCAGCTGACCTTCCACGGCCACGGCGACGAGGCCGTCCAGCCGATGCCGACCCACCTCATGATGATCATGGGGAACGCCAAGCAGGGCCAGCAGAACGGCGACAACGTCAACGCGAAGTACACCTGCACCGGGCACGAGGACCAGGTCACCGACAAGTACCCGATCTGCGGCGCGGGCTCGAACCTCGTCCGCATCCTCGACTACCCGAGCTGCTGGGACGGCCAGAACCTCGAGTCCGCGAACTTCCGGGACCACATGGCCTTCCCGAACGAGGACGGCAACTGCGAGAACGGGTTCACGCCGATCCCGGCGCTGCGCATCTCGCTGACGTACAACCAGCCCGACGGGCGGGCGTTCTCGATCGACAGCTTCCCGCAGGAGCAGCACAACCCGAAGACCGACCACTCGGACTTCGAGAACCTCGCGTCCGAGACCGGCAACCGGAACGGCGCGGACTGCATCAACAACAACCAGCAGTGCACCAACGTGCAGCAGTGACCTGCTGACACCGCACTGACACACCGCACGACCCCGAGGGGCCGTCCACCGTGATCCTCGCGATCACAGTGGACGGCCCCTCGCGTTCGTGCGCCTCGCGACCTACCGTCGGGGGCAGGCGCCGACCGGCGCTCACGGGAGTCCGGAGCCACCGGGCTGAGAGGGGACCTGGCCGCGCACCACGCTGCGGCAGCGGTCCCGACCGTCGGAACCTGATCCGGATCATGCCGGCGCAGGGAGGCTGCTGATGAGCACGTCCACGCCCACCTCCGCGTCCCCGAACGCCGAGGTCGCCCCCACCCTCGACGGGCCGGTGCCGAAGACGCTGGGCTTCCTCGACCAGGGCGCCTTCTGGGCCAACCTCGGGGTGAGCCTGCTCGGCTTCGCCGGCGTCCTCGCGGTGCTGCAGCCCGCGGGCGCGCCCCCGCTGACGGTGACGGCCGCGGTGGTCGCCACCGTGGTCGGCACGGTGATCGGCAGCGCGATGGTGGGCCTGTCCGCGATGCCCGGCGCCGCGACCGGCGCGCCCGCGATGGTGCTGCTGCGGGACCTGTTCGGCGGGGTCCTTTCCTGGATCCCCTCGGTGCTCAACGTCGTGCAGCTCATCGGGTGGGGCACCTTCGAGCTCGTCGTCATCGCCCAGGCCGGCACCCTGGCGCTCGGCGGCCCGACCTGGGTCTGGGTCCTCGGCGCCGGGGTGGTGACGACCGTGCTGACCCTGCGCCCCCTGGGGATGCTGCGGTTGCTGCGGCGGGTCGTGACGATCCTCGTCGCGATCTCCGTCGCCTACCTCGCGTGGTGGCTCTTCTCGAGATCCCAGCTCGACCTCGGCGCGGGCGGCGGCTCCTGGGCCGGGTTCTGGGCCGGTGCCGACGCCGCGATCGCCGTCGCGGTGTCGTGGATCCCGGTCGCCTCGGACTTCTCCCGCCACTCCCGGCGGGTGTCGACGGCGTTCACCGCGGCGACCGTCGGCTACGGCGTCACCCAGATCGTCTGCTTCGTCGTCGGCCTCGCCGCCCTGGCGCTCGTGGGCGGCAACGGCGACGACGTGTTCGCCCCGATGCTCGCCGCGCCGCTCGGGCTCGTGGCGCTGCTCGTGCTGACCGCCCGGGAGACCGACCAGTCGTTCGCCAACGTCTACTCGACCGCGGTGTCGGTGCAGAACCTCGTGCCGCGCGCCGACCGCCGGGTGCTGTGCCTCGTCATCGGCACCGTCATCACGGCGCTCGCCCTCGGCGTGACGATCGACGACTACGCGGTCTTCCTCGCCGTGATCGGGTCGGTGTTCGTCCCCCTGCTCGGGGTCGGGGTCGGGGACGCGCTCGTGCGCCGCGGTCGGCGTCCGGACCTCTCGCGCTGGGCGCCGTCACGGCCGCTCATGGTGGTGGCCTGGGTGGTCGGGCTCGCCGCGTACCAGCTGGTGAACCCGGGCGGGGCGCCCGGCTGGTCGGACGCGTGGAGCGCGCTGCGGGACGCGATCGGCGTCGCACCGCCGTCGTGGCTCTCGGCCTCACTGCTCTCCTTCGTCGTCGCCGGCGCCGCGGCCGCGGGTCTCGCGCTCCTCGAGCGACTCCTCCCACGCCGCCCGCGGGCGTCCGTCACGGCGGGGTGACGCCGGGCGGGTCCTCCGGTAAGCGTGGGGACGCCGTCGGTGCGAGGAGGACCGTGCCCAGAGGACTGCGTCTGCTGCGCGGATTCGGGCGCGAGCTGCGCTCGCCGCTGACCCTGCTGCTCGTGCTGGCCTGCGCGGCCGGGGGCATCTGGGCGGCCGTGACCCTCACACCCGCCCAGGACGTGGAGGCCTTCGGGCAGCAGCTGAGCGTCGGGGTCCAGGCGCCGTCGGCGACCGTCTCGGGCCCGCCGCAGATCGTGCAGATCGGCAACACCCGTCTCGACGTCCCCGACGTGACGGTCTACGGGCCGCTGCGCCCCGAGCTGACCATCGGCCCGGTGGCACGCAACGAGACCGCGGGCCGCGCCATGGAGTCCCTGGCCGAGGGCGACAGCCCGGGCGACGCGCTCGCCGCGATCGTCACCGGCTTCGAGCACTGGTACGGCTGGGCGACGCTCGTGCTCGTCGCCGTCGTGCTCGGCCTGTGCGGCATCGCGGGCGTGCTGCGGGTCCTCGGGGTGCTGCGCCGGACGGCCCGCCGCGCGGGTGCCGGAGCCCGGCCCGGGGTCGTGGCACGCCACCTCTCCCGCACGATCACCCGCTCGACGGTCGTCGCCCTCGTCGTGTCGCTGGCGGTGTGGGGCGTCAGCGGAGTGCTCGCCGTCGCGGGGGCCAGTGGGCTGCGCGATGCCCGCTCGCTGACCGACCTCACCGGCGCCCACCACATCAGCCCCTCGCCGGTGGGGCCCACCGTGTCGGGCGTCCGGGGTGTGGTCATCGGCGACTCGCGGGTGGCCCGGCTCGGCGGCCCGCTGCCCGCGGGCGCGTCCGCGGAGGACGCCGGGTGCTCGCGCAGCACCGACTCTCTGGCGAACCAGCTCGGCGCGGCGATCGGCGACGAGGTGCTCAACCTCGCCTGCTCGGGGGCACGCATCTCCGCCGGCCTCCGGGCCCCGCAACAGGTCGGCGGCGTCACGGTGCCGCCCCAGATCGGGCGGCTCAAGCAGGTCGAGGACCCGGCGTTCGTGGCCGTCGCCGTCGGGCCCAACGACCTGAACTGGACCGACATCATCGGCTACTGCTACGCGGCCACCGACTGCGCCGACAACTTCACCGCCGGCGAGTTCCGCTACCGCCTCGCGGCCTTCGACCGCGACTACGCCGACCTCCTCGCCGACCTCGCCACGCTCCCGTCGCACCCGCACGTCGTCGTCATGACCTCGTACGACGTCCTGCGCCCCGATGCGCAGTGCTCCACGGTGCGCGGGCCCCTGCAGTACCCCGGCCTCACCCCGCCGGAGATCGCGCTGCTCGCCGAGCGCAACGCCGAGCTCAACCAGGTGCTGACCGCGGGCGCCCGCCGGTACGGGTTCGACGTCGTCGCACCGCCGGTGCGCCCGCTCTGCACGCCCTCGCCGGACGGGCTCGGGCCGGATCTCCAGTCGATCGACGACCCCTACCCGTTCCACCCGACCGGCGTCGGTGAGCTGCGCATGACGATCCCGGTCGTCGACCGCATCGGGGTGCCGTCCACCGCCCCGCCACCCGGCTGAGGCGTCGGCGGGCCCGTCGAGGGCTACTCCACCGCCGTCCGGGGAAACGCAGGGACGGAAGGAGTCTCCGCTCGTGAGGATGCGGACGCTGGGACGGACCGGCATCAAGGTCAGCCCCTACTGCCTGGGCGCGATGATGTTCGGCGCCTGGGGCAACACCGACCACGACGACGCGATCAGGATCATCCACAAGGCGCTGGACTCCGGGATCAACTTCGTCGACACCGCCGACGTGTACGCGCAGGGCGAGTCCGAGGAGATCGTCGGCAAGGCCTTGCAGGGGCCGCCGCGACGACGTCGTGCTGGCGACGAAGGCACACGCCCCGATGGGCGACGACCCGAACCACCGCGGCAACTCCCGGCGCTGGCTGGTCCAGGAGGTCGAGAACTCGCTGCGGCGCCTGCAGACCGACCACCTCGACCTCTACCAGATCCACCGCCCCGATCCCGAGACCGACGTCGAGGAGACGCTCTCGGCGCTCACCGATCTCGTGCGCAGCGGCAAGGTGCGCGCGATCGGCTCGTCGACGTTCCCGGCCTCGGAGATCGTCGAGGCCCAGTGGGTCGCCGAGCGCCGCGGTCTGCAGCGCTTCCGCACCGAGCAGCCCCCGTACTCGATCCTCAACCGCGGCATCGAGCGCGAGGTACTGCCGGTCTGCCGGCGCTACGGCATGGGCACGCTGGTCTGGAGCCCGCTCGCGATGGGCATGCTCACCGGGAAGATCCGCAAGGGGCAGGAGGCCGGGACCCGGCGAGCGGAGCGGACGCCGGGCCGATTCACCGACGAGCGCAAGCTCGACGCGGTCGAGCAGCTGATCCCGCTCGCCGAGAAGGCCGGCCTGTCGATGGTCCACATGGCCATGGCCTTCGCCGTCTCCCACCCGGCCGTGACCTCGGCGATCATCGGACCGCGCACCATGGAGCAGCTCGACGACGTGCTCGCGGGCGCGGAGGTCACGCTCGACGACGAGGTCCTCGACCGCATCGACGAGATCGTCCCGCCCGGTGTCGACGCCAACCCCGGCGACGTGTCCTACGAGCCGCCCGCCATCGGCGAGGTGGCCCTACGCCGTCGACCGCCCGAGGAGCGGGCCGCCGCAGGGAATTAATTCCCTCGAAAGCCGGCAGAGCGGGGCTCGGGATCGGGCATCCCTACCACAACGCCTGACCTCCGAGTCCCGCCTCCGGAAGGGGTCCCGCGATGGGCACCGTCGCCGTCGTGATCGTCATCGTGGTGGTGCTGCTGGCGGTCGCCGGTGTCGCCGCGCTCGTCCTCGCCCGGCGGCGGCGCCAGCAGGAGCTCCAGCAGGAGTTCGGCCCCGAGTACGAGCGCCGCGTCGCCGAGACCGGCGACCGCAAGGGGGCCGAGAAGGAGCTGCGGGAGCGCAAGGACCGCCACGACCAGCACGAGCTGCGACCGCTCGGGCCCGAGGAGCGCGATCGCTTCCACGCCGACTGGCAGCAGGTCCAGCGGGGCTTCGTCGACGACCCCGGCGGAGCGGTCGAGCACGCCGACGCCCTGCTGGTGACGATCATGCGCGCGCGGGGCTACCCGGTCGAAGGGGGACAGCGGCGCACCGACGACCTGTCCGTGGCCCAGCCCCACCTGGTGCAGGACTACCGCGAGGCGCAGCGCGTCGTGACGGCCCACCGGCAGGGCACGGCGAGCACCGAGGACCTGCGGGCCGCCTTCACCGCGTTCCGCACCCTCGTCGAGGCGATGCTCGACGAGGGCGACGGGAACGGCGGGTCCGGACCCGCCGGCACCACCGAGCGCATCCCGGGCGCCGGCGGTGGCGGGCACGACGACCGGATCGGGCATCCCGACGCCGGCACCGAACGGATCGCCCCGGCGGCCGGGGGCGCTGCGGGTCCGGGCGTCCCACCCGGGGGGCCGCCTCCGCAGGGGCCACCGCCTCAGGGGCCACCGCCGAACGGCCGCCCCCCGCAGGGGCCACCCCCGCAGGACGCGCCGGCGCAGGGCGCGCCTCCGCAGGCCCCGTCCCACCACGGCCCACCCCATCAGGGGCCGCCTCCGCAGGGGCCGCCTCCGCAGGGGCCGCCCGCCGGCGGGCCCGTCCCGCCTCGCCCGTCGTCGGCGCCTCCCGCGTCCGACGGCCCCGACCGACACCAGGAGCCCCGGCCATGAGCCACCCCGAGCAGGGCCGCCCCACCGACCCGACCGCGGGCCACGAGCGCCCCGGCGGGTACGACGAGGACCCGCGGCAGAACGTCGGTGTGCCGGAGCAGGTCCGGCACAGCGACGAGCAGCAGGCGTACGACAGCCGGCCCGGAGGAGCCGGGCACCCGGACACCGCCGCGCAGCAGCCCGGCGCCGGTCAGTACGACGGTCAACACGGCGGTGAGTACGCCGGTCAGTACGGCGGGCAGCACGACGGTCAGTACGCCGGGCAGTACGGCGGGCAGCAGGTCGAACCCGCGGCGGCGTACGGCGACCGGCCCGGTGGCGGCCACGGCGAGCCCGCCGGGCAGCAGGCCGGTCAGATGCCGCCGCAGCAGTACGACACGGCGCCGGGGCAGGCCGGACAGGCGCCGGGTGGTCCCGGAGTCGGCGGTCAGCCCGGGGCGTACCCAGGACCGCCGGAGCACGGCCGCGGTGCCCCGGGCCGGCCCGCGGGCGACGCGCAGGGCGGGTACCCCGACGCGCAGGCCGGGCACGGCGACGCGCAGGCCGGGCACGGCGGTGCCCAGCCCGCCGCTCACGACGGCACCACCCCCGATGCCGGGGACGGCCGGCAGCCCGCCGAGTACGGCACGATCTTCGATCCCGACCGGGCGTCGCAGTGGCGGGCGCAGTGGGAGGACGTGCGGATGATGTTCGTCGACCGCCCGCAGGACGCGGCGGCGCGCGCCGACGGCCTCGTCGGCGAGGTGCTCGGCGAGCTGTCGCGCACGTTCACCGAGCAGCGCAGCGCCCTCGACCCGCAGGTCCTCGGCGGCGAGCCGTCGACCGAGGAGCTGCGACGGGCGGTGCAGCGCTACCGCGAGTTCTTCGACCGGCTGCTCACGCTGTAGGAGCGGCGCCCGCGCGGTCGGACACGAGCGCGCCGATCAGCCGCGTCACCCGCCGGGTCATCTCCTCGGCGCTCTGGTCGGGGCGGGCCACCCACCAGTCGACGAGCGAGTCGACGATGCCGAGCCACGTCCGGACCATCGCCGCGACGTCGAGCTCGTCGGTCGTCCCGGCGCCGTCTAGCAGCTCGAGGACCCCCTCGTGCGCGAGGGCCCCGATGCGCTCGGTGTACCGGGCGACCACCTCCGCCGCCGGGCCCGTCGCCGGGGCCGTGCGGTCGCGCAGGAGGCGCCAGAGGTGACGGCGGTCCTCGAGCACCGCGAACATGACCGCCAGCGTCCGCAGGCCGCGCTCGACGCCGGTGCTGTCGTCGCGGGCCACCCGCTCGATCTCCGCGACGAGGAGATCGCCCGCCTCGGCGAGGCACGCCGCGTGCAGGCCCTCCTTGGACCCGAAGTAGCTGTAGATCAGCGGCTTCGAGATCCCCGCGGCGCGGGCGACGTCCGCGATACCGGTCGCGGCGAAGCCCTGGGTGCCGAAGGCGACCGCGGCGACCCGGACGATCTCCTGCTCGCGATCGGCGCGGGGGACGCCCTTCGTGCCGGCGTTCGGTCGGGGCGTCACCGGACGACCCTACCGCGCGATATGACCATGCGGTAACTTACCCGTCGGTCATATCGGAGGGGAGCCCATGGACGCGCTGCTCGACCCGCTGCAGAACCCGGTCACCTACGCGGCCCCGTTCTTCGTGCTGGCGATCCTCGTCGAGCTCGCGGCACTGCGGTGGCTCGACCACGACGACTCGGTCACCGGGTACGCGCTGCGCGACGCCCGGGCTTCGATCTCGATGGGCGTCGTGTCGCTGGTGTTCCTGACGCTGTTCAAGGTCGTCACGTTCCTCGGCTTCAGCGTCGTGTACGTCTACCTCGCGCCGTTCCACCTCCCGACCGACACGTGGTGGTACTGGGTGCTCGTCGTGCTCGGGGTCGACCTCGGCTACTACTGGCACCACCGCTTCAGCCACCGCGTCCGGATCGCCTGGGCCGGCCACCAGGCCCACCACTCCAGCGAGTTCATGAACTTCGGCACCGCGCTGCGCCAGAAGTGGAATCCCTGGTTCGAGTTCTTCTTCTGGCTCCCGCTGCCGTTGCTCGGGTTCTCGCCGTGGACGCTGTACGTGGCGTTCGGCGTCAACCTCGTCTTCCAGTTCTTCGTGCACACCGAGCTCGTCGACAAGCTCCCGCGCCCGGTCGAGTTCGTCCTCAACACGCCCTCGCACCACCGGGTCCACCACGGCACCGAGCACGAGTACCTCGACCGCAACTACGGCGGCATCCTCATCGTCTGGGACCGCCTGTTCGGGACCTTCGCCGCCGAGGAGGAGCGCCCGTCCTACGGGCTGACCACGCCCGTCGAGACCTACAACCTGCTCACCCTGCAGTACGGGCACTACGCCGACATCGCCCGCGACGTCCGATCGGCGGGGCGGTGGCGCGACCGGCTCGGTTACGTCGTCGGACCGCCCGGCTGGCAGCCCTCCGGCGGCCCGCCGCCCCGGGAGCCCCTGCTGCCCCGGCGCTGAGCCGATCGGCATCCTACGGTGCGCCGATGGTCTCCACCCGCGACTTCGGACGCATCCTGGACCGCCTGGCGCCGGTCGTGAACGCGGTGACACGCGCTCACATCGCGCTCTACCGCCGCACCGGCGGGCGGCTCGGCCACTCGCTTCCCGGGATGCCGACGATGCTGCTGCTCGACCACGTCGGGGCCCGCAGCGGGACGCCGCGCACCACCCCGCTGCTCTACTTCACCCACCCCGACGACCCGGACGACGTGGTGATCGTCGCGTCGTACGGCGGACACCCGCGACACCCGGCGTGGTTCCACAACCTGCGCGCGCACCCGGACACGACCGCCCAGGTCCGCGACGAGGTCCGGCCGGTGCACGCCCGCGTGGCCGACGACGCCGAGCGCGAGCGTCTCTGGCCCGCCGCGCTCGCCACCTACGGCCCCTTCGCGGGCTACCGGCGCCGCGCCGACGAGGTCGGCCGCACGATCCCGTTCGTGGTGCTCACTCCGACGCGCTAGAGCCGGACGTGGTCCGGCGTCAGGTCCTTGACCGACGACACCCCGAGCAGCGCCATCGTCCGGCGGATCTCGGCGGTGAGGATCGTCGCGAGGTGCTCGACGCCGCGCTCGCCGCCGGCCATGAGGGCGTAGAGGTACGCCCGGCCGACCAGGCAGCCCGAGGCGCCGAGCGCGACGGCGGCGACGATGTCGGCACCCGACATGATCCCCGTGTCGAGCAGGACCTCGGCCTCGCCGCCGACCTCGGCGACCACCGACGGCAGCGTCTCCAGGGGGACCGGCGCGCGGTCGAGCTGGCGCCCGCCGTGGTTGGAGACGACCACCGCGTCGGCGCCGGCGTCGACCACCCGCCGCGCGTCCTCCACCGTCTGGACGCCCTTCACCACGAGCGGTCCGTTCCACGTGGATCGGAGCCAGGCGAGGTCGTCGAGGTTCAGCGCCGGGTCGAACATCGTGTCGATGAGCTCGGCGACCGTGCCCTCCCACGACGTCAGGGCCGCGAACTCCAGCGGGTCGGTGGTCAGCACGTTCAGCCACCAGTGCGGGTGGCGTGCCATGTCGGCCAGGGTGCGCGCGGTGAGGGCCGGCGGGATGGTCAGCCCGTTGTAGGCGTCGCGCAGGCGTGCCCCGCCGACCGGGGTGTCCACGGTCAGCATGATCGCCTCGTTGCCGGCCGCCGCCGCCCGGCGCACGACCTCCTCGCTCGCGGCCCGGTCGCGCCAGAGGTAGAGCTGGAACCAGCGTCGCGTGTCCGGAGCGGCGGCCGCGAGGTCCGCGGGCGAGGTGGTGCCCATCGTCGAGAGGGTGTGCGGCACCCCGAGGCGACCGGCCACGCGCGCCACGGCCACCTCGCCCTCGTGGTGCATCATCCGGGTGAAGCCGGTCGGCGCGAACGCGAAGGGATAGGCCGAGGGCCCGCCCAGCAGGGTCGTCGACGTGTCGATCTGCGAGACGTCCCGCAGCACCGACGGCCGGAACTCCAGCGACGCGAAGGTGTCGCGGGCGCGGCGCAGGGAGAGCTCGGCCTCGGCGGCGCCGTCGGTGTAGTCGAACACCGCGCGGGGCGTGCGGCGCCGCGCGATCTCGCGCAGGTCGGCGACGGTGTGCGCGCGGGCGAGCCGCCGTCGGGTCGCGTCCAGTTCGGGGCGCGCGACCCGCAGGAGCGGTCGCAGCTCCGAGGGGCGCGGCAGGCGGCGTGTGGTGCGCGGGGTGCGCGGACTGCGGGGACCGGGCCCGGACGGGCTGGTCGGCGGGGGCGTCATCGGCCTCGATCCTCTCGGGCGGGCGTCGTGTCCCAACCGAACGGCGCGGCGCGCCCCGCGTCAAGGCGGGCGAGGGGATGGTCCGCCCGTGGCGTGCCCCCGTGCGGTACAACCGTCGCGGGTCCGTCGCCGCCGCGACGGTCCGGTGATCGGGCGAGAGGACGACGGTCGTGAGCTACCCGCAGCGCTCGTGGGACGACGGCGACGTGGAGGTCCTCGGCAAGCGCCTCTGGGCCGGCGGGGTCGCGACGGCGGTCGTCGCCGCGGGCATCGCGATCGTCGGCGTCCTGATCATCTCGAACGTCTTCGAGCTCGGCATCCAGACCACGCAGCGCAGCGGCGCGCTGGTCGACAACGCCATGACGATCATCCCGGTCTGCGCGGTCATCGCGGCCCTCGCCGGCACGGCGCTGCTGCACCTGCTGCTGCTCACGACGCCGCGACCGGCCACCTTCTTCTCCGCGATCGTGCTGCTCGTGCTCGTCGTCCTGCTCCTGCAGGTCTTCCTCGCCGACGGTGGCGTCGTCGACCACATCGCCACCGCGATCCTCTACGCGGCCATCGGGCTCGCGATCATCTCGATGCTCTCGGGCGTCTCCCGCACCGCCGTCCGGCCGGTCTCCCAGAGCGGGTGGGGCGGTCGTCAGTACGACGGTCGCTACGACCAGCGCTACGGCACCTACGAGCGGCCCGCCCCCTACGCCGACCCCTACCCCCAGCAGGACGAGCGCACGGCGCGGTACGACCCGCGCGGTCCCCAGGGCGGCGGTCGCTGGGGGTGAGGACGGTCGCGGTGCGTGATCGCGTCGCACCGTGACGTTGACGCCATTGCCTTGACCCTCCCCGTGACGCCTGACGACGATCGGTGCGCGTGATGCTCTACGCGGGTGATGCCACGTGCCCGCGTCCAGCTCCGTCGCCCCCGGTGGGCGACACCGGGAGGAGAGGTCGGCCATGGCACCCACAGCGGTCAGCGGCAACGGCAACGGCACCAGGCACGAGGTCCTCGAGCAGGCCGGACGCCCCGCGGGATCGGCGCCCGGGCACCCCGTCGACCTCGAGACGGCCCGGGCGGGCCTCCGCCTCGCGCTGCCGGAGCCGGGCAGCAAGTTCAGCCAGGACGACGAGTGGTGCGTCGTGGCCGGGCCCGACGGGACGTGGGGCGAGTACCGGTTCCACGACTACGACCGCATCTTCCAGGTGCCCGGCCTCTACGAGAAGATCTTCTACGACGTCCTCGGCTGCGACTCCCCGCGCTTCATGGTCGGGCTGCTGCAGGACGCGCTGGGCGGCTCCGGCGTCGAGCCCGGGTCGCTGCGCGTCCTCGACCTCGGGGCCGGCAACGGGATCATGGCCGAGGAGCTCGCCGCCATCGGCGTCCCGCACGCCGTCGGGGTCGACATCCTCCCCGAGGCCCGCGAGGCCGCGGAGCGCGACCGTCCCGGCCTCTACGCCGGCTACCACGTCGCCGACCTGACGGCCCTGCCCGCCGCGGAGCGCGAGACGCTCGCCGGGCACCGCCTCAACGCCCTCACCGTCGTCGCCGCCCTCGGCTTCGGCGACATCCCGCCGGCCGCGTTCCGCACGGCCTACGACCTCGTGGACGACGGCGGCTGGATCGTTCTGACGATCAAGGACGCGTTCCTCGCGGAGACCGACACCTCGGGCTTCGGCGGGATGATCGGCGAGTCGATCCGCTCCGGCGCCCTCGAGGTCGTGCGCCGCGAGCGCTTCCAGCACCGGTTGGCCACCGACCGCAGCCCGCTGCTCTACGAGGGGATCATCGCGCGCAAGCGCGCGCCGCTCGCGGGATGAGGCGGGAGACGGAGCGGAGCGGGAGCCCGACCCGAGGTCCGCGCTCGCCGTCTCGTCGGCAACCGGTGTGACCCAGGTCCCAGCGGGGCACACTGTCGCTCGGGGCGTGCCAGGTCTGGCACGCCCTGAGGCGTCGACGTGGAGGTTCGCCGACATGACTGTGGAGCACTCGGGAGACGGAGCGCCGCGGAGCTCGACCAGGGAGGTCGGCAGCACCGTTCCGTTCCAGCCCCCGAAGGTGATCGACGTCGCCACGACGCTCGAGTCGGTGGTGCCGGCGGACGTCCTGGCCGAGGTCGACCCGGCCCTGTGGGGCCGCACGGTGGTCCAGGTCGCCCAGGGCCTCGCGACGCACCCGGCGGACGTCGGTCGCGTCGTCGCCGGCCACGCGGCGCTCGCGGCACGGATCGGGACGGCCGCCGTGGCGCGGGCCCTCGGATCGACGGCCGACGGCCCCCTGCCGGTGGAGAAGGACGGCCGGTTCCGCGACACGACGTGGGAGGAGAACCCCGTCTACTGGGGGCTGCGCCAGCAGTACCTCGCGCTCGTCGCCACGCTGCACGATCTCGTCGACGCCGCGGGCCTCGACGAGTCCTCGCGCGAGCGGGCCGAGATGCTCGCCGACGTCCTGGGCAGCGTGCTCTCGCCGACCAACCTGCTGCCCGGCAACCCGGCGGCCCTCAAGCGCGCCTTCGAGACCGGCGGGTCGAGCGTCGTCGCCGGCTTCCGCCAGATGCTCGACGACCTCGCGACCAACCAGGGCCGCCCCCAGCAGGTCGACCGCACGAACCTGCGCGTCGGCCAGGAGCTCGCGGCGACCCCGGGCAAGGTCGTCTACCGCAACCGGCTCATGGAGCTGATCCAGTTCGAGGCGCAGACCGACGAGGTCCACGAGATCCCGATCGTCGTGAGCCCGCCCTGGATCAACAAGTACTACGTCATGGACCTCGCGCCGGGGCGCAGCTTCCTCGAGTGGGCGGTGCAGCACGGCCACACCGTCTTCGTCATCAGCTACCGCGACCCGGACGAGTCCATGGCCGACACCGGCCTGGACGACTACCTCGAGCTCGGCCCGCTCGCCGCGATCGACGTCGCCCAGGAGATCACCGGCGCCGACAGGGTCAACCTCGTCGGGCTGTGCCTCGGCGGGCTGATGGCCACCATCGCCACGGCGATGCTGAACGCCCGCGGCCAGGGCGAGCGCGTCAACTCGCTGACCCTGCAGAACACCCTGCTCGACTACTCCGACCCCGGTCCCGTGGCGAGCTTCGTCGACCCCGAGATCGTCGAGCGGCTCGAGCGCAAGATGGCGAAGACGGGCTACCTGCCGGCCGACTCGATGGCCTCCACGTTCGACCTCCTGCGCGCCAACGACCTGATCTTCAACTACGTCGGGCCGAACTGGCTGGAGGGCAAGGCGCCGCCCGCGTTCGACATCCTCGCGTGGAACTCCGACTCCACGCGGATGCCGGCGAAGATGCACGCCTTCTACCTGCGCCACTTCTACCTGGAGAACGAGCTGGCGCGCGGCGAGCTCGAGCTGCTCGGCGAGCACCTCTCGCTGAAGTCGATCGCGAACGACACGTTCATCGTGGCCGCCGTGAACGACCACATCGCCCCGTGGCGCACGTCGTTCACCTCGACCGGGCTGCTGGGCGGCGACGTCACGTTCACGCTGTCCAACGGCGGGCACATCGCCGGCGTCGTCAACCCGCCCGGCAAGAAGGCCAAGCACTGGATCGGCACCGTCGGCGGCGCCGCCGAGCCCGACCCCGACAGCTGGCTCGCGCGGGCGAGCGAGGTGGCCGCGTCGTGGTGGGAGCCGTGGCGCGACTGGATCGACGAGCGCGGCGGCGGGATGCGCACGCCGCCGCCGGTGGGGTCGACGGAGTACCCCCCGCTCGGTGACGCACCGGGGTCGTACGTGCTCGGCACCGGGTGATCCACGCCGCACCGAGGTTTCGCCCGGGTGACGCTGGGTAACAGGTGGGGTCCACGCGCCGGTCCACGGTTGACGAGCCCGGATGTGGTCGTCACCGTGTTGCGAGGAGCGCAATGCAGGAGCGTCTCTCGCAACCGATCGCCCGTGTCGCCTTCACCACGAGGGTGTTGCCCCATGAACCGCCACGCCTCCGTCGCCCTGCGCCGCAAGGTCGACGACGCCGTCGGCCCCGCCTACGACCAGGTGTTCCTGCGCCTGGATCTCCTCCTCGCGAGCCGGCACGGCCGGTGCGCGTGCGCGTCGTGCTCGTCGCGCGCCACCGAGGAGCGACGGCGCCTGCTGGGATCGCTGCCACCGATGGAGTGAAGGCCCTCCAGGTGGCCGCGATCACCGAGGTCGGGCGTCGGGGCGGCCGTGCTTGGTAAACTGAGCGCCGTCACCGACGACGCGGAGGAACCACCCATGGCCACCCCGACCGCCGACCAGGCCCGCGACCAGGCGCTCGACGTGATCGCCCAGGTCCAGGAGGCGGGGCTGAAGCTCGCCGGCTCCGTCGCCGAGAGCTGGGCGACCGTCCTGCGCGGCGTCCCCGGGATGTCGGGCGTCCTCGGCGCCGACGCCCACCAGGGCGACCTCGCCGCGCGCCTCCCGCAGACCGCCGGGGAGGCCGTCGACCGCTTCTACGACACCGGCGTCCAGGTCCTCGAGGCGCAGCGCTCCGCGGTGCACCACGTGCTCGACGCGGTCGCTCCCCAGCTGCGCGCGATCACGGTCGTCACGCCACCGAGCGCGCGCGGCTGAGCCACCCCGGAGCGGATGAGTGGTCGAGCCGGGCGGGGCGTGGGAGGAACACCGACGTGCGCTGGGCGGGTTCATCCGCAGCCAGCGCAAGCTCGCGCGCCTCTCCCTGCGCCAGCTCTCCGCGCTGACCAACATCTCCAACCCGTACCTGAGCCAGGTCGAGCGGGGGCTGCACGAGCCGTCGGTCCGCGTGCTGCACGCGATCGCGGAGGCCCTCGACATCTCGGCCGAGACCCTGCTCCTGCAGGCGGGCCTGGTCCGTGAACAGGCGGCCGGAGCCGCCGGGGTCGCGCCGGACACGTCCACCGAACGGGCGATCCGTGCCGACCCCCGGCTCTCGGACGCCCAGAAGGAGGCACTGATCTCCGTGTACCGCAGCTACACCGCGGGGACGCCCGACACCGGAGCGATCTCGTGAGCGCCCTCGCCGCCGTCCCCGACCCCGCCCCGGGCCCCGCGCCGGAGGTCGTCACCGACCTCGTGGTCGCCGGGTACCGCGTGCACGTCGCGCACCGGCCGGGCCCGCCCGGCCGGCGCCCGCTGGTGCTGGTCAACGGCATCGGCGCGAGCCTCGAGTTCCTCGACCCGCTCGTCGACGTCCTCGACCCGGACCGTCCCGTCGTGCGCTTCGACGTGCCCGGCATCGGTGGCTCGCCGGTGCCGTGGGCCCCGCTGCCCATGGCCGGCCTCGCCGCCCTGCTGGCGGGGCTGCTCGACCAGCTCGGGTACGCGCGGGCGGACGTCCTCGGCCTGTCCTGGGGCGGCGGGATCGCCCAGCAGTTCGCGCTCCAGCACCCCGACCGGACGGGGCGGCTGGCGCTGGTGAGCACCGGCACCGGCGCGATGATGGTGCCCGCGCGGCTGTCGGTGCTGGCCAAGATGCTGACCCCGCGGCGCTACAACGACCGCGGATACCGGCACGACGCCGGCGCGGAGATCTACGTGGGGGAGGACCAGGAGGCGGTGGACGCCGTCTTCGACCGGGCCCGGCGGGTGTCCGCGCGCGGCTACGTCTACCAGCTGACCGCGCTCCTGACGTGGACGAGCCTGCCGGTGCTGCCGTTCATCGCGGCACCGACGCTCGTGCTCGCCGGGCGGCGCGACCCGGTGATCCCCGTGGTCAACGCCCGGATCATGGGCGCGCTGCTGCCCCGCGCCACCGTGCACCTGCACCCCGGCGGCCACGTCGGCATCCTCACGCGCCCCCGTGAGCTGGGCCCGGTGGTCGAGGACTTCCTGGACAGCTGAGCTCCTGGACAGCTGAGCTCCTGGACAGCTGAACGACTGTTCAGGCAATGTCCGGCCGGTGACCACGACGGCCGGCTGGCGCACCTGGGTCCCCGAACACCTGACCTACCCGGAGGTCCCCGTCGGGGCCCTGCTCGACGGCGCCGCCCGGCGCTACGGGAAGCGGGTGGCGTTCCGCCACCACGACCGGGAGATCACCTTCACCGGGCTCTGGCGGTCGGCCTGCGGCCTCGCGCACCACCTGCACTCCCGCGGCGTCGCACCTGGCGACGTCGTCGGGGTGCACCTGCCCAACGTGCTCTCGTACCCGATCGCCTACTACGGGATCCTGCTGGCCGGTGCGACGTTCACGCCCGTGAGCCCGCAGCTGCCGGCCGAGGGCGTCGCGGGCCAGCTGGCCGACGCGGGGGCCGTCCTCGTGATCGGGCTGCAGGACACCGGCGCCGGCGTCCCGCTGCTCGCCACGGACGGGATCGGGTTCGCGGGGGTCGAGGACGCCGACACCCCGCCCGTCGTCGACCTCGACCCGACTGTCGCCCGCGCCCACCTCGCCTACACCGGCGGGACGACCGGCAGCCCCAAGGGCGTCGTCCTCACCCACGCCAACGTCGTCACCAACGTCCTGCAGTACGCCTGTCACGGCAGCGGCTCGCGGCCCGTGCCGGGGGTCGCCGGCGACGTGGGGCTCGAGCAGATCGGACCGTCCGAGGAGTGGCCGGTCCGGCTCGGCGAGGGCCTCGGGATCGCGGTGGCGCCGTGGTTCCACGCGATGGGCACCATCGGCGGGATCGGCGTCGCGGTGGTCTCGGGCGCGACGAGCGTCGTCCACGAGCGCTTCGACCCCGCCCGCCTCCTCGCCGACGTGGAGACACACCGGGCGACGACGATCTCCGGCGCGCCGCCGCTGTTCCACGCCGTGCTCACCCACCCCGAGGCCGCGGACCGCGACCTCACCTCGGTGCGCACGGTGACCTCGGGGGCCGCGCCGATGCCGCTGGCGCTCGCGCACCGGATCGCCGAGCGCATGCCCGAGGCCGTGATCGTCGAGGGCTACGGCATGACCGAGGCGACGATGGGGCTCACGATGGGCGCGACCGCGCGCTCGGCGCACCGCCGGGTCGGGACGGTCGGCGTCCCGGTGCCCGACACCGAGATCCGGCTCGGCACGCCCGAGGAGCCCGTGGCGCCCGGTGAGGCCGGGGAGGTGTGGGCGCGCGGCCCGCAGGTGATGGCGGGCTACCTGGACCGCCCGGACGCCACGGCCGAGACGCTCGTCGACGGGTGGCTGCGCACCGGTGACGTCGGCGTGGTCGGCGAGGACGGCCAGCTCGAGATCGTCGACCGCGCCAAGGACATGCTGCTCTACAAGGGCTACAACGTGTACCCGCGCGAGCTCGAGGAGCTGCTGGTCGCGCGGCCCGAGGTCGCGTCGGCCGCGGTGGTCGGGCGACCCGACCCCGTCGTCGGGGAGGAGCCGGTCGCCGTCGTCGTGCTCGCGGCCGGCCAGGAGGCGAGCCCCGATCTCGGGGCGGCCCTGGCGGCCGCGCTGGACGAGCACGTCGCCCCCTACAAGCGGCTGCGCGCGGTGCACGTCACCGACGCCCTGCCGGTGTCCGCGGCGGGCAAGGTGCTCAAGCGCGAGCTGCGCGACCAGCTGGGTGGGGACGGAAGCCTGGGCGCGCCCGTCTGGCGCCGTGAGCAGGGCCCCGAGCGGCGCTAGGCTGGCTCCCATGGCCCGGATCCGCATCGTGCGCGCCGCCGACGGACGGCAGTGGATGGTGCGCCAGAAGCTCGAGTGGGTCGACCCCGCCACGGGCGAGGACTTCGAGCACGACATGCAGGGCGGCCGGCTCGCGGCCATCGGCATCGTCTCGATCATGGGTCTGCTCTGGGTCGCCCTGCTGGCGTGGTGGTTCACGGGCAGCCAGGGCGTCGTCGTGCCGTGGTGGGTCTGGCTGATCCTGCTCGCGCTCGCGGCGTTCTTCCCGGGCCGGTGGGTGCTGCGACGGCCGCGCACGCTCGTCGCCGAGACCCCCGGCGGGTCCGACGGCTCCGCGCCCGAGCGCTGGGTCGGCTGGGTGCGCGGCACGGCCGCCGCGCGCGAGGAGATGACCCAGACCATCCGCAGCCTCGAGACCCGGGCGACGCCCGCGTCCCCCGACAGTCCCCTGCAGCCGGTGAGCTAGCCGTGCCCGAGCTGCCCGAGGTCGAGGCCCTCGCCGAGCACCTGCGCACCCACGCGCTCGCCCGGCCCGTGGCGCGCGTCGACCTCGCGAGCATGACCGTGCTCAAGACGTTCGACCCGCCGGTGTCCGCGCTGGTCGGGCGGCTCGTCACCGGAGCGTCGCGGCACGGGAAGTTCCTGGACGTGGAGCTCGACGGGCTCCACCTCGTGATCCATCTGTCGCGGGCGGGCTGGCTGCGCTGGCACGACCAGGCGTCGGCCACCCCGCCGAAGCCCGGCAAGGGCCCGCTCGAGTTCCGCGTGCACCTCGAGACCGTCGGCGGTCCGGGCTTCGACCTCACCGAGGCCGGCACGCAGAAGCGGCTCGCGGTGTACCTCGTGGACGACCCGCAGCAGGTCCCGGGTGTGGCCAAGCTCGGCCCGGACGCGCTGACGATCTCCCGGGCGGAGTTCGGGGAGCTGCTGGCGGGGCGCACCGAGCGGCTCAAGACGCTGATCGTCGACCAGCAGGTGCTCGCCGGCATCGGCAACGCCTACTCCGACGAGATCCTCCACGTCGCGAAGCTCTCGCCGTTCGCCGCCGCGGGCAAGCTCGACGCCGAGGCCGTCGACCGCCTGCACGCCGCGATGGTCGGCGTGCTCTCCGAGGCCGTCGAGCGCGCGGTGGGGCAGGACGCCGCGCGGCTCAAGGGCGAGAAGCGGTCCGGGATGCGCGTCCACGCGCGCACCGGGCTGCCGTGTCCCGTCTGCGGCGACACGGTCCGCGAGGTGTCGTACGCCGAACGGTCCTTCCAGTACTGCCCCACCTGTCAGACACAGGGCCGCGCGCTGGCGGACCGCCGCCTCTCCCGTCTGGTCAAATAGGGCCGTGCCCAGCTGGTTGACCGACGTGCGCCTGATCGCCGCCGTGGCGGTGGTCGTCGCGCTGGTCGTCGCCGTGCTGATCTACCGGCGGGTGAAGCGGCGCAACCAGTTCGCCTCGCCCCTGGAGCGGGCGACGTTCTCGACGCTGCACACGGTGTCGCTGGCGGCCCCCGCGCTGCGCGAGGGTCTGTCGGAGGGGTCGGCGCAGTTCGCCGTGCCCTACCTGCGGACGCTGCTGGACACCGAGGCCCTGTCGATGACCGGCTCCGACTGCGTGCCGCTGGCCTGGGACGGCGAGGCCGAGCACCACAGCCTCGACGTGCGCCAGTACGCCGAGAAGGTCATGCGCACCGGCCGCCAGCAGGTGGCCAGCCGCAAGGACATCGAGTGCGGCTCGCAGGACTGCCCGGTGCGCGGCATCGTCGTCGTGCCCCTCGAGGTCGACGGCAACGTCGCGGGCACGCTGGCCGCGGTCAGCGCGGAGACCCCCGGGCCCGTGCTGCTGCGGGCCTCGGCCGAGGTCGCCCGCTACGTCTCGAGCCAGCTCGAGCTCGCCGACCTCGACGAGTCCCGCGCCCGCCTCAACCGCGCCGAGGTCCGGGCGCTGCGCGCGCAGATCTCGCCGCACTTCATCTACAACGCGCTCAACACCGTCGCCTCGTTCATCCGCACCGACCCCGAGCGGGCCCGCGAGCTGCTCATGGAGTTCGCCGACTTCACCCGCTACTCGTTCCGGCAGGCCGGCGAGTACACGACGCTCGCCGACGAGCTCAAGAACATCGACCGCTACCTGGCCCTGGAGCACGCCCGGTTCGGCAACCGGCTCACGGTGAAGGTCCAGGTCGCGCCCGAGGTGCTCTCGGTGGTGCTGCCGTTCCTCGCGCTGCAGCCGCTGGTGGAGAACGCGGTGCGCCACGGCCTGTCCGGCAAGCCCGGCGGCGGCACCGTGACGCTGACCGCCGAGGACTCCGGCGCCGAGTGCACGATCATCGTCGAGGACGACGGCGTCGGCATGGACCCGAAGGCGCTCAAGGAGGAGAACCGCGACGCGCACCTCTCGGGCGCGCACGTGGGCCTCGGCAACGTCGACGACCGCATGCGCTCGGCGTTCGGGCCGGACTACGGGCTCATCGTGGAGACCGAGCGCGGCGCCGGCACGAAGATCATCCTGCGCGTGCCCAAGTTCCGCGCCGGTGTCCGGGTCTGACTAGCCTCGAGCTCATGAACCTGCGGTTCGGCTCGGCCCTGTCCTCGGTCCTGCCCGGTCCCCTCGCGGCGGCGACCGGCTCACCCACGATCAGCGTGGTGCGGCTCCAGGGCGTGATCGCCGCGACGACCGGCCCGGTGCCGCGCGCCGTCATCAACATCACCGCGGTCGAGGACGCCCTGCGCCGCGCCTTCACGGCCGACCGGGTCCAGGCGGTGGCCCTGGCGATCAACTCGCCGGGCGGCTCGGCCACGCAGTCCGCGCTCGTCGCCGACCGCATCCGGGGCCTCGCCCAGGAGCACGAGGTCCCGGTCCTGGCGTTCTGCGAGGACGTGGCGGCCTCTGGCGGGTACTGGCTCGCCTGCGCCGCCGACGAGATCTACGCGCACCCGACCTCGCTCGTCGGCTCGATCGGCGTCGTCTCGGGCGGGTTCGGGCTCACCGGGCTCATCGAGCGCTACGGCATCGAGCGCCGCCTGCACACCGCGGGTGCGAACAAGGCGCGGCTCGACCCGTTCCAGCCCGAGAAGACCGAGGACGTCGAGTGGCTGCTCGGCATGCAGGGCGAGCTGCACGAGCTGTTCATCGAGTGGGTGCGCTCGCGGCGCGGGACGACCCTCGCCGAGGACGCGGACCTGTTCACCGGCGAGGTCTGGACCGGTCGGCGGGCCAAGGAGCTCGGGCTGATCGACGACCTCGGCACGGCCCGCGACGTCCTCGCCCGCCGCTTCCCCGACGCCGAGCCGGTGACCGTCGAGCCCCGCCGCCCGCTGCTGGCCCGCCTGGGGATCGGGGGCGTCCTGGGCCCGGCGAGCGCCCCCGCCACCACCCTGACCGACCCGCTCGGCGCGGCCCTGGAGTGGGTCGAGCACCGGTCGCTGTGGAGCCGCTTCGGGCTCTGACCCACCACGAACCGGTCGCCACCGTCACCCGGTCCGACCTAGGCTCCCCGGGGTCAGGCCGTCGGAGGAGGTCGGGTCGGGAGGTGGTGGACCGTGCCGGTCCCCGGCGTCCCGTGGGGCGGGCGCGACACGTCGGTGCTCAGCCACGAGCTGATCCACCGCTGGATCCACGACGGCGCCGACCCCGCCGCGCTCGACTCGGCGCGGCAGCGGCACGCCGCGCGCGGCGAGGAGCTCCGGGCCGCCGCGCAGCGTTTGGAGCGCGCCCACGGGCAGCTGGGGGCGTCCTGGCGGGGTCGGGACGCCGACGCCGCGGCCTCGCACGTGCGCACGCTCGTCGCGCGGATGAGCCGGCTCGGGGACGCCGTCACCGGACAGGCCGGGAGCCTGCAAGGGGTCCGTGACGCCCTCGCGCGCGTCCAGTCGCTCGTGGGGCCGCCGCGCCCGCCCGCCGTGCCCGTGCTGGGTGCCTCACCCGCGACGCCCGGCCTCGCGGGCGCCCTCGCCGGTGGCGGGCCCGCGGACGGCTTCGGGGCCTTCCAGGCCGCGCAGGCCGAGGAGCGATCCGCCCAGGACGCGTACCGGGCCTACCTCGCCGAGACCGGGCAGGCGGCGCGCCGGGCGCCGTCGGCGGTCGACGGGCTCGCGGGGCGGGCGACGGTCGGCGCCGGCCCGCAGCCACCCGTCGCCCGCGCCGGCCCGCCCGCGACCGCGATGCGCCCGGAGGGCGCGGCCGGGCCGCGCGGCGGGGTCCTCGCCCGGGCGGCGGGACCGGCGGGCACGCCGGGGGCCGGGCGCGCCGGTCCGCTGCCGCCGGGCGGGGGCCCGGCCGGGCGCGGCGGTGCCGTGCCCGGCGGTCCCGGTGGTGCCCGTCCGGCGGGAGCTGGCGATCCCGGGGCCCGTCCCGGCGCGGTGGGCCGCTTCGTCTCGCGGCTGCTCGGCGGGGGACCGGGTGCGGGCGCCGCGGCCGGTCCGGGGGGTGGTCCCGCCGGCCCCGGCGGCACACCTCCCGGCGCGGCGGCCCGGGGCCCGGGCGGCTCCGGGGGTCCGACGGAGCCGGGCACCGCCGGCCCGCGCGGTGCCGCCGGCGCGGCGTCCCGCGGGCCCGGGGCCCCGGTCGCGGCCCCCGCGCCGACCGCCGCCGACCGCCTCGTCGGCGGCCCGGTCCGTGGGGGCGCCGGTCCGCGCGACCCGCGGGACGACCGTCGCGGGCGGTCCGACGATCTGGCGCCCGGCCGGACCGGCGAGAGCAGCGAGAGCGGCGGGCCTGGTGGGCCTGATGGGCCTGGTGAGAGCGACGAGACCGGCGGGCACGGCGCCGCGAGGTCCCCGTCGCCGGACACGCACGACTCCGACCGGCCCGGCACCGCACCCGCACTCGGGGGCGGCGCGACGGTCGGCGCGGCGGACCCCGCCGGGCCCTCGCCCACGGCGCCCGGGCACACCGGGGGAGCCGTCACCCCGGCCGGTCCCGCGCACCCGGGCGGCGACGTGCCGCTCGTGCCGCCGGTCGCCGGTACACCGGCCGGCACAGCCGCCGGTGCGGGTCCCTCGGGCGTGCGCCACCCCGAGTACCTCGTCGACGCCGACCCCTGGCGCGACCCCGCCGACGACCCGGACGACCGCCGTCTCGTCACGCCCCCGGTGATCGGGGAGCAGGACAGCCGAGATCCGGGTGGCGGATGACCGGTGTCGTGCTCGACCGCCACGAGCTGCTCTGGGTCCTCGAGCAGTGCGGCGCGGGGTGGCCCTACCCGCTGCGCCCGGCGCACTGGTCGGCCGAGACCGACGAGGAGGTCCGGCGCCACCGCCACGCCACCGAGCAGGCCCTGCGCGCCCGCGGCCTGCTCGAGCCGGCCCCGGCGCGGATGCTGCTCGACGCCGGGCAGGCCGCGGCCGGCTGGGTGCTCGCCGTCGACCTGGTCCGGCGCGATCCGGCCGACCCGCGCGCGGCCGTGGCGCTGACCGACGGGAGGACCGCGGCCGTGCTCGACTCGCCGGAGCACGCGGCCGCGCCGGTGCGGGTGACGCCGTGCGCGCCGGACGGGCTGGCCGAGGCGGTCTTCGCCCTCGTCCCCGCCGTCCCGCCCGGTGCGGGGCCCGCCGTGCCCGTCCCGGACGGCACGGTCCCGGCCGACCTCCCCGCCACGCGGCGCGCGGCACGCGCCCGCGACGTCGCCGAGGACCTGCTCGCGACCGTCACCGCCGTCTCCCAGGTGGGCGTCGCCGAGCGCCGTGACGGCACGCCCCGCCGGATCGCCGCGCCCCTGTGCTGGCTCGACGGGCCGCGCGGGCGGCACGTCCTGCGCCCGCCCGCGCCCCCGAACCGGGCGCCGCGTCCGGCGCTGCTGGTTCCGGCGACCGGCGGACAACTGCTGGCCGACGTCCGTACCGTGCTGGCCGACGCGGTCGTGCCGCGTCCGCCGGGAAGGAGCACCGCATGAGCGCGTCGCCGGGGTCGGGGCCACCGACCGGTGATGGTGGCGGTGGCGGTCGTGGTGGCGGTCGTGGCGGCGAGGCCGCCATGCGGCCCGACGAGGCGCGGGCCTTCGCCGGCAAGGTCGACGCCCTCTCCCACGGCGTCGCGGAGGCGCAGGCGGCGCTCGACGGCCTGGGCGCCGAGTCCCTGGCCGTGGGCTCCGGGGAGGACAACGCGGCCATCGCCGCCTGGTACCGCGAGCTCGTGACGTCCGACACGGTGCCCGCGGCCCGGGCCCTCGCCGACGAGCTCGGCGAGCTGCGCCGCGCCGTGCGCGAGAGCGCCGCCGCGTGGGAGCACACGGATGCCGGAGCCGCCGCGACCTACCGGGCGGAACCGGGCGCCGACCCCGGTCCGACGACCCCGTGAGCCCCCGCTCCGACCTCGCCCGGAGCAGCGCCGACCCCCCGATCGAGTGATCCGTCCCGGCGACACCCCGAGCGATCCGCGCCACGCCGTGCACACACGGAGGGGCACGGCAGGGTGGCGAGCCGATCGGGTCCTATCGTGGACGTGCGAACCCCGGCTGGGCAGGATGGCGTGGCAGTGAACACGAGTGAGAACGACGGCCTCGTAGTACTCGCCGTCGACGACGAAGAACCGGCGCTCATGGAGCTCGCCTATCTGCTGGAGCAGGACCAGCGGGTGGGCACCGTGCTGCGGGCCTCCGACTCGATCTCCGCGCTGCGGATCCTGACCGGCGGCGACCGGGTGGACCTCGGCGGCTTCTCGGGGGGCACGCCGCCCACCGGGCTGCCGGCGCCCGCCAAGCAGTCGGACGTCGACGTGCTCTTCCTCGACATCCGCATGCCGGGTCTCGACGGCCTGGAGCTCGCGAACGTGCTCTCCCGCTACGTCATCCCGCCGTCGGTCGTGTTCGTCACCGCGCACGACGACCGCGCGGTGGAGGCCTTCGACGTGGGCGCGGTCGACTACCTGCTCAAGCCGCTGCGTCCCGAGCGCCTCTACGCGTCGTTGTCGCGCATCCTGTCCTCGCGCGGCACCACCGTGCCGGTGGAGCCCGCCGCCGACGAGGAGAGCGACGACGAGGTGATCCCCGTCGAGCTCGCGGGCACCACCAAGCTGGTGCAGCGCTCGACCGTGCGCTGGGTGGAGGCGCAGGGCGACTACGCGCGCCTGCACACCACCGAGGGCAGCCACCTCGTGCGCATCCCGCTCTCGGTGCTCGAGGAGCGGTGGTCGGACGCCGGGTTCGTGCGCATCCACCGCTCGTACCTCGTCGCGCTGCCGCTGATCACCGAGCTGCGCCTCGCCGGGTCCGGCTACGTCGTGCGCCTGGGCACCGGCGGCGACGTCGCGGAGCTGCCCGTCAGCCGCCGGCACACCCGCGAGCTGAAGGACCGTCTCGTCCGGTCGACGAAACAGGCCTGGGGCCGACGATGACCTCTCCCGGCGGTCCGGCGCGGGCCTCGGGCCCCGTCCCGGGGGCCGCCGGGACGGACAGCTCCACCGACGGGGACACCTCCGGGCCGGCGGTCGCCGCCGACACGCTGCGCCCGGTCCCCGACGGTCCGGCGGGCACCGACGGCACCGACGGCACCGGGGGCCCGGAACCCACCGACGGCACCGACGGCACCGACGGGCCCGATCCCGAGCCCACCTCCGCGCCCGACCCCGCCCCCTCCGCAGGGGAGGGGGACGGCTCCTGGCCGGGCAGCGGCCCCGACACCGGGACGGTCCGCCGCTCGCGGCCGTCGCGGTCCCCACGGGCGGGCGTCGGGGTCCCCACGCCGCCGAGCCCGATGAACGCGGCCACCGGCCCGACCGCGGGCCTCCTGACGAGCGCCCCGCCCGACGGCACGGGCGACCCGGCCGCCGGCGGCGCGCCGTCCGGCCCCGCCGAGCCGCCCCGCCGGCCGGTGCCGCCGACCTTCCCCTCCGCCGGGCAGCCGCCGCCGGGGGTCGCGCGGCGGCACGGACGGCACGCGCGGCCCGAGCGCGTCGGCGCCTCGGTCCACACCCCGCCCTCGGGCTACCGCCCCCGCCACGCCGCGCCCGATGCCGAGACCGAGCAGTTCGCGGCGACACCTGTCACCGGCCCCGGCGGGATCGGGCCGATGCCGTTGACGGCGGGCGTCGAGGCCGAGCGCGCGGGCGCAGGCGCCGCCTCGGTGCCGGACCTCCACGGGACCGCCAGCACGGCGCTGCACACCGGCCCCGGCGTGGTGGTCCCGCCGCTCCCGGACACCGCGGAGGGCCAGTCCGACCGCGTGCGGGTGGTCCTCGCCGAGCGCCGCGTGCCGACGCGGGCGGTGCGCACCGTCGCCGAGATCGAGCAGCAGACCGAGACCGGCGAGCTGCTGCTGCGCAACCTCCTGCGCGCGCAGCTCGCGCTCGGCCTGCGCCTGGGCCTGGTCGCCGTGTTCGTGTTGGGTGCGCTGCCGATCCTGTTCCTCGTCGTGCCGCGCGCGGGCACGGTCGAGATCGCCGGGGTGACGCTGCCCTGGCTCGTGCTGGGCGTGCTGCCCTACCCGTTCATGCTGGCCCTGGCCTGGCTGTACACCCGCACCGCGGAGAGCAACGAGCTCGACTTCGCCGACAACGTCGAGGACTGAGCGGACAGTGGGCATCGCGGGGATCGTCGCGCTCGTCGCGATCGTGCTGGTCGGTGTCGTCACGATCGTCATCGGCTCGCTGGGCGTGCGGGTCGCCCGCACCACGGACGACTTCCTGGCCGCGTCGCGCACCGTCGGCACCCGGGCGAACGCCGCGGCCATCTCCGGGCAGTACCTCTCCGCGGCGTCGTTCCTGGGCATCGCGGGGATCGTCCTCAAGGACGGTGTCGACGGGCTCTGGTACCCGGTCGGCTTCACCGCGGGCTACCTCGCGCTGCTGTTCTTCGTCGCCGCCCCGCTGCGCCGCTCGGGCGCCTACACGGTGCCCGACTTCGCCGAGGTCCGGCTCGACTCGACGCTCCTGCGCACCGTCACCACCTGGTTCGTCGTGCTCATCGGCTGGCTCTACCTGCTCCCGCAGCTGCAGGCCGCCGGGCTCGCGCTGACCGTGCTGACCACGGCGCCGACGTGGGTCGGCGTCGTCGCGGTCGGGCTCGTCGTCACCGCGAGCGTCACCTTCGGCGGGATGCGCTCGATGACGTTCGTCCAGGCCTTCCAGTACTGGCTCAAGCTCACCGCGCTCGCCGTCCCCGCCCTGGTGGTGCTCGGGGTGTTCGTCCTCGGTCCCACGCGTGACGCCGCGCCCGCGCCGCCCGTGTTCACCGACGCCACCACCGTGGACGTCAGCACCCCGGTGACGCTGCAGGTCGGCGCGCCGGTCGAGGTCGGCGTGCGGGGCGAGGTGGACGGGACGAGGATCAACGGGCAGGTCTCGTGGGCGCCCGGCCCGCACCGCGTCGACACCGGCACGACCCTGCGCTTCCCCGCGGGCGCGGCGGTCCCCGTGGTCTCCGACGCCGACCCGGACCAGGCCTCGTGGTCGGCGCCGCTGACCGGCACGGGCGAGGGGCACTCGCTGCTCGCGACCTACTCGCTCGTCCTGGCGCTGCTGCTGGGCACGATGGGTCTGCCGCACGTGCTCGTGCGCTTCTACACGAATCCCGACGGGCGGGCCGCGCGCCGCACCACCGTGGTGGTGCTCGCGATGCTCGGCGGGTTCTACCTGCTGCCGGTGCTGCTCGGGGCCCTGTCGCGGTTCTACGTGCCCCAGTTGCTGGTCACCGGACAGACCGATGCGGCGGTCCTCCTGATCCCGACCGCGGCCCTGCCGGGGTGGACCGGGATCGCCCTCGCGGCCCTCGTCGCGGCCGGCGCGTTCGCCGCGTTCCTCTCCACCTCCTCCGGTCTGTTGCTCTCCGTGGCCGGTGTGCTCTCCACCGACCTGCTGCCCCGCCGATTGGGTGACTTCCGGATCGCCGCCCACGTGGCCGGCGCGGTGCCGATCGTGGCGGCCCTCGGCGCCACGCGTCTCGACTTCTCGCTGACCGTCTCCCTGGCCTTCGCCCTCGCGGCGTCGACGTTCTGTCCCCTGCTCGTGCTCGGCATCTGGTGGAAGGGCCTCACCGACCGGGGCGCCGTCGTGGGCATGCTCGTGGGGGGCGGCCTGGCGACGCTCGCGGTCGGATCGACCCTCGCGGGGGTGGCCCCGGGCGGCTGGGTCGGGGTCCTGCTCGCCCGGCCCGCGCTCGTCACGGTCCCCCTGACGTTCCTGGTCATGGTGCTCGTGAGCCGCTCGACGCCGCACCGCGTCCCCGCCAACACCGGGCGCACGCTGCTGCGCCTGCACGCGCCCGAGCGCCTGGGTCTGGGCGACGCCCGGCGCGGCACGCGCTCGTCCTCCTGAGCGCGACACACCCCCACCGGAGCCCGGGCGACCGACCCCGTCCCGTAGCCTCCCGGCGACGCTGCGTGCACAGTCGGCACGGACCGTGACTTTCGGGATGAACCGGACGGGCGGGACGAAGTCGGGTGGGGGCTCGCGGCGGAGCAGCACGTGAAGTCGCTGTGAGTAGTCACACGAAAGGAGTAATAAGTGTGATGCCCGGCAGATTAAGGTTCGCCCCGATCGTGACAGCGACGGACAAACCCGCGGAGACCTCGTGAGTGCCACCGACGAAACGCCGGGAGGGTCGAGCGCTCTCGACACCCCGACGCCCTACGAGGAGATGCAGCGCTCCCCGGAGTTCAGCTCGCTGCGGCGCCGCTGGCGCGGCTACATCTTCCTGATGAGCGGGCTCTTCCTGGCCTGGTTCCTCGTCTACGTCCTGCTGTCGGACTTCGCCCACGGCTTCGTGAACACGACCATCGGCGGCACCAACTTCACGGTCGGCCTCGTGCTGGGGCTGCTGCAGTTCGTGTCGACCTTCGTGATCACGACGTTGTACGTGCGGTTCGCCGACAAGAACCTCGACCCCGACGCCGAGGCGCTGCGCCACCGCGTGGAGGAGAAGCTGTGACCAGTTCGGTCGGGAGCCCCGCGCTCAACATCGGCATCTTCGCGCTGTTCGTCGTCGTGACCCTGCTGATCGTCTACCGGGTCAGCCGCTCGTCGGACAGCGCGTCGGACTACTACGCCGCCGGCAGCTCGTTCACCGGCCCGCAGAACGGCATCGCGATCTCCGGGGACTACCTCTCCGCGGCGTCGTTCCTCGGCATCGCCGGCGCCATCGCCGTCTACGGCTACGACGGCTTCCTGTACTCGATCGGCTTCCTCGTCGCGTGGCTGACCGCGCTGCTGCTGGTGGCCGAGCTCCTGCGCAACGTCGGCCGCTTCACCATGGGCGACGTCCTGAGCTTCCGGATGCGCCAGCGCCCGGTGCGGGCGGCGGCCGCGGTGTCGACGTTGCTCGTGTCGTTCTTCTACCTGCTGGCCCAGATGGCCGGCGCCGGCGGCCTGATCTCGCTGCTGCTCGGCGTCAAGAACACCCCGGGGACGCCGTTCGACGGCCAGTCGCTGGTCATCGCCGTCGTCGGCATCCTCATGGTCGTCTACGTGCTCTACGGCGGGATGCGCGGCACCACCTGGGTGCAGATCATCAAGGCGACGCTGCTGGTCATCGGCGCCGCGGTGATCACGGTCTGGGTGCTCGGCCTCGTCGGGTTCAACCTGTCCGAGCTCATCGGCCAGGCGAGCGCGAACGCCGGCAAGCCGCTGCAGGACGCCGGCAACCAGTACGGCTCGACGCTCACCAAGCAGATGAACTTCCTGTCGCTGGCCGTCGCGCTGGTGCTGGGGACCGCGGGCCTGCCGCACATCCTCATGCGCTTCTACACCGTGCCGACCGCCAAGGAGGCGCGTCGCTCGGTGCAGTGGGCGATCTGGATCATCGGCATCTTCTACCTGTTCACCCTGGTGATCGGGTACGGCGCTGCGGCGCTGCTGCCGAAGGGGACCGTCTCGGCGCAGAAGAACAACGTCAACGACGCGGCCCCGCTGCTGGCCTACCAGATCGGCGGCACGCTGCTGCTCGGCATCATCTCGGCGATCGCCTTCGCGACGATCCTCGCCGTGGTGGCCGGGCTGACGATCACCTCCGCCGCCTCGTTCGCGCACGACATCTACGCGAACGTGATGAAGGGCGGCAAGCCCGAGCCGGGCATGGAGGTCAAGGTGGCGCGTCGGACGGCGCTGGTCGTCGGCGTCGTCGCCATCCTCGGCGGCATCCTCGCCAACGGTCAGAACGTGGCGTTCCTCGTGTCGCTGGCCTTCGCGGTCGCGGCGTCGGCGAACCTCCCGACGCTGCTGTACTCGCTGTTCTGGAGGCGCTTCAACACCACGGGCGCGCTCTGGAGCATGTACGGCGGCCTGGGGGTCTGCATCGTGCTGATCATCTTCTCGCCGGTCGTCTCGGGGTCCTCCACCGCGATCTTCGGCGAGAGCACCGACTTCGCCCTGTTCCCGCTGGAGAACCCGGGCCTCGTCTCGATCCCGCTGTCGTTCATCCTCGGGATCGTCGGCACCTACGTCGGCGGCGGCCAGCCCGACGACGAGGCCAAGTACGCGGAGATGGAGGTGCGCTCGATGACCGGGGCGGGTTCGTCCCGCACGGCCGTCGACCACTGAGCGGACCCGCTCGCCAGGCCCACGGAGCCCGTCTCCCCCTCGGGGGAGGCGGGCTCCGTCGTGCCGCCTCATGGCCATCCCACGGCGACGTGATGTGATGGTGGTCGTGAGCCACCCAGGACTGCCCTCGGTCGGCCCCGGTGAGATCCCGGCCGGGTCGACGCTGCTGGACGTGCGCGAGGACGACGAGTGGGTCGCGGGACACGCGCCCGAGGCCGTGCACCTGCCGATGTCGCAGCTCACCGCCCGTCTCGACGAGGTCCCGGCCGGGCCGCTGGCCGTGGTCTGCAAGGTCGGCGGCCGCTCGGCCCAGGTCACGGCGTTCCTCGCCCAGCGCGGCCACGAGGTGGTCAACGTCAGCGGCGGCATGCTGGCCTGGGAGGCCGAGGGGCGACCGATGACGAGCGAGGGCGCCGGCCCCGCGGCCGTGGTCTGAGGTGGTCTGAGGTGGTGACCCCGGTCCCGTGACCTGTCCGCGGTGCGGGCGGCCCCAGCCGCCGTCGGACGCCCCGGGCGCGCCCCGCGCGGGCGCGACCCGGTACTGCGTGCACTGCGGCCGTGTCCTCACCGGCGTGCGGTGGGTGGCGCTGCCCCCGGACGCGCTGCGGCCCCGCGAACCCCGCCGTCGGCGGCGGCCCTACGCCGGGCCCCCGCGGTACGCGGCGACGCCCCGCTGGAGCCTGCGGACCTGGATGCCGGCGCCCCTGCCGGGTGCCGAGGGGCCGCTGCCCGGCCCCGTCCCGCGCACACCCGACGAGGTGCTGCGCCGCACCGCCGGGCTGCTCGGGCGTCTCGCCCGGGTCACCGCGGTGCTCGCGGTGCTGGCGGCGGTGGCCGAGGCGTGGCGCTACGGCCTGCTCGTCGCGAGCCGCAGCGCCGCGCTGTCACCCGCGCCGCTCGCGTTCTCCGACGCCTTCGTCACCCTCGTCGGGCTGCTGGCGCCCGTGGCGGCGCTGGCCACCGGCGCCCTGTTCCTGCGGTGGCTCGCCCTGTCCCGCGAGATCGCGGCCACGATCTCGGGCACCCGCCCGGCCCGGCGGACGTGGGCGGTCGTGCTCGGCTCGGTGCTGCCGGGGCCCAACCTCACGGTGCCGGGCGCGGCGCTCACCGAGGTCGAGCACGCGGCCTCGGGCCTGCCCGCCGACACCCGGCCGCACCCGAGCCGCCCGGTGGTCCGGTGGTGGCTGGCGTGGGACGCGAGTGTCGTGCTCGGCGTCGCCGCCGTGCTGCGCGGCCTCGGGCCGAGCACGCAGGCCATGGCCGACGCCGTGCTGCTGCACGCGCTCGCCGACGTGGCCGCCGGGGTCGCCGCGTGGGCGACCGTCCGCGTCGTCACCCACCTCACCGAGCTGCTCGCCCCGGAGCTGCGACCGGCGGGACGGGAGTCGGTGGTGTCGGTGGGGCGGGAGTCGGCGTCCGACGCCGACGAGGAGCCGGATGCGGGGTCAGGCGCCGCCGAGGACGGCGTTGCCGCCGGCGGCGGGCGGGGCCGTGGGGTCGGCGCCGACGTCGGGTGACATCTCGCGGGCGACGAAGTCCTCGACGTGGAAGAGGTTGTCGCCGGCCCGGCGCACGATGCGCAGGAGCGTCGTCATGGAGGCGACCTCCTCGACCTGCTCCTTGAGGTACCACTGCATGAACTGCTCGCCGAGGTAGTCGCCCTCGTCCCGGGCGGTGCGGGCGAGCGTCGCGATCTGCTCGGTGACCGTCTGCTCCTGGCGCAGCACGAGCTCGACGACCTCCTCGAGCCCCGAGAACTCGGTGCGGACGTCGTCGATGCCCGGGATGGTGACCGGCAGGTCGTTGTCGAGCATGTACTGCACCATGCCCATGGCGTGGTTGCGCTCCTCGAGCGCCTGCGCGTAGAAGTGCGCCGCGAGCTGGGGCAGGTCCTCGTCGTCGCAGTAGACCGCGACGGCCGTGTACTGCTGCGACGCGGTGAACTCGTTGCGGATCTGCGCGCGCAGCAGTTCGTGGAACTTCGACGACCCAGGAGCGCTCATCCCACGATGGTAGGCGAGGGCCCTGCCGTCAGGTGCGCACGGAACGTCGCCCGTGACGGGAGCCTCGGCGCGGTTCGGGCAGCGCCGTCGACGTCCCTCCCCCGTCCGAGGGGCCCGACACCGGGATGGCACCCGACCAGCCGAACTGCTCGGTGTGGACGCGGGCCGGGGGGACGCCGAGCTGCTCCAACGCGGCGAGCGAGCCGGTGAGCACCGAGGGCGAGCCGCAGACGAAGTAGTCGAGCACGCGGATCTCGCCGGCGGGCACGACCTCGGCGAGCAGCGCGGCGTCGATGCGGCGGCCCTCGGTGCGCGTGACCCGGAGGTCGAGCCGGCGGGCGAGGGCGGTGAGCTCGTCGGCGAACAGCGGCTCGGTGCCGCGCTCGGCGACGACGAGGCGGTGCGTGCGGGGGTCGCTGCGGTCGGCGAGCGTGCGCAGCATGCTCATCATCGGGGTGATGCCGACCCCGCCGGCGAGCAGCACGAGGCCGGGGGAGCCCTCGGCGCTCTCGGCGGTGAACGAGCCGTGCGGCCCGTCGAGCCAGACCTTGCTGCCGGTGCGCAGCGTCGAGAGGAGCCCGGAGAAGTCGCCCTGGTCGCGGACGGTCAGCTCGAGCCGCCCGGTGACCCGCGCGCTGGAGGCGATCGTGAACGGGTGCTCCTCGGTGCCGACGACACCGCGCTTGAGCCGCAACCAGACGAACTGCCCGGGTGCGAACCGCAGGCCACCGCGGCGCAGGTGCACCGGCGCGAGCACCAGCGTGCTCACCGTCGGGCTCTCGCGGCGCACGCCGTAGACCACGTAGGCGCCCTGGCGGGAGAACAGCGGGCGCCACACCCAGCGGTGGGCGAGCACCCCGATCAGCACGAGCACGAGCGCGGACAGCACGAGGCGCATGACCGGGTCGGTGACGAGGTTCTGCAGCCACCAGACGTGCAGGGCGGCGAGCACGAGGGCGGCGCCGGCGAGCAGCACGTGCATCCGGGCCCAGATCTCGTAGCGCGCCCCCGGCCGGCGACCGCGCGCCGCCACGAAGCCGACGAGCAGCAGGGCGGCGGCCGACGTCCAGCCGGCCTTGGCGGGGGTCGTCGCCGTGAGGGGGTTGAGCAGGGTCGGGTGCTTCACGATCGCGACCGTGAGGTGCAGGCCGACCAGGACGATCGCGAGGATGCCCAGCCAGCGGTGCAGGCCGATGACCTTCTCCACCCCGAACGCCCGCGTCATCGACCGCACCCGCGAGGGCACGACCACGACGACCACGAGCAGGCTCAGGGCCAGCAGCCCCAGGCCCACGGAGAGCATCCCGGTCACCGACGTGCCGCCGGACCGGGCGGCCATGAGGACCACCGGGACCACCACGAGGGCCGCGAGCACGGCCGTCCACAGCGCGCGGGTCAGCTTGTCGGGCACGGCGGCGACGGTAGGCAGCGGAGATCAGCACCCCGGCGCGTCTGAGAGCCCACCCGTCCGTGGCGCGACGACGGGCGCTCACCGCGCGCCCAGGCACGGTCGATACCCCCGATCGGGCGAATACGTGCTCCGTCTGCTCCCGGCACCTCTCAGGTTCCCGTGTGGGGGCGCGCCGAGCGGTGCGCGAGGCGCGGGGTTGGGGCTGTCGACCACGGGGTGTTCGAGCAATGCGGCTTTCCTGGCGTGTGACGCCAGGATCGCCACAGCCTCGCTCGCACGACACGCCGGGACGGTCCGGGGCCGACGCACGGGGTGTGTCAGCGTGGCGTCCACGCTGGCGTTCAACGTCAGGAAATCCCCCATCTCGCGCCGTGCAGCCCCCTACCGGGCAGGATGCCGCGCGTGATCTCCCCCCGTCTGCGCACCCCGGCCGTGCTCGCGCTCGCTGCGGGGACCGTGGCGCTCGTCCGACCGGTGTGGCGTTCGGTGCGCCGGCGCGGGCCGGGGTTCGACCGGGCGTCGGCGGCGGCCGGGGTGTCGGCGCAGTTCGACCAGGACGCCGCGTCCTACGACCGCCTCGTCGGGGCGAACCCCGGCTACCACGAGCACCTGCGCCTCTCGGCCCGCCGACTCGGCCTCCCCGACCGCGGCGCGGGAGCGACGCTGCTCGACGTCGGGTGCGGGACGGGGCTCTCGACGGCGGCGCTGGTCGAGACCTACCCGGCGGCCCGGATCGTCGCCGTCGACGCCTCGGCCGAGATGCTCGCCCGCGCCCGGGAGAAGTCGTGGCCCGACACCGTGCGCTTCGTGCACACGCGGGCCGAGCACCTCACCGCGGCGCTGGGCGGCGAGGGACCGTTCGACGGCCTGCTCGCCGCGTACCTCGTCCGCAACCTCCCGGACCGCGACGCCGGCCTCGGCGTGCTCGTGGAGCACCTCGCCCCGGGCGCGCCGATCGCCGTGCACGAGTACTCGGTAGCCGACTCGACCTACGCCCGCGCCGTGTGGAGCGCCGTCTGCTGGGCCGTGATCATCCCGCTCGGCTGGCGCGTCACGGGCGATGCCTCGCTCTATCGGTACCTGTGGCGCAGCGTGCTGGCCTTCGACGGGCTGGGACGCCTCGAGCAGCGCCTCCGCGACGCGGGGCTCCGGGAGGTCCACACCCGTCCCGTCGACGGCTGGCAGCGCGGCATCGTCCACACGGTGCTCGGCCGTCGAGCTGGGTGATTTCCTCACGTTGAACGTCAGCCTGGACGCCAGGCTGAGATACCCCGTGCCTCGTCTCGGCCTGGCGAACCTCACCGGCGTGTCGCCCCGGCGAGCATGTGGCGATCCTGGCGTCAGGCGCCAGGAAAGCCGAATTGCTCGCACACCCCCGTGGGCGACTGCCTCAGCCGCGGCGACGGGCCGCGCGGACGGCGTAGGTGCGTTCGGCGTACTCGATGTCGTCGGTCCAGAGGCGTTTCGCCGCCCACTCCATCGCCGGGCGCACGAGCCCCTCGACACGGCGGGCCTTCACGAACCCGGGACGGGGGGAGTGGGCGATCGTCGCCTCGACGACCGCGGTCCGCGGCCGCCCGTCGGGGTGCGGCGCCAGGGGGGTCGCGTGGGTCTCGACGACGCTGCCCTCGCCTTCGCCCTCGGTGATGTGCATGACGATCGTGCGCGGCTCCGGGCAGGTGAAGCGGGCGCGCACCGGCACGCCCCAGTTCTTCGACACGCGGAAGGCCACGCGCAGGTCGAAGTGGTCGTCGGCATCGGAGGAGTCGCGGGACGGCGCGCGCTCGACGCGCAGGTCGGCGAACGAGTGCGGGTGGAACCAGGCGCCGTGCCAGGGGTCGAGACGGTTGGCGATGACGTCGGCGGGCTCGCACGTGCCGACCATCGAGGCCACGGCCACGAGGCTGCGGTCGAGCGGAGGCCGCACCGGCAGGACCGGCGCGTCGGTGGGCTCCTCGCCGCCGACGGCGTCGAGACGGACCCAGACGAGCGCGCCGTCGTCGTGGGCCGGCAGGGTCCGCCAGCCGGCGCGGCCCGACGGCCCGAGGGCGAGCCCGTGCCACCGGCAGATCAGCTCGCAGCCCTGCTGCACCGCCGTCGCCATGTCCGCCCCGAGGTGGGGACACGCCCCCGGCCCGGCGTGCAGCGTCCCGTCGGGGGAGCGCCACAGCACCAGCTCGACGCCCGCCACGGTGGTGCCGAACGGGGTCCCGGCGAGGACGTCGCGGCTCGCGCCGACGACGTACCAGTTGCCTGACGGCCGCGCCGTCGCGCGCGACAGCGCCGCGTCGATGACGCCGACCTTCGCCTCGCGCCACGTCGGCTCCATGGCCGACCACTCCTGACCGGAGAGCCGGCGCAGCGGGGACACCGGCGCGCGCCGTTCCGCCTTCCTGAGCACGAAGCGGACGCTAGGCCGGGTGCCGCAACGCCGCAGTGAGAGGGACGCGGCCTGTGGCCGGATGCACGGGCAGCTGCGCCGAACGTGCCAGCCCTCACCCGAGCGGGGCACGCTCCCACGGGCACGACAGGCACCGCGGGCCACCACGGCCCGAGCCGAGCTCGAACCCGGCGATCGTCAGCACCTCGATGCCCGCGTCGGCCAGCCGCGCGTTGGTCGTCACGTTGCGCTCGTAGGCGACGACCCGGCCCGGCGCCACGGCCAGGGTGTTGTTGCCGTCGTCCCACTGCTCGCGCTCGGCGGCCACCGACTCCAGACCGGTGTCGACCGCCCGGAGCTCGTCGATGCCCATCGCCCGTGCCGCGGCCGGCCGGAACGGTTCCGGGCCCGCGATGTGGAGGCCCGACGGCCCGTCGGGGCGCACCGTCCACGCCTCGAGCCGGTCGAGCACGCCCGGGTAGATCACCATCGTGTCGACGTCGACCATCGTCGCGACGGTGTCGAGGTGCATCGTCGCCCGGCGCTGCGCGATGGGGACGACGAGCACGGTGTGGGCGAGGTCGTCGGCGAACATCGCCCGCGCGAACGACTCGGCGCCCGCCGGGCTGGTGCGCTCGCCGACCCCGATCGCGAGCACCCCCGGCGCGAGCAGCAGCACGTCACCGCCCTCGACCGCCGACGGGTCGCGGGGCGCGGTCGGGGCGACGGCGCCGAGCTCGGGGTGGTGGCGCTGGGCCAGCGCGACGAGCGAGGCCTCCCGGCGCCGGGCCGGCATCCCCATCGAGGACGCGACGACGCGCGGACCCACCCGCACCGACGAGTCCCGCGTGAACATGAGGTTGGGCAGCGGGTCGACCGCGAAGTCGTGCGGGCCCGCCATCGCGCGCACCAGCGAGTGGCCGGTGACGGCGAGCTCGGCGAACGTGCGGCCGCCGATGAGGGCCGATGCCAGCGCGGCGTCGTCGAGACCGCCGAGCTCCCCCCGCACCGCCCCGGCCAGCTCGCGCCCCAGCGTCCGCTCGTCGACCGCGTCGACGATCCCGGCCTCGCGCGCCGCGGGATCCGCCAGCGACTCCCGCAGCACGTCGGCGAGCAGCAGGACCCGCACGCCCTCGGCGCGCAGCAGGTCGGCGAACGCGTCGTGCTCGATCTGCGCGCGCTCCACCCAGGGGATGCCGTCGAAGAGCAGGCGGTCGGCGTTGCGCGGGGTCAGGCGCTCGAGCTCCGGCCCGGGCCGGTGCAGCACGACCGTGCGCAGGCGGGCGACCTCGGAGTCCACGTGTGGTGCGACCCCGGGTCCAGGAGAGTCCACGGTCGGCGACCCTAGGGCGCTCGATCTACTGTGCGCGCCATGGGACTCCTCGAGGACAAGGTCGTCGTCGTCACCGGTGCCGGGCGCGGCATCGGTCGCGGTGAAGCGCTGGAGTGCGCGCGGCAGGGGGCGGCCGTGATCGTCGCCGAGTTCGACGGCGAGGCCGGCGAGGAGGTCGCGAAGGAGATCGTCGGCGCCGGCGGGCGCGCCGTCTCGGTGCCGGGCGACGTCGCCGACGCCGACGTGGCCGACGGGCTCGTCGCCGCCGCGGTCGAGAACTTCGGGGCGCTCGACGCCGTCGTCAACAACGCGGGCATCCTGCGGGACCGGACGCTGGTCAAGATGTCGGACGCCGAGTGGGACGACGTGGTCCGCGTCCACCTGCGCGGGCACTTCGCCCCCACGCGGGCGGCCTGCCGCTACTGGCGGGAGAGCTCGCGGCCCGGGCACCTGGTGCACACCGCGTCGACCTCGGGGATCCTCGGGAACTTCGGCCAGTCCAACTACGGCGCCGCCAAGGCCGGGATCGCCGCGTTCTCGACGATCGTGGCGATGGAGATGGCCCGCTACAACGTCACGTCGAACGCGATCGCGCCGTCCGCGCTGACCCGCATGACCGAGGCGCTGCTGCCCCCGGACATCCGCGAGGACCGGCGCCAGATGCTCGAGCGCGGCGAGTTCGACTTCTTCGACCCCGACAACGTCGCGCCGTTCGTCACCTACCTCGCCTCGGACTCCGCGTCGCACATCAGCGGCAAGGTCTTCGGCGTCCAGGGCGACTCGGTCGAGCTCTACCAGCCGTTCACGTCGGTGGCGGAGATCCGCGGCGACGGGCACCGCTGGGACCCCGAAGCCATCCCCGACCGCATGGCGGAGCTGTTCGACGCCGCGGGCATCGACCCGGCGCCGGAGAACATGATGGCGCGCTCGCGGCACAAGCTGATCAGCTGAACCGAGTGATCGAAGTACCGATACGGACGGTCAGTGTCCGTGACGGCACTTCGCTGACACACCTCAGCCGGGCAGGAACGGCAGCGCGCCGGCGAGCAGTGCCGAGCCGACGAAGGCGACGACGTCGAGGAGGGCGTGGGCGCCGACCAGCGGCCAGAGCCGGCCGGTGCGCTGCCACACCCGCCCGAACACGAGGCCCATGAGCAGGTTGCCGAGCCCGCCGCCGAAGCCCTGGTAGAGGTGGTACGACCCGCGCAGGACGGCCGAGACGGCCAGCGCGCGGTTCTCGGACACCCCGAGCCGCCGCAGCGCGTGCAGGAGGTAGCCGACGACGAGGACCTCCTCGGCCCAGGCGTTGGCGACCGCGGAGATCACCAGCACCGGCAGGGTCCACCAGTGCGCCGAGAGCTGCGAGGGGATCACCGTGGTGTTCAGGCCCAGCGCGCGGGCCGCGAGGTAGAGCCCCAGGCCCGGGACGCCGATGAGCGCGGCCAGGCCGACGGCGCCGAGGGCGTCGCGGCCCGGCCGGGTCCCGTCGAGCCCGACGGTCCGCGGCCCGGCCCCCGCCCGGACGAGGAGGTAGAGGCCCAGCGCTCCCCAGGCGACGAGCCCGAACGAGCTCGCGAGCTGGGCGGCGAGATCGGCCCAGGGGTTGCGCGCGAGCGTCTCGTCGATCGTCGTCTGCTGTTGGTCGAGCGCCGCCGGGGCCGCGAGCGCGTCGATCAGCGAGATCAGGCTGCGCACCCCGGAGAGCCCGAGGGTGACCCCGAAGACGACGACCAGCTCGGTGCGCAGGAGCCGCCGCTCCCGCGCGTCGAGGGGAGCGGCCGCGGGACGGGCCGGGCGCGTCCAGTCGCGCCACACCTCCCGCGCCGTCATCGCGCCCAATCTAAGGGCCCCACCCACCGGCCGCGCTCGACAGCACCCCGACAGCACCCCGACAGCACCTCAGCAGCAGCGGGCCGCGGTGACGTACCCGATGTCCTGCCCGACACCGCTGACCTCGACGTCGCCGAACGGGGTGCTGACCCAGGGCAGGAACGCGAGGGTCGTGAACGGCGACCGGATCAGCATGTGCAGGAGCCGGCCGTCGGTGGTGACCCCGACGATCTGCAGCTGCTCGAGTCCTGACGGCCCGTCGTAGGTCAGGGCCGCCGACGCGGCGACGGACGTGCCGACGTCCCCGCGCAGCGTCTCGACGTCGACCCAGCGGCCCCAGCCGCCCCCGTCGGTCAGCGCCGTCACGAGCAGGCGCCCGTCGCCGGTCACGACGACGACGGCCGTCCGCATCGGCCCGTTGGTGGCCACGGCGACGTCCACGACGTCGCCCGGCAGGGGACCGGCGACGTCGAAGACCCGCGGCGCGCGCCAGCGGTCGGCGTTGCCGAGGGTCTGGTGGAGCACGCCGTCCGCCCCGGCGAGGAGCAGCGCGACCCTGTCCTCGCCGGTGATCTCGTCGGGGCTCGCGGGGTGGAGCGCGGTCGCGCGGACCGCCACCGGGAAGTCCAGGACCTGCGGGATCGCGTTGCCCGACATGTCCGCGTCCGGCACGCGGGCGGCGTACACCCACCCGTCGGCCCGGGTGGCCGCGAGGTGCCGGACGTACCGGTACGACGGCCCGGCCGCCGAGAGCGAGATCGCCGCGCTCGGGTGGCGGGTCCCGGGCGGGAAGACCTGCTGGTCGAACGGTGGGTCGGTGCGGACGGGCAGGTCGGTGACGACCCAGGCGCCGTCCCGCCACGACCGGAAGACCGTGCGCGGGCTCTCGGTCTCGGAGCAGGCCGTGACGAACAGGCCGAGCGGTCCGGTCATGAACGGGAAGCTCAGCCGCTCCACGCAGGCGACGTCGATCGCGGGCTTGAGGAAGTGGCTCGCGGTCAGGTCGGTGAACGGCGTCCAGCTCCCGTCCGTCCGCCGGGTCGTGTGGTGGACGGTGCCGTCGGTGGTGACGCCGACGACCTCCAGGGTCGATCCGCCCATGTCGCTGCCCTGCTCTCCGCCGCCGATGATCGCTCCTCGATCGTCATCGGGGCGCCGCGGCGCGACGATGGGGCCGGCCCCCGGCCGGGGCGGGGGAGAACCCCCGGGCTCAGCTCGCGCGGATCTGCGCCATCAGCCCCATCGCGTCCTGGTGGGCCCAGGTCTCGACGAGCGTCCCGTCGGCGACGCGGTAGATGCGGATCGCGCCGAAGCGCACCGGGCGTCCCGTCGGCGGCAGGCCGTGGAACGGGCCGTCGTGGGTGCCGCTGAACGTGAGCCGCACGACGACGCGGTCGTCCTCGGCGACGATGTCGTCGACGGCCACGTGGAGATCGGGGAAGGCGTCGGTCAACGTGCGGTGCAGCCCCGTGGCCTCGTCGACCATCGCCGCGTCCCAGTAGGCCCCCAGCCGATCGGGGCGTCCGCCGTTGAACACCTCCTCGATCATCCGCAGGACCAGCTCCTTGTTGTCCGCGACGGTCACGGCTCCTCCTCGGTTCAGGACACGTGTCCTGAAGATAGGACACGTGTCCTGTACGGCGCTAGGCTCCGCCCATGACAGGCCGCCCCGTCGTCGCCGCGTCCGCCGCCGAGCTCAAGCGCGCGCAGATCGTCGACGCCGCCCGCGACGTGCTCGCCCGCGAGGGCATCGCGGCGTGCACCGCGCGGGCGGTCGCCGACGCGAGCCCGCTGACGAAGAGCGCGATCCACTACTACTTCCGCGACGTCGACGAGATCGTCGACCTCGCGGTGGCGGCCCACCTGCACGCGATGCTGGACGGCCTGCGCACGCTGGCCGCGCGGTACGACGACGCCGACGAGCGCCTGCGGGCCGTCCTCGAGGCCTACCTGCAGACGTTCGCCGAGCGCCCGCACGCGGCGTTCCTGTGGTTCGAGCACTGGATCGCGACCGCCCGCCGCGGCGACACCGGTCCGACACGGCGGATGCTCGACGAGGTCGAGGCCCTGCTCGGCGAGCTCCTCGGACCCGGCCGCTCGCCGCGCCCGCTGCTGTCGTGGCTGCTCGGCACGGTCGTCGCCCAGCACGCGCGCCCCGTCACCGCGGAGGAGCGCCGGACCGAGGTCGACGACGCCGTGCGCCGCTTCACGAGTGAGATCGGGCCCACGGGCTATCCGAGGTCGTGACCCGCCACGCACTGATCTCCGGTGCCAGCATCGCCGGCCCCGCCCTCGCCCACCAGCTGGCCGCGCGGGGGTGGCGCACGACGGTCGTCGAGCGGGCCCCGCAACGGCGCGATGAGGGCCAGAACATCGACGTCCGGGGCGCCGGGCGCGAGGCGCTGCGCCGCATGGACCTGGAGGAGGCCGTCCTCGCGGCCGGCACCGGCGAGGTGGGCCTGCGCTTCGTCGACGACGACGGCGCGGCGGTGGCCGAGTTCCCGGCCGGGCAGAACGACACGGCGGGCGGGACGGCCGAGATGGAGGTGCTGCGCGGGGAGCTCTCCCGCCTCCTCCACGAGCGCACCGCCGACGCCGCCGACTACCGCTTCGGCACGCAGATCCGCGACCTGGCCGACCACGGCGACCGCGTCACGGCCACCTTGTCCGACGGCGAGGTGATCGACGCCGACCTCGTCGTCGTCGCGGAGGGCACCCGGTCGCGGACCCGGGACCTGGTCCTGCCTGGCGCCGAGGTCCGCGACGTCGGGCTGCAGGTCGCCTACCTGACGATCCCGCGCACGCCCGACGACGACCGGTGGTGGCGCTGGCACAGCGCCCCGGGCTCGCGCAGCACGAGCCTGCGCCCCGACAACCTCGGCACGACGCGGGCGATGCTCGCGTTCCTCACGGACGTCCGGGGTCTCGGCGAGCTCGACCGGGACGCGCAGATCACCGTGCTGCGGCGCACCTACGCCGACGTCGGCTGGCAGGCCCCGCGCGTCCTCGCCGCGCTCGACGACGCCCCGATGTACTTCGACGCGGTCGCCCAGATCCGGCTGCCGTGCTGGAGCACCGGGCGCACGGTCCTCCTCGGCGACGCCGCCTGGGCGACCGGACCCTTCGGCCTGGGGACCAGCCTCGCGCTGGTGGGCGCGTACGTCCTGGCCGGCGAGCTGGACGCGCACCGGGACGTGGGTGCGGCCCTCGCGCGCTACGAGGAGCGCATGCGACCGTTCGTCGCCGAGGCCCAGGACGTCAAGCCGGCGGCCCTGCGCGCGATGAACCCTCGCTCGTCGCCCGGGCTCGCGGTGCAGCGCACCGTGCTGGGGGCCGTCGGCTCGCTCGCCTCGGTGTTCGGGGGGCTCGTGGAGAAGCTCACGGGCCCGCCGTCCGAAGGCATCGAGCTCCCCGACTACCCGGCGCCGTCGGCGCTGCCCGCCACGTAACCTCGACGGCGTGCTGCGTCTGCTCGTCACCCCGCGCTGGATCGGGTGGACGCTGCTCGCCGTGGCCGCGGTGATCGTGTGCCTCGGGATGGCCTACTGGCAGCTGCTGCGCGCCGAGTCGCCCGGCGGGTCGCTGCTCAACGCCGGCTACGCGTTCCAGTGGCCGCTGTTCGGCCTGTTCTTCGCCGCGCTGTGGTGGCGCATGCTGCGCGCGGAGGCGCGGGCGCTCGAGGAGCTGCGCGCCGAGGAGCCCGCGCCGTCGGCGGCGGCGCCGGAGCCCGTGCGGGCGATGCCCGCCGGCTCGCCCTTCGGGCCGCGGCCGGCGGACGCCGTCGCGGAGGACGACGACGCCACCCCGGCGCCCGAGAGGGCGCGCTGGAACCTCATGTACGCGGAGCTGGCCGCCCGCGAGACCCCGAGCAAGGAGACCGATCCGTCGTGACCACCGGCACCGACGTGGCCCCGCCCACCCCGGAGATCGCGCGGGCCCTCAAGCGCTACCGCGTGGGGGCGTGGGTGGTCGGCGTCGGCCTGCTCGTGCTCGTCCTGATCGGGATGCCGCTGAAGTACCTCGCCGGCGACCCCACGGTCGTGGCGGTCGTCGGGCCCGTCCACGGCTTCCTCTACATGGGCTACCTGCTGCTCACGGCCGACCTCGCCTACCGCGACCGCTGGCCGGTGGGCCGGGCCGTGCTCGTGGCGCTGGCCGGGACGATCCCGTTCGTCTCGTTCGTCGCCGAGCGGAAGGTCACGCGCCCATTGCGCGCGGCGGAGTCGGTCCCGTCGTAGGCCGCATCCCCTGCTCCTGCTGGCCGTCCCAGCCGATGAGGGCGCGCACGGCCGCTCCCAGCTGACCGGGGCACGACAGCGGCGCGGCGAACGGCAGGCGGACGTCGTGGTCGCTGCGGCCGGGGTCGTCGCCCTCCACCCGCAGCCGCAGGCCCAGCCGGTCGACACCGAGGGGCGCGAGTCGGTGCCCGCCGCGGCGCAGGTGCGGCGGCAGCTGCGGGACCAGCGCCGACAGCGTGCCGGCGTGCGCGGCGGCGAGGTGCGCGAGCCAGGCGTCGCCGGTGGTCGCGACGGGGTCCGGCGGCGCGGCGGCCATCGCGGTCGGTGCCAGCGCCTCGGTGCCCTCGGCGTCGGAGAGCACCACCATCGCGGGCTCCAGCCGCAGCAGCGTCTCGCCGTGGCCGACGTCGAGCAGGCGCTCGTCGGGGTGCTCGGCGGCGATCCGCAGGGCGGCACGCCGGGCGACCCGCAGCGGCAGCACCCGCAGCCGCCCGCTGATCCACAGCAGGCCGCGCACCGGTCGTCGCACGGTGACCGGGGCGACGTCGGCGAGCTCGAGCATCACGGGCAGCAGGGCCTCGCCCCGCTCGCGGACGTGGAGCACCAGCGGGTGGTCCTCCGGGAACTGCAGCGTCGCCGCCCCGGTCGACGGCACGTGGTGAAGCGTCGGTGCGGCGCGCAGCTCGCCGTCCGGGTCCGACGACCCGATCACGGCCGCGTGCCGGGCGCGCCCGGCGAGGGTCCGCGCCCGCTCGGCGGGCGGGGGGACGGGCGGCAGCGACGTTTCCGGCGGTCGGCTCCTGGCCATCGGACTCCCTCGGATGCGGCGAAGTAAGGGGAGCCTAATCAAACTTCGCCCGCCGACGCGAGCCCCTCCTGCGCGCCGAGTGGATCTGTGGGCCCGTGGCCCGGCGCCCGTGGGGAGAGCGCTACCGTGCGGGCGTGTCCACCGTCCCCCAGGCCGGCGGGGCACCGGTCGACGGTGTGCCCCCGCTGCTCCGCGCGATCGTCGACGACGCCGCGCTCGTCGCCGAGGGGCCGCGCCCGGAGATGGCCACGGTCGTCGACGAGCACCTCGCCGCCCGCGCCACCGACGCCGGCGGTCTGCTCGGCTCGCTGGTCGTGCCCGTCTCCCGGCTCTCCGAGCTGGTCGCGGTGCTCGTGAAGCGCCGGCCGTCGGCACCCGTGCCCGTCGCGCTGTCGGTCGACACCGGGCTCGGCGGCGTCCCCAAGGCGCTGTCGCTGACGTCGTCGCGGGCGGCCCTGCTCGACCCGCGCACGGTCGAGATGCCCGCGCCGCACGACGTCGACAGCGTCTGGCTCGAGCGCGTCACCGAGTTCGTGCCCGAGGACGTGGTCGCCGTCGTCGAGCCGCGCCGGCCCGACCTCGACGGCTCGTCGGACTGGCTCGACGGGGTCCGCCGGGTCGTCGACCACGGCTGCCGGCCCAAGCTGCGCTGCGGCGGCGGCCGGGCCGGGGCGTTCCCCGGTGTGCACGACGTCGCCGGGTTCCTGGCCCTCGCGGTCGGCGCCGGGCGGTCGTTCACGGCGAGCCTCGGCCTGCAGGCCGCGGTGCGCCACACCGATCCCGACACCGGCTTCACCCACCACGGCTGGCTGAACCTGCTGGTTGCGACCGTCCGTGCGCTCGGCGCGCGCCCGGGCGCCGACGTGGAGGACGACATCGGCGACGCCCTGCGGGTCACCGACGGCGGGACGCTCGCCGCCGAGCTGGGCGGGGTCGGGCCCGACGCGGCGGTGCGGGTGCGCGCGCTGTTCTCGTCGTTCGGCTCCACCGCCGTCGCCGCGCAGGGCCGCGAGCTGGCCCGTCTCGGCCTGCTGTAGGGCGACACGGGGGCCGGAGCGACGTCACCGACGGGCGACCGGCGCGGGCCCGTAGTGTCGGGTGCCGTGACCGGTCAGCGCGCGCAGGGGAGCTCGGCCCTCCGGGTGGCGTTCCTCGGACCGCACGGCACCTTCTGCGAACAGGCCCTGCGGACCCTGACCCCGGCCGTGCTGGGCGACGCCCTCGGCGACCCCGAGCCCGCGACGTTCCCGATGCCCAGCACCACCCTCGCGCTCGACGCGGTCCGCCGCGGCGACGCCGAGGCGGCGTGCGTGCCGGTGGAGAACTCCGTCGAGGGCGGGGTGCCCGCCACGATGGACGGCCTGGTCGAGCAGCCGCCGCTGGTGATCGTGCGCGAGATCCTGCTGCCGGTGCGGTTCTCGGTGCTGGTCCGGCCGGGCACGGGGTTCGGCGACGTTCGCAGCGTCGCCTCGCACCCGCACGGCGAGGCCCAGACCCGCCGCTGGATCGCCGAGCACCTGCCCGGCGCCGAGGTACGGCTCACCGGGTCCACGGCCGCCGCCGCCGAGCAGGTGGCCGCGGGCGCGGTCGACGCCGCCGTGTGCGCGCCCGTCGCGGCCGCCCACCACGGGCTCGTGGAGCTGGCGTCGGGCGTGCACGACACGGGCGACGCGGTGACGCGGTTCGTGCTCGTGCGCCCGCCCGGGCCGCCCGGCCTGCCCGCGCCCACCGGGGCGGACCGCACCTCGCTCGCGGCGACCACGGTGAACCGGCCGGGCGCGCTGCTCGCGGTGCTCACCGAGATCGCGGTCCGCGGGGTCGACCTCACCCGCATCGAGTCGCGCCCGCTCAAGGACCGCCGCGGCGAGTACTGGTTCTTCCTCGACGGCACCGGCCACGTCGCCGACGCCGCGATGGGTGAGGCGCTCGCGGCGCTGCGGCGGCGCTGCACCGAGGTGCGCTTCCTCGGCTCCTACCCGCAGGCGCGGCTCGGGCCCAGCGACGACGACGCCGGGTACCTCCCCGAGCCCGGAGCGGGTCAGACCGCGAAGGACCACGCCGCGGCCGCCGCCTGGCTCGAGGCGCTGCGCGACGGGACCGGCGCATGAGCGACCTGCGCCTCGTCCTCGCCCGGCACGGCCAGACGCAGGCCAACGTCGAGCGGATCCTCGACACGGTGCTGCCCGGCCCGCCGCTGACCGACCTGGGCCGGGCGCAGGCCGCCGCGCTGGGCCGCGAGCTCGCCGAGGGCCACGACGGCACCGTCACCGGGCTCTACCACTCGCGGGCGCGGCGGGCGCGGGAGACGGCGACGCTCGTCGGCGAGCACCTCGGCCTCGCGCCGGTCGAGATCGGCGGCGTGCACGAGGCGCAGGTCGGCGACCTCGAGGGACGCAACGACGAGCCGGCGATCGCGGAGTTCCGCCGCGTGGTCGAGCGCTGGCAGTCCGGTGACGTGGACGTGGCGCAGCCGGGCGGGGAGAGCGGGCGCGCGGTGCTCGACCGCTACCGGACCGCCGTCGCCGACCTGCGCGACCGCCACCCGGCGGGCGGCACGATCGTGCTGGTCAGCCACGGCGCCGCGCTGCGCCTGGCCGCGCAGGACCTCGTGGAGCACGTCGGCACCCCCGGCGGCGACGAGGACCACGTCGCCAACTGCGGACGCGTGGTGCTGCGCCCCCGCGGCGGCGCCTGGGAGCTCGTCGCCTGGCGCAGCGCCGTCCCCGGCGGCCTCCCCGAGTCCCACGACCCGACCGGCGGCTGAGTCGGTATGTGAGCGAACTTTGGGCCTATTGGCCCAGAGTTCGCTCACGTACGTCAGCCCCAGCCCAGGCGGTGGATGGTCTCCTCGTCGATGCCGAAGTGGTGCGCGATCTCGTGGACGACGGTGACCGCGACCTCCTCGCGCAGCTCGTCCTCGTCGTCGCACACGTCGGCGAGCGCGGCCCGGTAGAGCGTGATCCGGTCGGGCAGGACGCCGCCGTAGTCGCTGTAGCGCTCGGTCAGCGCGACGCCCTCGTAGACCCCGAGCAGCTCGGGCTCCTCGCCGTGGCGGTCCTCGACCAGCACGACGACGTTGTCCATCGCGCGGGTCAGCGGCTCCGGCAGGTCGTCGAGCGCGTCGGCGACCAGCTCCTCGAACCGCTCGGGGGAGACGTCCACCCCGACAGTGTCAGGACCGCGGTGTCAGTACCCGCCGCCGCCCTGGTCGCCGCCGCCCAGCCCGGGGACGGGCAGGTTCGGCAGGACGCCGGGCTGCTGGCCGGTCTGCCCGGTCTGGCCCTGCTGGCCGGTGCCCGCCTGGCCGGCGGTGCCGCCGGTCGCGGCGCCCCCGTCGGCGGCACCGCCGGTGGACGACGCCGGGGCACCCGGGCGCAGGTTCGGCACCGTGGTGGGCGCGTCCCCGCCGATGCGCACGCCGTCGGCGGCCTTGCCCGTCAGCGGCGCGAAGCCGGAGTTGTCGCTGAGCAGCGAGCCGAGATTGCAGCTCACCCGGCGCGTGCCGGCGTTCCAGGACTCCTCGGCGACGTTCGTCCAGTAGACGGTGAGCTTCGAGTCGGTGAGCTTCTGCGCCGAGCCGACGTACTGCTCCGCGATGCGCTGGCAGGTCGGCTGCAGGTAGTTGTCCTGGTCGTCGACCGACGGGAAGCCGTCGCGGAACTGCGTCCCGAGGTCGACCGTCCCGGCCACCTCGGCGGCGTGGATCTGGTCGCACGGCGCGGGGTCGGAGACCTCCTTGCCGACGAGCGCGAGGCACGTGCCGGGGTCGTAGACCACGGCCTGGTCGGCGTCGGTGACCCGCCCGGTCCACGGGAAGAGCGCCCCGGTGCGCCCGGGGGCCTGCAGCCCGCAGCGCACGGTGCGGTCGCCGGAGTCCCAGGCGGCCTGGGTGGGCTTGAGCGCGCCCGCCTTGTAGCGCCCGGCCGGGTCGAGCTTGCCCCGCAGGTAGGTCGTCGCCTGCGGGGTGCACTGGTCGGTGACCAGCTGCTGCCACGCCGCGTCGGCCGGGAACGGGGTGCCCGGCGGCTGCGACGCGGTGACCGCGCCGACGCTCTCGAAGAGGTGCTGGCGGCCGCAGTCGACCTCGCGGACGTCGCCGGCGTCGTCGCGGCTCCAGGTCAGGCACCGGCCGGGCTCGCTGGTGAGCGCGGGGCGCGCGTCCTCGCCGGAGGAGGACCCGCCGGCGGCCGGGGCGCCGGCCTGCTGGCCGGAGAGCCCGAGCACGTCGGGGCCCGACCCCGTGGCGGCGAGCGCCGTCGCCGCGACGAGCATGACGAGGGCGCCGGCCAGCACACCGATCACGCCGCGGCGGGCGGCGCGGCGGCGCGGGTCGCGGGCGTCGTCGTGCCCGAGGACACGGTCGAGCCACCGGTCCACACGGCTGGATCCGGCGGCGGCGAAAGCGGTGTCGTCGTCACCGTCGGGGCGGCCCTCGCCGGACGGCCCGGACTGACGTTCCCGGAGCAGCATGGCCCTGACATCATGCCGACCCCGGGATTCCCCGGGCCGGGTGAACCCGGGTCGGGCAGGATCGGCGGTGACCGGCAGGCGCCGGACGGTGTCGTGACGAGCCGGTGACGGTGGGTGGAGGGGACCATGACGGGACGAGACGACGAGCGGTCCGACGCCGAGCGGAGCGGGGACCCCTCGGAGCGTCGCACCGAGAAGGTCGACCTCCCCGGCGCCGACGCCCAGCGGCCGACCGAGAAGGTCGACACCTCCGCGGTGTCCGGCTGGCACCGCTCCGCCGACGAGACCGACGGGTCCGACGCGAGCGGCGACGACACCGCCACGCCCCCCTCCGGCGTCCCCGCGGCCGGCGCCGGTTCCGGCAGCGGCGCGCTCGCGGCCGTCGGCGCGGACGCCGGGTCGGGCTCGGGCGGCGAGGGCGAGCGCGCCCGCGGCCGGGTGCGCTACCAGGACCCGTCCACGACGACGCCCCGCGAACCCACGGTCGCCGAGCAGCGCGCCCGGCGCGAGGCCCAGCGCCGCGAACGCGCGCAGCGCGACGCGGCCGTGGCCGCCGAGGAGCGCAAGAAGAAGATCCGCAAGCGGGTGCTCGTCGGCGGCGGCGTCGCGGTCGGCGTGGTCGCGCTCGTCGCCGTCGTCTACGCGGCCAGCGCGCCCGACGAGGTCGACGCCCAGTGCGTCGACCCGCAGGGCGTCGTCGTGCCCGACGAGAACTGCGGCGGCACGCAGCAGGGCGGCTACTACAACAGCAGCGGCGTCTTCGTCCCGATCTTCATCGGGGGCTTCGGCAACCAGTACCACTACAACTACGGGACCCGGGCTCCCGTGGGGACGGTCGCCTCGGGCGGGTCGACCTCGCCGCCCGCCAGCGGGACCAGCGTGCGCAGCGGCACCTCGGGCAGCTCGCTGGGGTCGACCTCGAGCAGCGGCACCGTCAGCCGCGGTGGCCTCGGGGTGGGCGGCAGCTCGAGCGGCTCCAGCGGGTCGAGCAGCGGGTCGGGGTCGAGCAGCGGCTCGTCGGGCGGCAGCTCCTCGGGCAGCTAGACGAAGGCCCGGCCCCGGTACGGCAGGATCGCGGCTGTGCAGCGTGCGACCGGCAGGCCCCGCCCCGACTGGCAGCAGAAGATCGAGGAACAGGGGCTGGTGTTCGGCACCCCGGCCATGGGGATGAACGGCGCCCGTCCCTACTGGGACGAGTCGGTGCACTACGTCTTCGACATGGCCGAGGTCCTCTCGCTCGAGGCCGACGTCGAGCTGCTGCACTCGATGTGCCTCGAGGCCGTGGACCACGTCGTCACCACCGAGCGGTTCCGCGACTTCGCGCTGCCCGAGTGGAGCTGGGAGGCCGTCGCCGCGTCGTGGCGCCGCGGCGACCCGCACGTCTACGGACGCTTCGACCTGCGCTACGACGGCTCGGGGCCGGCGAAGCTCATGGAGTACAACGCCGACACCCCGACCACGCTGCTCGAGGCGTCGATCTGCCAGTGGTACTGGCTCAAGGACGTTCACCCCGACGACGACCAGTGGAACTCCCTGCACGAGAGGCTGGTCGAGCGCTGGGGCGAGGTCGCGGCCAAGCTGCCCCGCAACGAGGTGCACTTCTGCTGGTCGCAGGCCGACCCGACCGGCGAGGACCACGTGACCGTCGCCTACCTGCAGGAGTGCGCGGCCGAGGCGGGCCTCGACACCGTCGGCCTGGCGATCGAGCAGCTCGGGTGGGACTCCGCGCTCGACCGCTTCGTCGACCTCGAGGAGGCGCCGGTCTCCGTCGTCGACAAGCTCTACCCGTGGGAGTGGGTGCTGGGCGACGACTTCGGCAAGCACGTCGCCCGCAGCATGCCCGAGACGGCGTGGATCGAGCCGCTGTGGAAGACGCTGCTGTCGAACAAGGCGCTGCTCGCGGTGCTGTGGGAGATGTACCCGGGCCACCCGAACCTGCTCCCGGCCTCGCTCGGCGACCCCGGGATGCTCACCGAGTACGTGCGCAAGCCGCTGCTCGGGCGCGAGGGCGCGAACATGAAGGTCGTCGCCCCCGGCTACGAGACCGAGACGGGCGGGGTCTACGGCGAGGAGGGCTACGTCTACCAGCTCTTCGACCCGCTGCCCGAGTTCGACGGCTACCGCCCCGCGCTCGGCGCGTGGATCGTCGGTGACACCTCGGCGGGCCTGGGCATCCGTGAGACCACCGGGCTGATCACCGACAACGGCGCCGCGTTCGTGCCGCACCGCATCCCGGACTAGGTGCCTGCGGCATGTGAGCACTTCGGAGTGCCAGAGCACTCCGAAGTGCTCACGAGCGCGAAGCGCACCACCCCCCCTGCCCGGGCGCGCAGCCCGGACGACCTACCGTGGCCGCCCGTTGTCCGCTCCGGCCGCCGCACCCGCGACCGTGGCCGAGGTGTCCCCGATGGAGGCCCCGCGGCGCTCCGGCGGGGTCGCGATGCTCGTCTGGGCGCTCGTCACGCTGGCGCTCGGGATCGCCGTGCCGCTCGCGCCGGTGACGGCGAAGGACACGACCGTGACCTGGCCCGACCCGGCCGCCGCGCCCGGCACGGCGCACTCCACCACCCTCGCGCTGAGCCCGCCGCGCCCGCTGTCGTTCGCGGCGACGGTGCCCTGCGACGCGCTGCGGGCCGGGGGTGACGTCCTGCGGACGCTGCCCGCCGAGGGCGGCGGCGACGGCGGGCTGACCGTGTCCGCGGGTGGCGGGGCGACGCGCGTCGACATCTCCGGGCGGACGGTGCTCACCGCCCCGACACCGCCGGGCGGCTGCCGCCTCGACCTGGCCGTGGACGCGACGGGCCTGCGGGCCTCGCTCGACGGGCGGCCGCTGCCCCTGCGCTGCGGGGCGTGCGCCGACGTCCCGCCCCCGCAGGTCAGCCGCCTGAGCACGAGCGCCGATGCGACGCCGGGCGCCCCGGCGCCGTCGGTGACGCTGCACACCGACGACCGCTACGCCTCCGGCCCGGGCCCGCTGAAGACGGTCCTGCTGGTCGGCCACCTGCTCGCGCTCGGCGGGCTGCTGGTGACGGTGCACCGGCGCACGACCCGACCACGGGCCCGGCGGCGGCGCGGGCGCTTATGGGAGCGCGTGCGACGGCACGCCTCCGGCGCCGACGCGCTGGTCGCCGCGGTGTCGCTGGGCTGGCTGGTGGTCGCGCCGGTCGACTTCGACGACAGCTGGTACCCGCTGATGGCGCGGGACGCCGGCGAGGCCGGCTACATCGGCAACGCCGTCTACATGTTCAACGTGACGGAGAACCCCTTCGTCGCGTCGCAGTACGTGACCCAGCTGTGGGGGGCGATCGGCGGCTGGGGCCTCGTGTGGCAGCGCTGCCTGCCCCTGCTCTACGGGCTGCTGGCGTGGGCGCTGCTGCGCGCGTTCTTCGTGCTGGTCACGCGGCGCACCGACGTCCGCGCCGCGCGGGTGCCGTGGGCGCTGCTGCTGGCGCACCTGGTGTGGTGGCTGCCGTTCGGGCTCACGCTGCGGCCCGAGCCGCTGATCGTGCTGCTCTCGGTCGTGGTGCTGCTGCTCGTCGAGCTGGCCCGCGACCGCGACGTCCCGATCCTGTACGTCGGCGCCGTGATGGCCGCCGCGCTGGCGGTCGCCTGCTCGCCGACGGGACTGGTGGCCGCGGCCCCGCTGCTGGTGGAGATCCCGCGGGCCTGGCCCCGAACCGTCGCGGCGACCCGCCTCGACCAGGTGGCGGGCGTCGCCGTCGTGCTCGCCGCGGCGAGTGTGGCCGTCCCGGTGGCGTTCGCCGACGCGTCGCTGGGCGACGTCCTCGAGGCCTCGGCGGTGCACGCCTGGTACTACGACACGGTCCCCTGGTACGACGAGCTCGAGCACTACGAGACGCTGCTCGGGCGGGGGAAGACGCCGTGGGCGCAGCGGGCGCCGGTGCTGATCACGCTGGCCACCACCGCGCTGGTGGCCGCCGGCAGCGCCCGCCGCGGCCCCGACGACGACACCCTGCGCCGGGTCCTGCTCCACTCCGCCGCGACCACGGCCGTCGCCTTCCTGCTCGTGGCCGCGAGCCCCACCAAGTGGGTGCTGCACTTCCCGGCGGTCGCGGCGGCGGGCACCGTGATGCTGGCGGTGGCGCTCCTGCGGGGCCCGATGCCGCGCCAGGAGCGCGCGCTCGCCACGACCGGCGGCGTCGCGGTGATCGTCGTCGCCGCGGCGGTGAGCTTCGCCGGGTGGAACGTCTGGCATCCCTTCAACGACCGGGGCCAGCCCTTCGGCAACCACGCCGACAACGACCCGACGCCGCTGAGCGAGACCCTCCTCGCACCGCACCTCGGCCCGGTCTTCCTGCGCAACCCGCTCGTCTGGGTGGCCGTCGCGCTCGCGGCGGCCGGGTGGGCGCACTGGTCGCGCGGGCGGTGGCCCGGACGCCGCCTGCCGCGCCCCCAGCCCGAGCGGGCCGTGCTCACCGCGGTGTGCCTGACGGTCGTCGGCGGCATGATCGGCGTGATGCTGCTGGCGCCGGTGCGCCAGTACCCCGGGTGGACGGTGGCCCTCGGCAACGCCAAGGACATCGCGCAGGGCGCGTGCGGGCTCGAGAGCAACGTGACGGCGCTGCGCCCGACACCGGTCCCGTTCGGCCCGCCCACCGCCCCGGCCCGCACCACCGGCGACTACACCGACGACACCCGGGCCGCCGCACCCCGCGCGGTGCCGGGGCTCGGGCGGATCTGGCACGACGACGGTCCCGGCTCGTCCGGGCGCGGGGGGCTCGTCACCGGCTGGTACCCGATCCCGCCGGGGGCCGGGGCCACCGACGTGCTCGTGCCCCTGCTGGAGTCGGGCGACCCCGACGAGACCGCGTCGGTGGAGTTCGGCCGCGGGACCGGCGTCCTCGGCCGCAAGGACCTCGACGACCTCCCCAACGTCGACGGACGCACCTGGCAGGAACGCCCCGTCTCCCTCCTCGACGCGCCCGCCGGCACCGACGCCGTCCGCGTCGTCGTGACGGCCGGCCCGACCGTGGGCGAGGACCGGCTCGCCGTCGCCGAACCCCGCCTGGTCCGCCCCGAGCCCCTGGCCGGGCTCCTGGGCGGGGCGCCGGCACTGGCCGACCAGAGCTCGTCGAGCCTGTGGCCCTGCGTCGACCAGGTCGCCGTGCACGACGGCATCGCGCCCGCGCCGGCGTTCCGCCTGACCGCGGACGAGGACCTCACCGGCGCGACCATCCAGGCCCAGGACTGGACCGCCCGCGGCGGCGTCTGGCGCCACGACGACCTCAACGCCACCTACGTCAGCCTCGCGACGGCGGTGCGGCCGGGCGGCGTGCCCGCGAAGCCCTGGGGCCGGGTGCAGATGATGGTCCGCGACCTGCCGTCCGACCGGTACGCGGTGACGACGACCGAGCACTCCCGGTCCGGCTGGTGGCGCGGACCGACGCTGGCCCGGGAGGACTACGCGGACGTGGAGTACCAGGGCGCGGTCGGTTGATCGTGGTGGCTAGTCTGGCGCCCCGTTCGTCCGGATGGAGGGCCTGACAGGTGCTCGCTCCCGATTTCTGGCCCACCGTGGGCGTCAACGTCGGCCTCATCGCGGTGTACGCCGTGATCGGGGCGGTGCTGATGTACATCGGCTGGTTCGCCATCGACCTCACGACGCCCGGCGACCTGCGCGGGCTGGTGCGCGAGGGCCGGCCCAACGCCGTGGTGGTGTCGGCGGCGGGGCTGGTGTCGATGGCGCTGATCGTCGTCACCGCCATCTACATCTCCGGCGGCGGCTTCGTGGCCGGCATCCTCAACACCTCGATCTACGGCCTGGTCGGGATCATCGCCCAGGTGCTCGCGGTGCGGGGGCTCGAGGCGGTCGCCCGCCTCGACGTCGACGGGTGCCTGCACGACGACCGCTTCACCGCCGACTCGGCGGTGATCGGGGCGATGCACGTGGCGCTCGGCCTCGTCGTCGCGGTCGCCATCATCTGAGCGGGGGGTCCCGCGCGGACACGCGGCCACCCCGACCTCGTCACGGGGTCCTCACGACCTACTCTGCTCGGCAGTGCACACCCGACCGTCACCACCGTCCGTGACCGCCGGCCGCCCGCGGGGCGCGCGGTGACGACGCTGGTGCGCGCCGACCGGTCGACCTCCCCCCAGGGGGACGGGGGCGACCCCGTCCCCGGCCCGTCCGGGCGCGCGGTGCTCGTGTGGGCGCTCATCACCCTGGTGCTCGGGATCGCCGTCCCGCTGGCGCCGGTGACCGCGCAGGACACCACCGTGACCTGGCCGGACCCGGCCGCCGCAGCCGGTGGCACGGTCTCGACCCAGCTGGCGCTCAACCCGCCCCGGCCGCTCGGGTTCGACGCGACGGTGCCCTGCGCCGCCCTGCGCAGCGGCGGCGACGTCCTGCGCACCCTCCCCGGCGCGGCCACCGGCGGCGGGCTCGTGCTGGCCTCGACCGGGACCTTCGCGACCCTCACGGTGTCCGGCGCGACGGTCGCGGCCGGCCCGGTGCCCGCGGGCGACTGCCGGCTGCGGGTCGTCGCCGACGAGGCCGGGCTGCGGGTCACCCAGGACGGCGCCCCGCTGGCGCTGACCTGCGGGGCGTGCACCGACGTGCTGCCCCCGCTGATCGCCCAGCTCTCCACCAGCACCGACCGCACGCCCGCGGCCGCCGGCCTCGCGGTCTCGGTGCGCACCGACGACCGCTACGCCTCGGGCCCGGGCGCGCTGAAGACGACGCTGATCGTCCTGCACCTCGCCGCGCTCGCCGTGCTCCTGGTCCTCGTGTACCGGCAGGGGCAGTGGCGCCGGGCGCGGGGCTGGCTCGGCCCGCGGGCCTGGCGCGGGCGCGTGCGCCGCCACCTGACGTGGGCGGACGGTGCGGTGGTCGCGCTCTCCGGGAGCTGGGTGCTGCTGGCGCCGATGAACTTCGACGACAGCTGGTACCCGCTGATGGCGCGGGACGCCGGCGAGGCCGGCTACATCGGCAACACCGTCTACATGTTCAACGTCACCGAGAACCCCTTCGTGCTCTCGCAGTACGCGATGCAGGCCTGGGGCGCGATCGGTGGCTTCGGACTGGTCTGGCAGCGCTGCCTGCCCCTGCTCTACGGCCTCGCGACGTGGGCGCTGCTGCGCGCGTTCTTCGTGCTGATCTCCCGGCGCACCGCGGTGCGCCGGGCCTGGGTGCCGTGGGCGCTGCTCACCGCGCACCTGCTGTGGTGGCTGCCGTTCGGGCTCACGCTGCGGCCCGAGCCGCTGATCGTGCTGCTCTCGGTGGTCGTGTTCCTGCTCGTGGAGCTCGGCCGCGACAAGGGCACGCCGATCCTCTACGTCGGCGCGGTGATGGCCGCGGCCCTCGCGATCGCCTGCTCACCGACCGGTGTCGTCGCCGTCGCCCCGCTGCTGGTGGAGATCCCGCGGGCCTGGCCCCACCTGGTCGCGACACCGCGCCGCGACCAGGTCGCCCTGCTGCTCGTGCTCGCCGCGTCCGCCTCGGTCGCGATCCCGGTGGCGTTCGCCGACGCCTCGCTCGGCGACGTCCTCGAGGCCTCGGCGGTGCACGCGTACTACTACGACACCGTCCCCTGGTACGACGAGCTGGTCCACTACCAGACCCTGCTCGGGCCGGGCCGGACGCCGTGGGGGCAGCGCGCGCCGATCCTCATCACCCTCGGGGTGATGCTGCTGGTCGCGGCGGGCAGCGGGCGCGCCGGGCCGGAGGACGACGCCCTGCGCCGGGTGCTGCTCTACGCCGCCGCGACCACGGCGCTCGCGTTCGTCCTCGTCGCGGTGAGCCCGACGAAGTGGGTGCTGCACTTCCCGGCCATCGCCGCGTCGGGCACCGTGCTCATCGCACTCGCGCTGCTGCGCGGCCCGATGCCGCGCCACGACCGCGCCCTGGCCACGGTCGGCGGGGTCGCGGTGATGGTCATCGCGACGTCGGTGACCTACGCGGGCTGGAACCTGTGGCGGCCCTACACCGACCGCGGCCAGTTCTTCGGCAACCACGCCGACCCCTACCCGACGCCGCTGAGCCAGAACCTGCTCGCCCCGCACTTCGGCCCGATCTTCCTGCGCAACCCGCTGGTGTGGATCGGGGTCGCGCTGCTCGCCTCGCTGTGGGCGCACTGGTCGCTCCAGCGCTGGCCGCAGCGCTGGCTGCCCCGACCGGCCCCCGACACCGCCGTGCTGGCCGTGGCGTGCGTCAGCGTCGTCGTCGGCCTGGTCGCGGTCATGGTCCTCGCCCCGCTGCGCCAGTACCCCGGGTGGACGGTGGCGCTGGGCAACACCAAGGACGTCGTGCGGCAGGGCTGCGGGCTCGAGGACAACGTCACCGCGCTGCTGCCGACCGGCGCCCCGCTCGGCGCGCCCACGGGGCCCGCGCGCACGACCGGCGACTTCGTCGACAACAGCGTCGCCCCGACACCCGAGCCGGTCCCGGGGCTGGGGCAGGTGTGGCACGACGCCACCGACGACTCCAGCGGGCGCGGCACGGTGACCTCCGGCTGGTACCCCGTCCCGCCCGGCACCGACGCCACCGACGTCGTCGTCCCGATGCTCGAGACCGGGCCGCCCGACGAGCGGGTGTCGGTCGAGTTCGGCGACGGCGACCCGGCGAACCCCCGCGTCCTCGGACGCACCGGCATCGACTACCTCCCGCACGCCGACGAGCGCACCTGGCAGCAGCGGCCCGTGTCGCTGGTCGACGCGCCCGGCGACCCGAGGTTCGTGCGGATCCAGGTCGACAGCACCGGCGCTCGCGGGTCGGACCGGCTCGCGGTCGCCCAGCCGTTCCTGGCCCGTCCGCAGCCGATCGGCCCGGTGCTCGCCGGCCAGCCGGTGCTGGTCGACCAGATGTCGGCGGTGCTGTGGCCCTGCGTCGACCAGGTCGCCTCGCACGACGGCATCGCGCCGGCCTCGACGGTGCGCATCCACGCCGACGAGGACCTGACCTCGGCGTACTACGGGCTCCAGGACAGCGACTACCGCGCCGGGGTCTGGCGCCTCGACACCGTCGGCGCCACCTACGTCCGGCTCGCGACGTCCGTCGCACCCGGCTCCCAGGCCGCCAAGCCCTGGGGGCGCGTCGACCTCGTCGTCCGCGACCTGCCGGTGGGCCACTACGGGATCACCACGGTGGAGCGCTCGAAGTCGGGGTGGGAGCGCGGTCCGACGCTGGCGCGGCAGGACTACATCGGGGTGGAACCGCAGGGGGCCGTGGGCTGAGCCTGGATCTCCGAGCGCACGAGGGCCGCGGCGAGGCGGGCGACGTCGTCGCCGGACACCTGCTCGGCGAGCTTCCCGGCGTCGCGCGGCAGCCCCAGCGCCTCGGCGCCGTCGAGGGCCCGGGCGTCGAGGTGCGGCCGGAACTCGGGCCACACGGCCTGCACCTCGCGCGTGAAGATGTCGGCGCCCACCGGACCGAGGCGGGGCACCTCGGTGAGGAGCTCGGCGAGGCGCGCCGGGTCGCCGTCGGCCTCGGAGCGCATCCGGCGCAGGTCGCCGCGCCAGCGGTCCGCGACGAGGGCGGCGCCGTCCTGGAGCGCGTCGGTGGTCTGTTCCTTGCTGAGGAACTTCGCCCGGGTCAGTGCGCCGAGGACCTCGTCGCGCGGCGCGTCGCGCACCTTCTGCGGCGTCCCGAGCCCGGAGTCGACGAGCTCGCGGCAGGCGCGGGTGCCCAGCTTGGCCTGCACGCGGCTGGAGAGCAGGACGCTCAGCACGAGCAGGCGGTAGAGCGGGGCGGGCTCGTCGGAGAGCCTGATGCCGGCCTCGTCGGCGAAGGTCCGGCCCGCGTCGTCGAGCAGCGCGTCGATCGTCGTCATCACCGGCGGTTACCCGTCGCGCCGGGTCATAGTCTCGAGGGGTGCAGAGGCCGCGGCTGGTCGCCACCGACGTCGACGGGACGCTGCTCGGCGCCGACGAGGAGGTCTCGCCGCGCACCCGGGCGGTCGTCGCGCGGATGGTGGACGCCGGCGTGCCGCTGGTGCTGGCCACGGGCCGCCCGCCGCGCTGGATCCCGCGGATCTGCGACGCCCTGGGCGTGGCGCCGCTGACCGTCGCCGCGAACGGCGCGGTGCTCTACGACGCCGCCGCCGACCGGGTGCTCGCGGCCGAGACGCTGGACCTCGCGGCGCTCGCCGAGGTCGTCGACGGGTTGCGCGCCGCGATCCCCGGCTGCGGCCTCGCCGTGGAACGCGTCGGCGACGGCGCGTTCGACCGCCGCGAGGAGCAGTTCGTGTCCGAGGCCGCCTACGTGCACGCGTGGCCGCACCCCGACCACCGCCGCGTGGCGCCGGGCGACCTGCTCGCCGAGCCCGTCACCAAGGTGCTGGTCCGCCACCCGACCCGCGCCAGCGAGGACATGGCCCGCGCGGCCCGCCCGGCCGTCGGTCACCTCGTCGACGTCACGTACTCGGCGGGCGGCGGGCTGCTCGAGTGCGCCCGGCGCGGGGTCACCAAGGCGACGGGTCTGGCGCGCGCCGCCGCGCACCACGGAGCCGGCGCCGACGGGGTCGTCGCCTTCGGGGACATGCCCAACGACCTGGCCATGCTGCGGTGGGCCGGGCACGGCGTCGCCGTCGCGAACGCCCACGCCGATGTGCTCTGCGTCGCGGACGAGGTCGCCGCGAGCAACCTCGACGACGGTGTGGCGTCCGTCCTCGAGAGGTGGTTCTGACCCCCGCGCGGCGGGGATCTCCACGGATCCGCGTCGACCGCCGCACGGCGTGGCGCACTGGACCACTGCAGGGCCGTTGTCAAGGCCCGCGTAGCATCCGACGCCGGACAGGACGTCCTCGCGAGCTGGAGGGACCACCACGTGCTCGATCGTGCCGAGGGCCCCGGCGATACCGCCGGGCCCGCCCGGGGCGAGGTCGCCGTCCTGCGGGCCGTCCAGCACGGCATCGGTTCCCCGACCGTCGTCGGGGCCGCCCGCGCGATGTCGTTCTTCGGGGAGCACGCCGCCGGGTGGATCGCCCTCGGCGCCCTCGGGGCCGCGCTCGACGCGCCGCGCCGCCGCCAGTGGGCCACCGCCGTCGGCGGCGTCGTCGCCGCGCACGGGGCCTCGATCGTCGTCAAGCGCGTGGTGCGCCGCCGCCGGCCCCACGACCCCGGGGTCGCCGTCCACGTCGGCACGCCCAGCCGCCTGAGCTTCCCCTCGTCGCACGCCTCGTCCACCACCGCCGCCGCCGTGCTCTACGGCGGCCTGGTCGGCGGTGCCGCCCCTCGTCTCGATGGTCGAGCTCCGCTGCGCTCCGTCTCCCGAGGCGGCGCGGCGCTCCTCGTGCCCGGCATGGCGCTCTCGCGCCTGGTCCTGGGCGTCCACTACCCGACCGACGTGCTGGCGGGCTCGGTGCTCGGGACGGCGTGCGCCCTCGGCGCGCGCCGTGCCGTGCGCCGGGGCTCGATCGGCCGCTGGAGGACCGCATGACCAGCGTGAACTCGCCCAGCTCCGCCCAGGAGCACGAGGACGCCGACCGCCCCTCGACGGCCGTCGAGAAGCCGGAGCCCGCGGCGACGGACGACACCGACGCCGCCGCGACGGCCTCGCGCCGGCCCCGCCCGCTCGCCGTGCCGCTGGGCCTGCTCCAGGCCATGCGCCCGCGCCAGTGGGTGAAGAACGTCCTGGTGCTCGCCGCGCCGTTCGCGGCGGGCAAGCTGCTCGACCTCCAGGTGCTGCCGTACGTGGGGCTCGCCTTCGTCGCGTTCTCCCTCGCCGCCTCCGGCGTCTACCTGATCAACGACACCAAGGACGTCGAGGCCGACCGGGCGCACCCGAAGAAGCGCTACCGGCCGATCGCGGCGGGCATCGTGCCGCCGACGCTCGCGGTGATCACGGGCATCGTCCTGTTCGCCGCCGCGCTCGGGGTGAGCCTGCTCGCCGACCCCGACCTGCTGATCGTCACCGCGATCTACATCGCCGTGCAGCTGGCGTACTGCCTGTGGCTCAAGCACGAGCCGGTCATCGACATCTGCATCGTCTCGTCGGGCTTCCTCATGCGGGCGATCGCCGGCGGTGCCGCCGCCGGGCTGTACCTCTCGCCGTGGTTCCTGCTGACGATGGCGTTCGGCTCGCTGTTCATGGCCTCGGGCAAGCGGTACGCCGAGATGCGCCTCTCGGAGCGCACCGGGGCGAAGATCCGCAAGTCGCTCGAGCGGTACTCGGCGTCGTACCTGCGGTTCGTGTGGTCGCTCTCGGCCACGGTCGTGATCATGGCCTACGGGCTCTGGGCGTTCGGCATCGGCGTGACGCGGATGCCCGGCGGCGCGCCCACCCCGCCGTCGACCTGGGCGATCGTCTCGATCGTCCCCTTCGTCATCGCGGTGCTGCGCTACGCGGTCGACGTCGACGGCGGCAACGGCGGCGAGCCCGAGGAGATCGTCCTCGGCGACCGGGTGCTCCAGGTGCTCGGCGTGGTCTGGGTCGTGCTCATGGGGCTCGCGGTCTACACGGCGACGGTCCCGGCCTGACCCGGTCGGCCGTCTCGCGCGAACACCCCGGCATGACCGTCCCGGCTCCTCCCCGCGCCCGACCGCTGCGCGCGCTCCTCGCGGGACTCGTGCGCTACGGACTGGTCGGGCTGGCCAACGCCGCCACCTACTACGGCACCTACCTGCTGGCCCTCCCGCACGCGAGCTACCTCGTCGCGCACGCCGTCGGGCTCGGCGTCGCGATGGTGGTGTCGTTCCTGCTGAACTGCCGGTTCACGTTCCACGTGCGGCCCACCTGGACGCGGTTCCTGCTCTACCCGGCCTCGCAGGTGGTGAACATCCTCGCCACGACGGTCGGGGTCGTCGGGCTCGTGCACCTCGGGGTGGACGAGCGTCTCGCCCCGCTCGTGGCGGCGGCGCTCGCGCTGCCCGTGAGCTTCCTCGCCGCCCGCTTCCTCATCACGCGGGCGCTCGCGTCGCCGACCGACGTCGGCGACGCGCCGCGCGCGACGACCGGCCCCGTCCCCCTGATGGACGCCGTGACCCGGCCGCTGCCGCTGCCCGGTGCCTTCGGCAAGTGAGCAGTTCGGAGTGCCCCAGCACTCCGAACTGCTCACATGCGCCGCAGGCGCACCTACCGGCGTTCGACGGTCAGCGTGGTCCAGGCGCCGACGTGGATCCGGTCGCCCGACCGCAGCGGCACCGGGGTGTCGGGGGTCAGCGGGTCCTCGGCGTAGTTGAGCGTCGTCCCGTTGGTCGACCCCGCGTCGATGACGACCCACCGGTCGCGGGGCAGGGCCAGCAGCACGGCGTGCAGGTGGGAGACACCCGGGTCGCGCGGCGGGCCGCTGAGGTCGATCTCGGGCACGTCCGTGCCCGTCGGGTCGCCGGTCCGCCCCACGCGGACCTCCTCGCCGCACAGCGTGACCTCGCGCGGGGCGAGAGCGCTGGGGAAGTCCTCGGGCGTGACCGTCGCCTGCTCGTCCGCGACCCGCCGGGCCCGGACCTGGTCGTGGTAGTCGCGGTCGGCCGCGATCGTCACGACCCAGGAGCCGCGCGGCCCGCTGGTGCTCTCGGCGGTGCTCTCGTCGCCGGTCGCCTGGTCGCTCACCGGTCGACCACTCCCTCCCCGTCGAGCGGGATGGGGCCGGTGCGCTCGTCGGGCCCGCGGGCGTCGACCGCCACGGAGGGCCGCCCGGCGGCGTCGGCGGGCGGGACCACCGGGACGAGCGCGAGCGTGGCGTTGTCGTGGCCGCCGTCGTCGAGCGCCGCGGCCAGCAGTGCCGTCGCCGCCGCGAGCACGACGTGGGCGCCCTCGGAGGGCGGGTCGTCGTCGGCGGCGGTGATGTCCGCGGCGATGTCGACCCCGGTGCCGACCGCGACACCCGGCCCGCCGCCGTTCCCGGACAGCGCGGGCGCGGCGAGACGGGCGAGGACCTCCGGGTCGGGCAGGTGGTTCCACAGCCCGTCGCTGCACAGCAGCAGCAGGCCCGGCACGCCGAGACGGACCCGCCGCGCATGCGCCGGGCCGCCCGGGGCGTCGCGGCCCAGCCAGCGTGTCAGGACGTGGGCACGGCGGTCACGGGACGCCTCCTCCCGCGACATGATCCCGGCGGCCGCGATCTCCTCCGCCCACGAGTCGTCGGTGCTCAGCAGGCGCGACGAGCCGTCGCCGGCCAGCCAGTAGGCACGGCTGTCGCCCACCCAGGAGACCACCGCGTCGCCGCCGCGCACGACGGCCGCGACGTACGTGCACGCCGGGCTGTCCCCGCCCCCGCGGCCCAGGTCGGCCGCCGCGGTGGCCGCCGCCGCCGAGGCCGCCGTGGCCAGCGCGTCGAGCTCGCCGCCGACCCCGGTGCCGGCCCGGCCCTGACCCGCTGCGCCCGCGTCCCGCGCGTGGCCGGCCTCGGCCGGCACCACCGGGATCGGGCCGGTGTCGTGGGTGGCCGACACCACCGGGAAGCCGGTCGGCGGCGTCGCCGGGGCCGCGGCCGTCTCCAGCGCCGCGCCCACGGCCGCGCCGACCGCGGCGAGCGAGGCCTCGTCGCCGCGACGCGCGGACGCGACCCCGTCGCACACGACGGCGACCCACGTCTCGACGCGGTGCTCGCCGTCGCCCTCGACCCGTCGGCCGAGCTCCATCGCGTCCTCGTTGCGTCGCCGGCGCAGCCCGCGGTCGGTGACGGCCGCCGCGTCGCCCAGGGTCAGCTCGACGTGGTCGCGCAGCGCGGGGCGGTGCGTCCCACAGGTCGCGCACGCGCCGTCCGGGGCCGGAGGCGCCTCGTCGCCGCAGTGCGGGCAGGGCGGGGCGACGCCCTCGGCGAGGTCGGCGCGCAGGTCGGTGCGCTCGACCACGGGCGTGCCCCCGGTGTCGCCGGCGGTCCTGCTCCCGGCCCCGGGCGTCGGGGAGGTCCCGGCCATCTCCGTCACGGGATCGTCGCTCCTCGGGCGTCAAGGGCACTGTCGACACGGCCCGTGCCGTCCGCGCGGCGGGCACGGCGAGCGCCGGGGGCGTCACGGTCCCCGCGGTGGGCACGGAGCCGGGTGGGGTCATCCTCCGGGTCGGGCCCGTGGGGGCCGGTGACCCCCACGCTCGAGTCCCCCGGACGGGCCGGCGGGCCGACCGGGTAGCGGGCCCGGACGCGGCGGGCCTCGGCCGCGAACGTCTCCACGCCGGGGTGCCGCCGCGCGGGGTCGGGTTCCGTCGCGCGGACGAGCAGCGCGACCAGGTCGGGGTCGTCGCGCAGCACCGGCACGCCCGCCGGGTCCGGCAGGCGCATCGCGTGGTTGCGCTGGTGGTCGAAGTCGGCGAGCAGCACCGCCAGCGTGCGCCCGAGCGCGTAGACCTCGGAGGCCACCGAGGGGCCCGTGCCGCCGGGTTCGATCTCCGGTGCCACGAAGCCCGTGGTGGCCCAGACGTCGCTGTGGACGTCCCCGGTGCGGCGCACGCTGCCGAGGTCGATCAGCGTGATGCCGTCCGGACCCGTCAGCAGGTTGCTCGGGTTGAGGTCGGCGTGCAGCAGCCCGTGGGAGTGCAGGGCCGCGAGCGGGCCGACCGCGCCGAGCACGGCGTCGAGGGCCTCGCCCGGCGCGCACGGCCTGCGGGCCGCCAGCGACTCGCCGGTGACGTGGTCCAGCACCAGCAGTCGCACGGGTCCACCGCGGCCCTCGGCGGCCACCACGTCACGGGCCCGCACCAGCCCCGGCACGTCGAGCGCGAGCAGGACCTCGGTCTCGCGCACCGCCAGCTCGCCCGCCGCGGGGCCCTCGGGACCGTCGAGGCGGCCGAGCACCATCAGCGCGTCGTCGCCATGGCGCGTCGCGGTGTAGGACCACCCGCGGGCGCCGCGCATCATCGGCGCCCGGACGCGGTACCGGCCCGCCCGCCCGGCGAGCTCCGTACCGGCGGGGAGATCCGGGCGGACGTCGTAGGGCGCGCCGCACCACGGGCACGTGCCGCGCTCGGGACCGGGCCGACCGGAGCGGCCCCGACCCACGGGCCCGTCGCAGCGCGCGCAGAAGCGCGCCTGCTCGGGGACCGGGGGAGCGGCGGTCCCCGGGTCGGTGCTGTCCACGTCGTCTCCCGTGTCCGGCGGCGTCCACGTTCCCGACATCGTGTCATCGCCGGGTGCGGCGGTGCGCCCGGCCGTCACACCGGGATCCGCGCGGTGTGGATCACCAGAGATCCGTTCGGGCGGCACCGGACGTCCGGATCGTCGCGGCGGCGGACCGATCGGCGGGGGCGGCTCCCCCGTCCGGGTGGTAGATCGCACTCCGCTCGGCCCAGCCGCATCTCACCGGGCGTTTTCGGTGTGCTGGTCAGGGAGGGTGCGCGGGCCGTTCGTGGCGTCGCCTGCCATGCTGGTCGGCGCACCGAAGCCGATCGGGGGGTTGGGTGCCGCGTCCTCCGGGGCCCGGCGCACGGCCGTCCGAGCGAGAGTCCGGAGGTCGTGCCGTGAGCGCAGCCGACGACGCCGACCGTCCCGTCGGGTCCGACGAGCAGTCCGTGGACCGGTCTGCCCAGCACCGTCGCCCCGACCGCGACGACGTCCCCGGCGGCACCAGCATGCCCGGTCCGGAGGCGACGACGCCCGCCGCCACGCCGGGCGGCGGGTCATCGATCGGGAGCACCGAGAGCACCGGGGGCGCGGCCTCGTCGTCCTTCTCGTCGTCCTCCTCAGCTCCGTCCGGGGGCACCTCGACCGCCACCGCGACGGCCCCGTCGTCGACCTCGTCGTCGGGCCCCTCCTCCGCCTCCTCCGGCGGGTCGTCCGAGGACGCGTCCTCGGTGGCCGACGCCGCCGCCGAGGCCGAGCGGGCGCTCGCGCAGGCGGCCCGCGAGGCCGAGCAGGCCGTCCGCGACGCCCACAGCGACGGCGCGGAGGCCGTCCAGAAGGGCTTCGACGACGCGCAGCGCGCCACCGAGCGTGCCTACGAGGAGGCCGCGGCCAAGCACGACCGCATGAGCTGATGCGCGGTCTCCGGGCCCGGACCGAACCGCCGCGCCGACACCGACGCGCGGCACGTTCGCACGAGACAGGTGAGAGATGGCGGTCCAGCTCCGCATCACCGCCGACGGCGTGGTGGTGCGCTTCACCGGTAGCGACCGGGTCTGGGCCTGCTGTCGCGGGGTGTACCTCCCGCTGAGCCGCGTCCTGCTCGCCCGTCCGCTGGCGCGCCGTGACGCCGTCTCGGCGAGCCCACGCGTCCACCTGCCCGGGGTGAGCGTGCCGCGGGTGCTGCGGGCCGGGTCGTTCGGCGTCGGCGAGCGCCGGCAGCTCTGGATGGTCCGGCGCGCGGACCAGCTGCTCGCGATCTACCTGCGCGGCGACCCGTACCACCGGGTGGTCGTCGAGGTCCCCGATCCCGCGGAGACCAGCCGGACGATCAACGACGCGCTGCCGCCGCGCCGACTGCCCGCCTGACGGTCTACAGGCTGTCCGCCACCAGGGGTGCCAGCAGCAGGTCGGGGTTGTTCTGGGCGACGGCCTGCAGGCGCCACTTGTGCGGGAAGAGCGCGAGCAGTTCGCCGTCGAGGCGACGGGTGAGCACCTCGATGCCCACGGCACCCTTGAGCGTCTCCACGCCGGCGGCGTCGGTGCGGCGCGCGATCTGGTACTCGAGGCGGTCGAGCTTCACCGGCGCCCCGAACTCGTCGGCGAGGCGCGCGGACACGACCTCGAACTGCAGGGGCCCGACGGCGGCCAGCACCGGCGCCTGGTCGCCGCGCAGGTCCGACGACAGCACCTGGGTGACGCCCTCGGAGTCGAGCTGCTCGATGCCCTTGCGGAACTGCTTCGTCTTCGACATGTCGGCCACCCGGCACACCGCGAAGTGCTCCGGGGCGAAGCTCGGGATCGTCGGGAAGGTCACCGGCTCGTCGGCCCACAGCGTGTCACCCGGGCGCAGGGCGGTGGCGTTGACGAGGCCGACGATGTCGCCGGGGAACGCCTCGTCGATCGTCGACCGGTCGCGCCCGAACATCGCCTGCGCGTACTTCGTGGCGAACGGGCGTCCGGTCGCATCGTGGGTGAGCACCATGCCGCGCTCGAAACGCCCGGAGCACACGCGCACGAAGGCGACGCGGTCGCGGTGCGACTTGTCCATCGACGCCTGGACCTTGAACACCAGGCCGGAGAACGGCGCCTCGACCGGACGCGGCTCCCCCTTCCGGTCCGGGCGCGGGCCCGGCGGCGGGGCCAGCTCCACGAGCGCGTCGAGCAGGCGGGCCACGCCGATGTTCGACAGCGCCGAGCCGAACATCACCGGCGTCGCGGTGCCCGCCTGGAACGCGGCGTCGTCGAACCCGGCGCCGATCTCGTCGAGCAGCGCGAGCTCCTCGGTGGCGCGCTCCCAGTCCGCGCCCTCCTCGGCGGCGGCACGGTCGGCGTCGAGCCTCTCCGAGGTGGCCCGGGAGGCGCCGTGGGCGGCGCGGGTGAAGCGGTGCATCGCGCCGTCGGCGCGCTCGATCAGCCCGCGCAGGTCGCCGGCGATCCCGACCGGCCAGGTGATGGGCATCGGGCGCAGGCCGATCGTCTGCTCGACCTCGTCGAGCAGCTCCAGCGGCTCGCGGCCCGGCCGGTCCCACTTGTTGACGAACGTCAGCACCGGTACGCCGCGGTCGCGGCAGACGTCGAAGAGCTTGAGGGTCTGCGGCTCGAGGCCCTTGGCCGCGTCGAGCAGCATCACCGCGGCGTCGACGGCGGCGAGCACCCGGTAGGTGTCCTCCGAGAAGTCGCCGTGGCCGGGGGTGTCGAGGAGGTTGACGACCTGGTCGCGGTAGGCGAACTGGAGCACCGCGGACGTCACCGAGATGCCGCGCTCGCGCTCCATGTCCATCCAGTCGGACGTGACCCCGCGGCGCCCGCCCTTGCCGTGCACCGCCCCCGCCGCCGAGATCACCTCGGCGTGCAGGGCCAGGGCCTCGGTGAGCGTGGACTTGCCGGCGTCGGGGTGGCTGATGACGGCGAACGTGCGGCGGCGCCGCGCCTGGGTCCCGGGATCGTCGGCCTCGTTCCCGGCCTCGGTCGACGGCACGGACACCGCGGTCATGCGTTCTCCTCCCTCACGGGGCACCCACACGCCCCGTGATCCGAGGGTACGGCCCGGTGACGGGAGGCCACGGCGGCGCCCGGCCGCCCCACGGGGAGCGAGGGTCACCCTCGCTGCGTGGGACGCAGCCGGGGCGCCCCTCGATCCGGGGCGGGCGTAACGCCGCGGCCGCGGCGGACGACACACGGGTGGCCCGCGGGGCTGGCGGACCCCCGACCCGTCGGCCCCGCGGCCTTCACCGCCCCGCCGGTGCGGCCCTCAGTTGGCCCCGGCGCCGTCGAGCGGCTTGTCGGGCTGGACGCGCGGCATGTTGCCGCCGCCCCCGCCGCCTCCTCCTCCGCCCGAGTCGGGCTCCACCCAGATCGTCACGGCCTCGCCGGCGGGCACCCGCGTGCCCGCCTCGGGCTGCTGCGCCGTCACCGTGCCCTCGACGGTCGCCGGGGTGTCCGGGTCGGGATCGACGGCCACCACCCGCGCGGCCATGGCGACCTCGTGCGCCTGCGCCGCCGGGAGCCCGACCAGCGCGGGCACGAGCACCAGCTCGGGTGTCCTCATGCCGGGGACCGTAGCCAGCTCACGGCGGGCGGTGCCACCACAGCCGCACGCGGGTGCCCGCGGGTCCGGTACGCAGGTCGTGGCCGTCGGCCAGCCGGGCGAGCAGCACGAGGCCGCGCCCGCGGTGCCCGGGATCGGTCGGCGCGGGACGCCAGTCGCCGTGGTCGGCGACCTCGATCTCGAGCCACGGCGGGCCCGGCCCGCGCGCCGGCTCCCGGCCCGGCCGGCCGGCCGCGACGCGGGCGGTCACGCGCACGGGCCCGGCCCCGCCCGGGTAGGCGTGGTCCACGACGTTGGTCAGCGCCTCGTACAGCGCGGTCGCGACGTCGGCGAGCTGATCGGCGAGGGCGGGGTCGTCGCGCTCCGCCGGGTCGTCCGGGTCCCCTGCCGCCGCGCGGACGTGGGTCATGAGCTCGGTGCGCAGCGCACGCAGGTCCTCGGGGCGGACGACATCCCGGGTCACCTCGTGCACGATGCGGCGGGGACACGGCGCGGTCCCGGACCGCTCGGCGCCCGAGCCCCCACCCGCGTCCATGGCCCCCGGGTCGTCGCCCCGACCGCGGGCCAATCCCGCGGCACCCAGATGGACCGTGTGATCCGGGTTCACGGAGCGTGCCGGTGGAGCCCTGCGCGACTGCGACGAGCGGGCGGGCATGATGGGCCGCCCGGCGCAGCCGGGGGCGACCGCGGACGGCAGGAGAGCTCATGGCGCAGCGGGACGACCGGCGGGCGCGACCCGGCAGGGAGCGCTCCGCCCGCGCCGGGCGCCGGGCCCGTCACGTGCTCGTCCTGGGCGCGGCGCTGCTGGCGTTCTCCGCCTGCACGCAGCGCCCGGAGCCGACCGTGCCGCCGATCCCGATGAGCTCGGAGACGCCCGCGGCGCCGTCCGTCGCCCCGTCCGGGCCCGGGGGCGGGCCGGCGTTCCGCCCCTGCCAGGGCGGGCTGGAGTGCGCATCGGTGACCGTGCCGGTCGACTACGCGAACCCCGCCGGCCCCACCATCCCGATCTCGATCGCCCGCCGCCCCGCCACGAACCAGGCCGCGAAGGCCGGCGTGCTGCTCGTGAACCCCGGAGGACCCGGCGGGTCGGGCATCGAGCTGGTGCAGGCGGGCGTCCTGCCCCGCGAGGTCACCGACCGCTTCGACGTCATCGGCTTCGACCCGCGCGGCGTCGGCCAGAGCGCGGGGCTCGACTGCCCGCTCGGGCCCGACACCCCGTACCTCGGCGACCCCGACCCCGGTGACCCGGCCGACGAGGCCGCCACGAACACCGCGGTCGACACCTACGACGCGGCGTGCGGGCAGCGCTACCCCGACCTCCTGCCGCACCTCGGCACCCGCAACGTCGCCCGCGACATGGACCGCATCCGCGAGGCGCTGGGCCAGGACCGCATCAGCTACCTGGGCTTCTCCTACGGCACGTCGATCGGCCAGACCTACGCGCAGCTCTTCCCCGACCGGCTGCGCACGATCGTGCTCGACGGGGTCGTCGACGTGACCAAGCCCGGCCTCGACTCGGCGCAGGCGGAGAGCTTCGAGAACTCGCTGCGGCAGTTCGACACCGCGTGCCGCGTCGACCCGACCTGCCCCGTGCGCACCGACCCGATCGGCGCCCTCGACCGCGTGCGGGCCCGCGTGACCGCCGCGCCCATGCCCGTCGCGGGCACGACCCCGCTCTCGGCGGGCCTGCTCGAGATCGGCGTGGTCTACCCGCTCTACAGCAAGTCCAGCTGGCCGCAGCTGGCGCAGGCCATCGCGGCCGCCGACCGGGGCGACGCCGGCCCGATGCGCCGCCTCGCCGACGCCTACTTCCGCGGCAGCAACTCCGACACGTACAACGCCGTGACGTGCCTGGACAACGCGTGGCCCACGGAGGACGACCAGGTGTTCGCGTCCGCCCGCGCCACCGAGGCGCGGGCGCCGCACTTCTCGGGCAACGTGCTCGTCAGCGGCCTGACCTGCGCCGACTGGCCGGCCCCGCAGGAGCCGCTCACGCCGCTCGAGAACTACGCGGGCCCGCCGATGCTCATCCTGGGCACCACCAACGACCCGGCGACGCCGTACCAGAACAGCGTCGCGCTGGCGGGTCGCCTCCCGGGCTCGGCGCTGCTGACCTACCGGGGCGACGGCCACACCGTCTACACCAACGGCGTCCCGTGCGTGGACGACGCCGTGAACCGCTACCTCGTCGACGGCACCCTGCCGCCCCCGAACACGACCTGTTAGCGCGCGGGTTGTCAGCGAAGTGCCGTCGCAGACACTCAGCGTCCGTATCGGGACTTCGATCACGGAGCGCTCGACGACCGGGGTGACGTAGGGTCGTCGCCGGTGCGCCGGGAAGTCTGGTCGGCAGTCGTTGACGCCTGCCCCCCGGAGGAGCCGTGACCCGGTCGACGCCCCGCCTCTTCGCCCGCCGTTCGTGGCCGGAGACCGCGCGGATCGCCGACATCCTGCGCCGCGAGACGGTCGGCGGGGTCCTGCTCGTCGGCGCGGCCGCGATCGCCCTGCTCTGGGCGAACTCCCCCTGGCGCGAGGCCTACACGGCGCTGTCGGACCTCACTGTCGGGCCGGCGTCCCTGCACCTCGACCTCACGCTCGCGACGTGGGCCGCCGACGGCCTGCTCGCGATCTTCTTCTTCGTGGCGGGGCTCGAGCTCAAGCGCGAGTTCGTGGCCGGCGACCTGCGGTCCCCCTCGCGCGCCCTGCTGCCGGTGGCGGCGGCGGTCGGCGGCATGATCGCACCCGCGCTGATCTACACCGCGATCAACGCCGGCGGCGACGGGCTCGCGGGCTGGGCGATCCCCACCGCCACCGACATCGCCTTCGCCCTCTCGGTGCTCGCGCTGATCGGGTCGTGCCTGCCCGACGCGCTGCGGACCTTCCTGCTCACGCTGGCGGTGGTCGACGACCTCCTCGCGATCACGATCATCGCGGTCTTCTACACCGAGGAGCTCGCCTTCGTCCCGCTGCTGCTCGCCCTGCTGCCGCTCGGGGCGTTCACGGTGCTCGTGCAGCGGCGGGTGCGCTCGTGGTGGCTGCTGCTGCCGCTGGCCGCGCTCACGTGGGCGCTCGTGCACGCGTCCGGCGTGCACGCGACCGTCGCCGGCGTCCTCCTGGGCTTCGCGGTGCCGGTGATCCGCCGACGGGAGGGCCCGGGGCCCGGCCTCGCCGAGCACTTCGAGCACCGCTGGCGCCCCCTGTCCGCCGGGTTCGCCGTGCCGGTCTTCGCGTTCTTCGCCTCCGGCGTGACGGTGGTCGGCGGTGGTCTGGGCGCCGCCTTCGGCGACGCGGTCACCTGGGGCGTCGTCGCCGGCCTCGTGGCGGGCAAGACCGTCGGCATCCTCGGCGCCACGTGGCTCGTCCAGCGGGTGACGCGGGCCCAGCTGTCCGAGGACCTGGCGTGGAGCGACGTCCTCGGCCTGGCGCTGCTGTCCGGGATCGGCTTCACGGTGTCCCTGCTCATCGGCGAGCTCGCGTTCGGCACCGGCAGCGCCGCCGACGACCACGTCAAGATCGGCGTGCTCACCGCGTCCCTGGTCGCCGCCCTGCTCGCGACCATGGTGCTGCGCTACCGCAACCGCGTGCACCGTGGGATCCAGGAACGTGAACGGGTCGACCGCGACGCCGACGGCGTGCCCGACGTGTACGAACAGGAGGGCCGCGACGACGCCTCGTGACGTCTGTCGGCGACGGACGGAGTCGACTGCCCCGTCGGCGCGCACCACGTGGACCACGCGCGAGGAGCCGTACCGCCACCCGTACCCAAGCGCTCGAGCGGTGCGGGTGTCGCCTTGCCCGGGTGGGGGTCGCGACGCACCCTCCCCCGCATGACCGGACCGGCGGGCCGCGCCCGCAGCTCCGCCGGACGCCGGGAGCGCGGCACCGCCCGCGTCCGGCCGGTGCGGAGCGCCTCCGAGCCCGCGCCGGCACCCGTCGCCCCGGATCGGGAAGCGCTGGCCCGCACGATCGCGATGGTCAACGACAAGGGCGGGGTCGGGAAGACCTCGCTGGTCGCGAACCTCGCCGGGCAGTTCGCCGCCGCCGGGTACCGGTGTCTGCTGGTCGACCTCAACCGCCAGGCCAACCTGGCCGACGACCTGGGCTTCCGCGACGGGCCCGCCGACGACCAGGGCGCCGGGCTCCTCCTGTCCGTCGTCACCGGCACGCCGCTGTGCCCGGCCGCGGACATCCGCCCCGGTCTCGACGTCGTGCCGGGCGGGGCGCGGCTGGCCGATCTCGTGCCGGTGATGGTGTCGCGGGTGCAGGAGCGCGGCCGGGACGCGTTCGGGGTCCTCGCCGAGGTCCTCGCGCCCGTGGCCGGCGACTACGACCTCGTCTTCGTCGACTGCCCGCCCGAGACGACGATCCTCACCGACCTCGCGCTGACCGCGGCCCGCTGGGTGCTGATGCCGACCAAGTCCGACGGCGGCGGGCTGGTCGGCATGCGCCTGGTCGGGGAGCGGTTCGCCCTCGCCCGCGAGCTCAACCCGGACCTCGGGCTCCTCGGCGCGGTCCTCTTCGCCACCGGCTCGCGGTCGCGCGTCGTGCACGCCGAGGTCCGTGACGCCGTCGCCCAGGCGTTCGGCGGGCACTCGCCGCTGTTCACGACCTCGATCCGGCACGCGGAGCGGACGGCACAGGACGCCCGGCGCCTCGGCCGCCTCGCCCACGAGCTCGAGCAGGAGGCCGCGGCCCAGCCGGCCTGGTGGGCGGCCCTGCGCGAGACCGCGGCCGGAGCCCCGCCGCCGCGACGGCTCTCGACGACGGCCGCGAGCGTCGCCGGCGACTACCGCGATCTCGGTGTCGAGCTCCTCACGCTGCTCCGCACCGCCGAGGACCCCACCAGCACCGCGGACGTCCGCGGACAGGAGGCCGCCCCGTGACCGCGCCCGCCCCCCAGGACTCCGGCGACGCCGGGGACCGCTCGACGACCGACCTCAGCGACGCCTTCGGCCGCCCGGCGACGGCGTCCCTGCGCGGCCTGCTGCCGCCGCGGCCCCGTTCCCACACCGAGAGCACGCCGATCCGTACCGCCGACACGGTGTCCCTGCGCAGCGTCCCCGCGACGCACCCCGAGCCGCCGGTCGCTGCGCCGGACGGCCTGACGCCGGATGCCTCGCCGCGGGGCGACGCGGCGGTGGACGACGCCACGGCGGACGACGTGACGCCGGACGACGGGACGCCGGACGACGCGGTGGCGCAGACCTCGACGTCGGATGCCTCGCCGCGGGAGACCGCCGAGCCCGAGACCCCGGACCCCGAGTCCCCGGAGCCCGAGACCCCGGAGGCGGAGTCCTCGACACACGACGTCGCGACACCCGAAGCCGCCGCGCCGGCGCCCGACGACGGGACCTCGGCTCCCGCCGCACCCGGCGACCACGCACCCGAGCGCGCGGCGCCCGAGCAGGCGCCCCGGCCCGGCAGAAGGCCCACCACGACAGAGCGACCGGCGGGGCGGACGACCGGCCGCGGGGCGCGTGCGGCGACCGGCAACCGGCGGTGGGGCTCCGTCCGTCTGGCGTCGCCGGAGCACGTCGAGCTGCTGGTGCTGGTGGCCCTGAGCCGGGGATCGGCAGACGGTCGCGAGCTCGCGGAGCGGCTCCGGACCGACAGCGCCGGTGATCTCGCACCGCCGCCGACGACGGTCCAGCGCACCCTGCACCAGCTCGTCCGGCACGGTCTCGCCGAGCCTGCGGACGACACCGAACGGCGGTGCTACCGGCTCACCGAGCTGGGGACGCGGATCGTCCGGGCGCGCGTGCGTGCCTGGCGGTCCCTGCGCCGGGCGGTCGACGCGGTCGTGGACACCGCCGACGAGGTCTGAGGACGCCGCGCCGGGGTTCGGCTGTGCGCAACTGGCCGTAGCGAGTTGCGCCGTTCTTCTCATTACCGAGACGACGATCCGGGCGTACGCTCAGGTCCTCGTGACCCAGTTCACTGCAACCGGTCACCGACAGGTAGAGATCGTGTGCTCTCGGTGACGAAGACGAGCGTTGAGAACACAGCGCATACGGCCCATCACGCTCTGGCGGCACGCCCATCGGAGAATGCGCAAACGGCGGTCATTCAATTCGCAGAGGAATCACGACCTAGACTGTCAAACATCGTCGTCCTCGAGTGATCGAAAATTGCGTCGTTCGGCGCACCGCCGATTTGATCTTCCTGGTCTAGCGCTTTCGGGAAGGGCGCGATGTAATGTCCGGCTCGCATGGCGGCGGGCGCGTGGTCCACCGCAGAGGTGAGACCAAACCGTTCGGAGGTGCACGGTGCCCGGAACCGGCCTGAAATTGGCCCTGGCCGTCATCGGCGGCTATCTGCTGGGTCGTACGAAGAAGATGAAGCTCGCGATCATGCTGGGCGGTGCGCTCGCCGGGAAGAAGATCACCACCGACCCGGCGCAGCTGCTGGGCCAGGCGTCGAAGCTCATCCAGGCGTCGCCGGAGCTCCAGCGGCTCGACTCGGCGGTCCGCGGTCGCCTGCTCGAGGCCGGCAAGGACGCCGCGCTCGCCATCGCGAGCTCGCGGATGGAGTCGCTGACCGACAACCTCGTCAACCGCGTCGAGAACATCGGCAAGCCGGCGACGGACGCCGCCGGCGCGGCCGGGCAGGCGGTCGGCGAGACGGCCGGGGCCGCCGGCGACGCCGTCGGTCAGGCCGGCGGCGCGGTCGGTGACGCGGCCGCGACCACCGGCAGTGCCGTGGGCGGCGCGGTCGGCAGCACGGCCCGTGGTGTCACGGGACGCAAGCGTCGCGCGGCGGACGACGAGCCGGCGGACGAGGGCGTGGACGTCGCCGACGAGACCGCCGACACCGCCGACGCGGAGGAGGCCGACGACGAGTCTGCCCAGGAGCCCGCTCCGGCCCGCGCCGCGTCCGGGTCCTCCGGTCGTCGCCGCACGTCGGGGTCGTCGTCGAGCGGGTCGGGGCGGTCCTCGGGCTCGTCGAGCAGCTCCTCGGGCAGCTCCTCGGGCAGCGCCTCAGGGGGCGAGCGCAAGCGCCGGAGCACGTCGTCCGGCGAGTCGTCCTCCTCCGGCTCGGGCCGCAGCTCGAGCAGCACGAACGGTTCGACCCGCAAGTCGACCTCCGGGTCGGGCGGGCGCGCGAAGTCCTCCTCGTCCGGCGGCTCGCGCAGCCGGGCGACCGCGGGGACGGGCTCGCGTCGCGGTGCGGAGAAGCGCGATGACTGATGCCGCGACGGAGCAGGTCTCCTCGAACGGGCACCGGCCGGACGCCGACGCCGGATCGCTCACCGACATGCTCCCGACCGACCGGCTCAAGCAGGCCGCGACGGCACTGCTCAAGGCGGCGGGCGACAAGGCGCTGAACGCCGCGCTCGACCAGGTCGAGGGTCTCACGAACAAGCTCACCGACGTCGCGGAGAACCCGAGCGTCGGTCTGTCGGCCGCCCTCGGGGGCGGCTCGTCGATGCTGCAGGGCGGCAGCGGCGTCGGGGGAGCACTGAAGGGCGGCCTCTCGGCCGTGAAGGACAAGGCCATGGGAGCACTCGGCATGGGCGGCGACTCGGACGAGGACTCGGACAGCGAGGGCGGTGGCGGCGGGGGCGGCAACAGCACCGGCCGCGGCAAGTTCAAGTTCATGAACATCTACGAGGTCCAGGACGTCGGGGTCCCGCTGCGCGTGGCCTACGACCAGTGGACCCAGATGGCCGACTTCCCGAGCTTCATGAAGAAGGTCGAGACGGTCAACCAGGAGTCCGACGAGAAGGTCACCTGGACCGCGAAGGTCTTCTGGTCGCGGCGTTCCTGGCAGACGACGATCCGCGAGCAGGTGCCCGACAGTCACATCCTGTGGGTCTCGTCGGGCGCGAAGGGTTCGGCGGACGGAATCGTCACGTTCAGTGAACTGGCGCCGAACCTCACGCGGATCGTGCTCATCATGGAGTACTACCCGCAGGGATTGTTCGAGAAGACCGGCAATCTCTGGCGGGCGGTCGGACGACGTGCGCGCCTCGAATTCAAGCATTTCTGCCGTCACGTCATGATGGACACGCTCATCAATCGTGAGGAACTCGAGGGCTGGCGCGGCGAGATCCGCGACAGCGAGGTCGTCAAGACCCACGAGGAGGCCCTCGAGGAGGAGCAGCGGGCGGCCGAGGAGGACGGCGAGGTCGACGACCTCGACGAGGGTGAGCTCGCCGACGACGAGCTCGGTGAGGACGAGGACGTCGACGACGACCTGGCCGCCGAGGACGAGGATCTCGACGAGGACGCCGAGGACGAGGATCTCGACGACGAGTACGAGGACGACCTCGACGACGTCGACGAGGATCTCGACGAGGAGGACGACCTCGACGACGAGTACGAGGACGACGTCTCCGACGCCGAGGAGGACGCGCCGGCGGAGGACGAGGACGGTGGCGAGGACCGTCCGCGTCGCCGCTCGCGCCGTCAGCGCACGCCGGCCTGACCGGCCCACCCCCGGTTGAGATGACAGCCGGGTCGACCGTCGCATCACCGGACCCCGACGCCGTCGGGGTCCGGTGCCATTCCTCGTCGCACAGAGAGGGGGCACCGTGACCGTCAGCCAACGCCAAGGCGGAGGGGTGCAGAAGGAGCCGCAGGGCGGGCTCGCCGAGGTCCTCGACCTGATCCTGGACAAGGGCCTGGTCATCGACGCCTTCGTGAAGGTGTCGCTCGTCGGGATCGAACTGATCACGATCGACGCCCGCATCGTGGTGGCCAGCGTCGACACCTATCTGCGGTTCGCCGAGGCGACCAACCGCCTCGATCTGCACGCGAAGGGTGGCAAGGACCTGGGCGAGTTCCTGGGCGGCGCCACCGAGGGCGTCACGCAGGGCGGCGCGAAGGGCAAGACGAAGGGGGTGCTCGACGCCGGCAAGGAGAAGTGGGACGAGGTCCGCGGCGAGCGCCAGAGCCAGAGCCGTCGCGACAAGGCGTGAGGAGGCCGACGTGACCAGCACCGAGAACGCCACGCAGGCCCGGGACACCTCCCGCGGCTCGTACATCTACGGCATCGTCCCGGCCGGGGTCCGCATCCCCGACGGGCTCGACCCGATCCCGCACGGCGACGACGGCGGCGAGCTCGGCCTCGTCACCGAAGGTCGCCTCGCGGCCGTCGTCAGCGACGTCGCCGCGGACCGGGCGCTCGGCACGCGCCGCGACCTCATGGCGCACGAGGCCGTGCTCAACGCGATCGCGCAGGAGACCCCCGTGCTCCCGATGCGGTTCGGCGCCGTCGTCACCGACGACGACGCTGTGGCGGACGAGCTGCTGGCGCCGCACCAGGACTACTTCGTCCGGGCGCTCGAGCAGCTGGAGGGCCACCTGGAGTTCCGGCTGCGCGGCGACTACGACCAGGACGCCGTGCTCACCCGCATCCTCCAGGCCGACCCGCGCATCCAGCAGATGCGCGAGAAGATCGAGGGGGTCGACGAGGACGCGAGCTACTACGACCGCATCCGCCTCGGCGAAGCGATCTCGCAGGCCATGGACCAGATCCGCGCGGACGACGCCCAGGCGTGCGTCGACGCGATCTCGAAGTTCGCGGTCGCGACGGAGGTCAAGGAGGCCGGCGGCGAGAACGGCGCCGTCCACCTCGCGTTCCTGGTCCGCACCGACCACCGCAGCGACTTCGAGCGTGCGGTCGACGACCTCGGCGACGCGTGGTCGGGTCGGGTCGAGCTCCGGCTCATCGGGCCGACCGCGGCGTTCGACTTCCTCCCCGAGTTCGACGCACCCGACGAGGCCAAGGCCTGAGGGCGGCAGCGACGTGGGCTTCTTCACCGAGCTCCTCCTCCTGCCGCTCGCCCCGGTCCGCGGGGTCGCGTGGGTGGGGGAGAAGATCGCCGACCAGGTCGACCACCAGATGAACGACCCAGCGGTCATCCGGGCGCAGATCGACGAGCTCGACGCGGCGTTCGAGCGGGGCGAGATCACCGAGGCCGACCGTGACGAGCAGCAGGAGGTCCTGCTGCAGCGTCTCGTCGGCGGAGGTGGGGCGTGACGCGCTCCGCCGACCGCGAGGCCGCACCCGAGGACCAGGACACCCGAAACGACGAGCCGCCACCCCTGACCGACCAGGAGCGTCCTCGCCGTCGACGGTCGAACGGCGACGGCGCGCGGGCCGCCGAGGCGGCGACAGCCGGCGACGACGCGGGCACGGAGTCACCTCGGCGACGCCGGCGGGCCGCGGCCTCGTCGGACACCGATGGCGAGGGGCGTCCCCGACGTCGTCGCCGGTCGCCCGACGACGGCTCCGCCACCGAGGAACGCCCGCGCCGGCGGCGCTCCCAGGACGCGTCGTCCGACGACGAGCGACCACGGCGCCGGCGGGCGTCGGACGAGCCGAGCGCAGAGGGGGAGCGTCCACGGCGGCGGAGTGCCAACGGCGAGGGCGACGGCGAGGCGGATCGTCCCCGGCGGCGCCGGGCCGACGGCGAGGCCAGGCCGCGGAAGCGGCGTCGCGCCGACGACGCCGCTGACCCCGAGGGCGATGACGGCGAGGCCCGGCCGCGGAAGCGCCGCCCGGCCGCTGGCCAGGGCGACGAGGGCGAGGCCCGGCCGCGGAAGCGGCGTCGCGCCGACGACGCCGCTGACCCCGAGGGCGGCGACGGCGAGGCCCGGCCGCGGAAGCGCCGCCGCGCCGCCGACGAGGACACCGGAGACGGGGAACGCCCGCGTCGGCGACGCAGCCCCGACGCGTCGGGCGGCGAGGAGCCTCGCCGGCGTCGCCCGTCCGATGATGACGACGACGCCCGTCCCCCACGGCGCCGCCGGGCGCCCGACGAGGAGGCATCGGAGGAGGAGCGACCACGACGACGTCGGCGCACGGCCGCTGCGTCGTCGTCCGGTGCGGGCTCCGACGCGAGCGGGACCGGTCAGGCCGCGGAGGACGAGCGCCCCCGCCGGCGTCGGCGACCCGCCGGGGACGGCGACGCCGCCGAGCAGGAACGTCCGCGCCGCCGCGTCCGCGAACCCGAGCCCGAGCCCGAACCGGAGGACCTCGAGGACGAGGACGAGGTCGAGGACGAGGGTGAGGACGACGAGGTCGAGGACGAGGACGAGGTCGAACCCGAGCCCGAACCGGAACCCGAGCCCGAACCGGAACCCGAGCCCGAGCCGCAGCCGAAGAAGATCTCCGCGCGGAAGATCGCGCGCTGGGCGGCGGAGCAGGTCGAGGAGATGAGCGGCAAGGAGAGCGAGGCCGTCACGTCGGTGCGCAAGACCGACGACGGCTGGGTCGTGGGGCTCGAGGTCGTGGAGAGCCGCAAGATCCCGGAGACCAGCGACCTCCTCGCCACCTACGAGGCCGAGATGGACGCGGACGGCGACCTGGTCAGCTACAACCGGGTCAAGCGCTACACCCGCGGCCGCGGCGACGACGACTGACCGTCCGGGGGGCACGAGAGGGAGTGACCATGAGTGACCCGGTGCGCTGGACCGGGCAGATGCCGTCCGCACCCCAGCAGGGGCGGCAGCCCGCGAGCCAGAACGGCGGCGGGGACGGCACGAACCTCGCCGACATCCTCGAGCGGGTCCTCGACAAGGGGATCGTGATCGCCGGCGACGTCCAGATCAACCTGCTCGACATCGAGCTGCTGACGATCAAGCTGCGGCTCGTCGTCGCCTCGGTGGACCGGGCCAAGGAGATGGGCATCGACTGGTGGGAGCGCGACCCCACCCTGTCGTCGGGGCACCGAGAGCTCGAGGAGGAGAACCAGCGGCTGCGCGACCGTCTCGAGGCCCTCGAGAACGGTCGGGCGCCGGCGGCCCTCGACCGCGGTGACGACGCCGACCCCGAGGACGAGCCCCTCGAGGACGAGATCGACGACGACGTCGAGGAAGAGCCCGAGGACGACGACGAGCCCGTCGACGAGGAGCCGGAGCCGGAGCCGGCACCCGCGAAGCGGCGGTCCGGCCAGCAGCGCAAGCGGGGGACGGCTCGGTGAGCGACAGGCTGACCTACGTCTACGCGATCGCCCGGGACGTCGATCCCGACGCCGTCGGGGCACTCCGGGGCGTCGGTGGCGGTGCCGTCCGGACGCTCGACGCGGGAGGGGTCCTGGCGGTGGTGAGCGACGTCGACCGCGGCGAGTTCGAGGAGCGGGCGCTGGAGGAGCGCCTCGAGGACCTCGAGTGGCTCGCCGCCACCGCGCGGGCGCACCACCACGTCGTCGACTCCCTCGGTCACGACCACCTCGTCGCGCCGCTCGCCCTGGCCACCGTGTACTTCGACGACGACCGGGTGCGCGCCGTCCTCGCCGACGGGCGCGCGACGTTCGCGGCCGTGCTCGACCAGTTGTCGGGCCGGGCCGAGTGGGGTCTCAAGATCTACGGTCGTCCCGGTGGTGCCGCCGCGGCCGCGGAACAGGAGAAGCCACGCTCGGGCGCCGAGTACCTGCGCCGGCGTCGCCAGGCACTGCGGGAGACCGACACCGCGCTCGACGGCGCCCGCGAGGCCGCCGCCGAGGTGGACACCGCGGTCACGGCTCTCGCCGCCGCGTCACGCAGCCACCGGCTACAGGACGCGACACTGTCCGGCGAGTCCGACCCGATGGTGCTCAACCGCGCCTACCTCGTGCCGGTCGAGCGGGCCGGGGACCTGCGGGAGATCGTCGCCTCCCTCGAGCACCACCCGCGGATCCGGGTCGAGCTCACCGGGCCCTGGGTGCCGTACTCCTTCGCGCAGGCGCCGGAGGGGACGGCCCTGTGACGGCACCGCACTCCGGGGAGCTCGAGCCGCGGGCCACGTCGTTGTTCGGTGACCAGGAGGTCGCCCTCGTCGACCTGCTCGACCGGCTCCTCGCCGGCGGCGTGGTGCTGGCCGGCGATCTGACGATCTCGCTCGCCGGGGTCGACCTCGTGCGGGTCTCCCTGCGGGCGCTGATCACGTCGATCGCGCCGGTCGAGCGTCAGGGGACCCTGGAACAGCGAGCCAGCACCCAGCGGGAGCTGGAGTCCGGCGATGGTTGACCGGCCGAACCGGATCGAGATCGACAAGGACGAGGTCCGCCGGGATCTCATGAAGCTCGTGCTGACGATCGTGGAGCTGCTGCGCCAGCTCATGGAGCGGCAGGCGATCCGGCGGGTGGACCAGGGCGACCTCACCGAGCAGGAGGAGGAGGACCTCGGCACGTCGCTGATGCTCCTCGCCGAGGCGATGGACGAGCTCACCGAGCAGTTCGGGCTCACCGCGGCCGACCTCAACCTCGACCTGGGTCCGCTCGGCCCGCTGCTGCCGCGGGACCGCTGACCCCGCCGATCGGGCGGACTCCGGTCGCGCGCCGCGGGGTACCCCTGGGGCATGACCAGCGCTCAGCGTCCGAGCAGCACCCCCGACAGCCCGACCCCCACCGCGACCTCCGTCGGTGGCGCCGCGGGCGACCCGACCACGGTCGAGGGCACCACCGAGGTGCTCCCCTCGGTGGTGCAGAAGGTGACCGCCTTCGCGGCGCGCGAGATCCCCGGGGTCGCGGCGCTCGGGGGCAGCGCCTCGCGCGCCGTCGGGGCCGTGCGCCAGACCCTGACCGGCAACACCGAGAACACCGCAGGCGTCCGCGTCGAGCTCGAGGAGCAGACCGCCCGCATCGGCGTCGACGTCGCCATCGAGTACGGCGTCGGCGCCCGCGAGCTGGTACGCGCCCTGCGCCGCCACATCCCGCGCGCGGTCGAGGAGATCGCGGGCGTCACGGTCGTCGAGCTGAACGTCGTCATCACCGACGTGCAGCTCCCCGGCGGCGAGGACGCCGACGCCGGCGCCACCCCGCCTCCGCCCCCGCCGGCACCTCGGCCGGGCGCGACCCTCTGAGGTCGGACGCGGCGCCTCTCGTGGCAGCATCGGGGCGCGGCCCGGGAGCCGGGCGCTGACGACCCGAAGGAGGCGCCGTGTCGACGCTCGTCACCGGGGCGGCGGGGTTCATCGGGTCGAACTTCGTGCGGTACTGGCGGGCGGCGCACCCGGGTGACCGGGTGGTGGCGCTGGATGCGCTGACCTACGCCGGGGTGCGGGGCAATGTCGAGGGCCTGGACGGGGTGGAGTTCGTCCACGGTTCGATCGCGAACACCGAGCTGGTGGAGTACCTGCTGCGCGCGTACTCGGTGGACGTGGTGGTGAACTTCGCCGCGGAGTCGCACAACAGCTTGGCGATCCTGCGACCCGGGGACTTCTTCGCGACCAACGTGATGGGCACCCAAGGGCTGCTGGAGGCGGTGCGGCGGGTCGGGGTGTCGCGGTTCCACCACATCTCGACCTGCGAGGTCTACGGTGACCTGCCCCTGGACGTGGATGGCCCGGGCACAGCGTTCACCGAGGACTCCCCGTACCTGCCGCGCACCCCGTACAACGCGGCCAAGGCCGGCGGCGACCACGTGGTGCGGGCCTACGGGCTGACCTACGACGTGCCGGTGACGATCACCAACTGCGCCAACAACTACGGGCCCTTCCAGTTCCCGGAGAAGGTGATCCCGCTGTTCACCACCCGGGCGCTGGCCGGGGAGGCGTTGCCGCTGTACGCGTCGACGAAGAACCGCCGGGAGTGGCTGCACGTCGACGACCACGCCCGCGCCATCGATGCGGTGGTCCACCACGGGCGGGTGGGGGAGACCTACAACGTCGGGTCCGGGCACGAGGTCGACATCGAGGGCATCGCCGACACGATCCTCGGCGCGCTCGGGCTGGGCCCGGAGTACAAAACGATCGTGCCGGACCGGCCGTCGCACGACCGGCGCTACCTGCTCGACTCCTCGAAGCTGCGCGCCGAGCTGGGCTGGGCCCCGCAGGTCGGCTGGGACGAGGGGATCGCGGCCACCGTCGACTGGTACCGCGCGAACGAGGCGTGGTGGCGTCCGCTGATCGGGCGCAGCCCGGTGGTCGAGGGCGCCGACACCAACTGGGACAGCGCCGGCGGCACCCGGTGAAGGGGATCGTGCTCGCCGGCGGGTCGGGGACGCGGCTGCACCCGGTGACCCGCGCCGTCTCGAAGCAGCTGCTGCCGGTCTACGACAAGCCGATGATCTACTACCCGATCTCGGTGCTGATGCTGGCCGGGATCACCGACATCCTGGTCATCTCGACCCCGGTCGATCTGCCGGCGTTCCAGCGGCTGCTCGGCGACGGCGGCGAGCTGGGGGTGCGGTTCTCCTACGCCGAACAGCAGGCGCCGAACGGGCTGGCCGAGGCGTTCGTCATCGGCGCCGAGCACGTCGGCGACGACACCGCCGCGCTGGTGCTCGGGGACAACATCTTCCACGGCCAGAACTTTTCCACGATCCTCGCCCAGGAACGCGCGCGGCTCGAGGCGGAGAAGGGCTGCGTGCTGTTCGGCTACCCGGTGCGCGATCCCGGGCGCTACGGGGTCGGGGAGGCCGACGAGGCGGGCCGGCTGCTCTCGATCGAGGAGAAGCCCGCGCGGCCGCGGTCCAACCGGGCGATCACCGGGCTGTACTTCTACGACAACGACGTGATCGACATCGCCCGCGGCCTCACCCCGTCGGCGCGCGGCGAGCTCGAGATCACCGACGTCAACCGGGCCTACGTGGCCCGCGGCAACGCCCGGCTGCTCGACCTCGGGCGCGGGTTCGCCTGGCTCGACACCGGCACCCACGAGTCGCTGATCGAGGCCAGCCAGTACGTGCAGGTCCTCGAACACCGTCAAGGGGTGCGGTTCGCCTGCCTCGAGGAGATCGCCCTGGTCAAGGGCTGGATCACCCCCGAGCAGGCGCTGACGCTCGGCGAACGCCAGGCCAGCTCGGGCTACGGCGCCTACGTCGTCGACATCGCGTCCCGAGCACTCGCGAGCCCGTGACGCTCCTTGGCGCGAGCAGTTAGTGCTTCTCGACCGGCTCGGTGCCGAGGAAGTCCTGGAAGTCCTTGGGGAGCTGGCTGGTGAAGTTCCGCCACTCGCCGTCGGTCAGCGCGGTCTCGAGGCCCTTCGCGATGGCGCGGGCGTGCTGCCGGGCCTGGGCGACGGTGACGCCGTCACCCTCCTGATCCGCGATGCGCTGGTAGAAGGTGTCGACGTCGAAACGCTCGCCCGCGCCCTCGTCCGGCAGGGCCTCCTTCAGCCCGGCGGGGAGCTGGGAAGCCAGGTCCTTGGCCTCGCCGCCCTCGAGCCGCTGCCCGAGGACGGTGAGCGTGGCGCGGACGGCGCGCTCGGCGCTCTGGTTGTCGGGGAGATCGAGGCTCTCCTTGACCGCACTGACGAACTCCTGCTGCTGCATCGTTCTCCTCTCGCGTGTTCACGGGTCCGTGACGCGCGCGGGTGCCCGACGACCCCGCACGTTCACACGTGGGGCCGCGCGGAGGAGGACGTGCAGCTCAGACGAGGGCCTGGAAGAAGTCGATGATCGACTCGGCGAAGCTCGCCAGGATCGCGAGGATGCTGGTCACCGTTGCGGCGGCCGTGGCCGGCGAGTCGATGATCCAGAACAGCACAAGGGCCAGGACGATCAGCCCTACCACCCGTTGCATGCTCCGTACCGTAACCGCCACCGTCGTGTCCGTCACGCGCGGTGCGGCGAGCGGTGCTCTCGTTGACCACAAAGGATGATCAGGATGCGCCGGGCGGCGCAGGTTCCGGGTCAGGCGTCGTCGATCCGGGCCGACAGTCCCCGGTTCAATTCGGACACCTCGAGCGTGCGTGGTCCCTCCGAGAACGTCGCCGAGGCGATGACGCCGTAATTGACGAGCACCGCCTGGCTGTCGGCGAACGCGTAGCGTTGGACCTCTCCGTCCCGGATCAGTTCCTGGAAGCGGGTGACGACCGTGTCGAGGTCCTCCTCGAATTTCAGTGTCAGCGGAATCTGGGGCAGCGACACGTAGACCGTCACGGTTCTCCTCCACCTCGTTGGACCCGAGTTCCGTCCGGCGGCGGGACGTTGCGCCGGGCGCCGGTGCGAAATTGCTCCGGTTGCCACGCATGCGAACCACGGCGGCCACCGATCCTAGATCGCGGAACCTGCACCGCGGGGTCTCGACGGAGAGGCGGATGCCATGGAGATCGACGGCGTGGAGGTCTTCGAGCAGTCGGAGGACTACGGCTATTCGTGGCACTGGGACGATCCGCGCGGATTCCAGTCGGAGATTCTCTGGCAGCGCGAGGTGGGATACCTCGTCCTGGGCACGCGGCAATTGCCCGGGGGATGGACCCACAACCGGCTCGACCCCAACGCCTGGGGCAGTGCCCGCACCGTCTACGACGCCCGCCAGGTCGTCGAGACCTACGTGACGCAGGCGGCCGCGAAGCCGGGCTGATCACGGCGTCCCGGGGACGACCTCCCGGGTGCGCGTGAGGTCGTAGCCACCGGTGGGAAAGGGCTGTCGGAGGTCGAACAGCCACACGTCGTCGACCTGGTCGCCCACGCCGCGCACCCGGGTGCTGAGGAGGGTCGCGCCTCCCGCCTCCCGTTCGGCGTGTCCGAGCAGGCCCCCGCGGTCGGGGTCGTACGTCCAGTCGGCGAGGGCCTCGTCCGGGGTGGGACCCCAGCCGACGGCGGCCACGGCCGGCTCGGTGATCCCCCCTTGCTGCTGTGGCTGGCGCAGGCACGGGAAGAAGGGGCGGATCTGCCAGGCGACGCCGACGGCACCGTCCGCGGGAAGGAAGTGCTGCAGCGGCACCCACGGTCGCTCCACGGGCGCCGTGAACGCCAGCCAGCCCCCGGTGGTGGTGCTGCCGTCGACGGCGACGAGGCGCACGATGTCGGCGCCGGCGGGCGGCGCGTCGTCGTCGATCAGCGGCACCGTGCGCCACCCGACCGACTCCTCCGGCGTCGCCACGGGGCGGCTCGCCACCGGCACGGGGCCTGCGGGGGTCGTGCGCGCGTACTCGGCCCGGAGCGACACGTCGTCGCCGGTGCGTCCGGAGACGGCGACGACGACGTCGCTGCCCGGTGACGCGGGCGGGAGCCGGAACCAGTCGGTGGTGATGGACCCGGTGCGGGCGTCGGCGTTCGCGCCCGGCGCGGGCACGAGGAAGCTGCCCCACACCGGCGTACCGGGCGGGAGCTCGGGCGGTGGCGGGCTGCCGGGGTAGGAGCCGCCGGGCACGAAGCCGCCGGCCGGGGAACCCGTCGACACCGACGACGGCGTGAGCACCCGACCGCCGCGGGGATCGAGCACGTCCATCTGCTGCGCGAGCCCGCAGCGGGAGCCCGCGGGGTCGGCCCACGCGTCCCCCTGCGGCGACCAGGTGCCGGTGGTGCGTGCCGCGGCCCGCGCCGCGTCGCCCAGGGTCCAGGCGGTGACTCCGGCGAGCAGGACGCAGATCGTGATCAGGACACCGCCGGCGAGGGCCAGCCGGCACAGCTCCGGAGCGCGCCGGCGCGCGGCGACCCCCACGACGCCGGTGACCACGGCGAGCCCGAGCGCCCACCAGAGCGGCTGGTCGAGGTCGAGCCCGCGCACCGCCGGGTAGTCGCCGTAGGACGGCATCCCCAGCCCCCACCCGTAGGGCCACATGTCGCGGCCGTGCCAGACGAGCGCCGCGACGAGCACGGTCGCGGCGGCGCCGGCGACGAGCGCGGCCTGCGGCACCCGGCGGTCCCGGTCGAGGGCGGCGAGCAGGCGGATGCCGTCGACCAGCACCAGCGCCAGGAACACCGCCCCGAAGCCGGCGAGGGCGCCGAGGTGGTGGGTCGGCTTGCTCGGCGTGGGCAGCAGCAGGACGAACGCCAGCACCATCGACCAGCCGGCCAGCGGCAGACGCGCGGGCACGAGGATGTCCCGGGCCCGGGCCGCGACCACGAGGACGAGGAACCAGAGCAGCGCCAGGACGCAGACGACGACGGCGGCGCGCCGGGCGTAGGAGCCGTGGTGGGACGTGGTGTCGAGGAGCGCGCCGTAGCGCAGCGCCTCCGCGTACCAGGTCTGCGCCCGCTGGATCGGGGCGAAGATGTCCTGGGACCGGACGAAGTCGCGGTAGGCCCCGTCCGCGAAGCCGAGCAGGCTCCCGACCGCCACCGGGGCCCCGACCAGGATCCATCGCCCGGCAACCTCCCACCAGGACGCGGACCGGTCCCGGATGAGCCGCCAGATCGCGGGCGTCGCCGCGACGAGCGGTGCGAGCGCGATGAAGCCGGTGGGTGCGGCCATGAGCCCGGCCATCGCGAGGCCGACCGCGAGCCCGAGCAGCGCGAGCCTGCGCCGCTCGACGCCCTCGGCGACGGCCACGAGCGTGGCCACCGTGAAGAAGGCGATCACCGGTTCGGGCCGCGCGCCCATGTCGTAGGGCAGCCACCAGGCGAGGAAGGCGGCGGCGAGCACCAGACGGGCCAGGCGGGTCGCCCATCGGCCGGAGAGCATGCGCGGTCCCAGCAGCGGCGTGGACGTCACGAACGCCCGGGCGAGGAACCACGTCCCGATGCCCAGCAGGAGGGCGGGCAGGCGCAGGGCTACCGGGGCGACCCCGACGACGTCCTGCCAGCGCGACAACGCGTAGTAGGGCCAGGAGAAGGGCGTGTATCCCTGGTTGAACAGCTGGTAGTAGTTCGGCACGTACCCGGAGAAGGGCACGTTCGCGGCCATCGCGCTGTAGTAGCCGTCGTCGTCGGTCAGCGGCGCCAGGAAGAGCCACGCGACCAGGACGGCCGGCACCAGCACGTCCACCGCGCGCGGGCGCAGGCCACGCGGCGCGGCGCCCATCCGTCGCATGATCCGGTGCCGCAGCCGGGCCAGCACGTGGCGCGCCCCCCGCGGGTCGCGACGGCCGGCGAGGGCGTGCACCGCCATCGCCAGGGCCCCCGTCACGAGCGCGGCGACCATCACCACGATGAGCGCCGACTTCAGCGGCGCCGGGCTGTGGTCGAACGCGTCGTCGAGCACGAGGCGGACCGAGAGGTCGTCGGCGGTGGTGCCCGCCCCGGCCGGCACCGAGGTCCGCAGCGCGTCGACGTCGGGCAGGGGAGTGATCGGCGTCTGCTCGGGCTCCGAGTCCGGCAGCTCGTCAGGGTCGGCCGGCGGCATCCGGGTCAGGACCGTCGCGACCACCGCTCCGTCGCGCTCCACCCGCATCGCGTCGTCGTCACCGGCGACGACGAACCCGCAGTCACCCGTCGGCAGCGGCCCGGTGAAGAGATCGGCACCGCCGCTGCGGATGCTCAGCACGCCGTCGCGCGACCGGACGGTCAACGCCTCGTCCTCGGCGTCCCGGGACGCGGGCCCCATCGTCGAGAGCACGACGCCGTCGGGGCTCGCGGCGGCGGCGCGGGCGGCCCGGCAGCTGAAGTGCGCCTCGATCGTCACGGGCTCGTAGCCGGTGAGCATGAGCATCGTCGGCGCGGGATCACGGGGGTCGGACGGCCAGCGGACCTCCGGGGTGCTCATCGCGACGGGCGCGAACGGCAGGAGCAGGGCGCCGATCACGGCGACCAGGCCCGCGAGGACCGCCACGACACCGGCGGTGCGCCGGAGGGTCGGCCGGCCGGGACGTGGCGGGTCGTCCGCGGCGACGGGGGCGAGGGACCGGATGTCCGAACTCACCCGCCCGCGTCCTCCTCGCCGTCCGGATCGTCCCTCCCGAATCGGACATCACGCTAACCGGCGACCGGCGACCGTCACGCGGGGACCCACCGGGTGGGAGACCCACGAGCCGATCGGGTACTCGGCCCGTCACCGCCGCACGTTCCCGGGAGGCTCGGATGCCGCACGGCGTCGCCCAGCAGCTGATCGCGTCCCACCTGGTCGAGGGCGAGATGACCCCCGGCGAGGAGATCGCCCTGCGGATCGACCAGACGCTCACGCAGGACGCCACCGGCACGCTCGTGATGCAGGAGCTGGAGTCGCTCGGCCTCGACCGGGTGCGCACCGAGGTGTCGGTGCAGTACGTCGACCACAACCTGCTGCAGGCCGACGAGAAGAACGCCGAGGACCACGCCTACCTGCGCTCGGCGAGCCGGCGGTTCGGGCTCTGGTACTCCCGACCGGGCAACGGCGTCTCGCACCCCACCCACATGCAGCGGTTCGGTGCGCCGGGCAAGACGATGATCGGGTCCGACTCCCACACGCCGGCGTGCGGTTCCCTGGGCATGCTCGCGATCGGGGTGGGTGGCCTCGAGGTCGCGCTCGCGATCACCGGGAAGCCGCTCTCGATCCGGATGCCGGAGATCTGGGGGATCGAGCTGACCGGTGAGCTCCCGCCCTGGTGCTCGGCCAAGGACGTCATCCTCGAGATGCTGCGGCGCCACGGCACGAAGGGCGGCACCAACCGCATCCTCGAGTACCACGGGCCCGGGCTCGCGGGGCTGACCGCGATGGACCGCCACGTCATCACCAACATGGGCGCCGAGCTCGGCGCGACGACGAGCGTCTTCCCCGCCGACGACGCGGTGCGCCGCTTCCTCGCGGGCGAGGGCCGCGAGGACGACTTCACCGAGCTGCTCGCCGAGGAGGGGACCTCCTACGACGTCACCGAGCACATCGAGCTCTCCGAGCTCGAGCCCCTGATCGCGCAGCCGTCCTCGCCCGGCGACGTCGTGCCGGTGCGCGAGGTCGTCGGCACGCCCGTGGGGCAGGTCGTCATCGGCTCCTCGGCGAACCCGGGCCTGCGCGACTTCGCCATCGCCGCCCGGATCGTCGACGGCCGCCAGACGCACACCGGCGTCAGCTTCGACGTCAACCCGACCTCGCGCCCGATCCTCGTGGACCTCACGCGGTGGGGCGGCACGACCTCGCTCGTCGCCGCCGGCGCCCGCATCCACCAGTCCGGCTGCATGGGCTGCATCGGCATGGGCCAGGCACCGGCGCCGGGCACGAACTCGCTGCGGACGTTCCCCCGCAACTTCCCGGGCCGCTCGGGCGGCGGCGTCGACGACCGGGTCTGGCTGTGCTCGCCCGAGACGGCGGCGGCCAGTGCGCTGCGCGGGGAGATCACCGACCCGCGGGCGCTCGCCGACGAGCTCGGCCTCGCGTGGGACGGCCTCGACCTGCCGGAGCCGACCGTGATCCCGGGCATGCTCGAGGAGCCGCCGCCGGCGGAGGAGGCGCAGCAGGAGGAGCTGGTCAAAGGGCCGAACATCTCGGGGCTGCCGGAGTTCGACCCGTTCCCGGACTCGCTCGAGGTGCCGGTGCTGCTCGCCGTCGGCGACGACATCTCGACCGACGACATCTCGCCCGCCGGGGCCGAGGCGCTGCCGTACCGGTCCAACATCCCGGCGCTCGCGCGTTTCGCGTTCGTCCGGATCGACCCGGACTACCCCGCGAACGCGGAGGAGATCAAGGACAGCAGCGGCCACGCGATCGTCGGCGGTGCGAACTACGGGCAGGGGTCGTCGCGCGAGCACGCGGCGATCTGCCCGCGCTACCTCGGGCTGCGCGTCGTGGTCGCCGAGTCGTTCGCCCGCATCCACTGGCAGAACCTGGCCAACTTCGGGATCCTCGCGCTCGAGTTCACCGGCGAGGGCGACCGCGAGAAGGTGCGCCAGGGCTCGACGCTGGCGTTCGAGGGCCTCCACGACCAGCTCCAGGGGGGTGGCGAGGTCACGGGGACGGTCGACGGCACCGAGCTGACGTTCCGCCACCAGCTCTCGGAGCGGCAGGTCCGGATGGTCCTCGACGGTGGCCTGATCCGGCAGCTCGCCGAGCAGGAGGGCTGATCGCCCGCGCGCCCGGCGCGGGTGGGGGCACCTCGGCGGGTTACGCTGCGCGCCATCGCAGCACCGAGTGAGGAGTCGCTCGCCGTGAGCGACCATGCACACGGCGGGGTCGGCGCCAGAAGGCTGGTCGGCGCCGCCGGCCTCGGCGTCCTCGTGTCCGGACTGATCGTCCAGGTCTACCTGGCCGTCGTCGCGCGAGCGCTCCCGCCGGCCGAGTACGCGACGTTCGGGTCGTTCTGGGCCCTCGCCCTGGTGCTGGGCTTCGGGGCCTTCCTCCCGCTCGAGCAGGAGCTCGCGCGCCGCCTGCCCCTGCCTGGCGACCGCCGGGTACTCCTGCGGGCCGCGGCCGGCACGTCCGCGGTGCTCACAGTGATCGCTCTCGCCGTGCTGCTGGTGACGCTGCCGGTGGTGTCGCGCTCGCTCGACGGCGATGTGTCCGCGCTCCTCGCGCTCGTCGCCCTGTGCGTGGTCTCGGCCGGCCAGTTCCTCGTGCGCGGCACGCTCATCGGCACCGACCGGCTCGTGCGCCACGCAGCGATCATGGTGCTCGACGCCGTCGTGCGGCTCGGGATCGCCGCCGGGATCTTCATCGTGGGCGGAGCGACGGCGTCCGCGTTCTGCTGGGCCCTCGTCGTGGCGATCGCCCTGGCGCACCTGCCGCAGCTGCCCGGCGCCTGGCGACGCGCCGTCGCCTGGCAGCGCGGCTCCGGAGGGCCCGCGGTCCCCGCCACCGTGCGGAGCCTGACCCGCGACGCGATGCCGCTGCTCGTCGGCTCGGTCTGCGCCCAGCTGCTGCTCAACGGGCTGCCGGTGCTCGTCGTGGCCGAGGCGGGGGAGGGCAGCGAGGCAGCCGCCGGCGTGTTCGTCGCCGCGTTCACCCTGGCCAAGGCGCCGCTGTCGATGGTCGTGCCGCTCCAGTCGGCGGTCGTCCCGACCCTGACCCGCCTGATCGCGGCCGACCGCCGCCGCGAGGTGCTGGTGCTGCTGGTCAAGGGCGTCGCGGCGCTCGGTGCCATCGCTGCCGTCGGGGTGCCGCTGACCTGGTTCATCGGGCCCCGGGTGGTCTCGCTCGTGTTCGGGCCGGACTACACCATCAGCGGGCTGGACCTCTCGATCATCCTGTGCGGCGTGCTGGCCCACATCGGGCTCGTCGTCGTCACCCAGGTGCACGTGGCCCGCGGGCGGCATCGCGACGTGGCCCTGAGCTGGACCATCGGCCTCGTCGCGGCCGGCCTCACGTTCTGGCTCGTCCCCGGCGTGATCCTCTCCGGTGAGGTCGCGTTCCTCGTGGGCAGCGCGGTGGGCGCGGTGGCGAGCGGCCTGATCCTGGCGGCCTCACGCCGCCGCACGGACGAGAGGAACGAGGCGTGACCAGCGAGAGCACGGAGCCGGGCGAGCACCCCGAGTACGACGAGCAGTACTACCAGGCGAACGGTCAGGCCGACGACCGTCCCGCGCTGCGCTGGTACACGAGCCTGGTCCGCCGCTACACCGCCGGCGGCCCGTACCTCGACTTCGGTTGCGGCACCGGTCACCTGGTGCGCCGGCTCTCCGCGCTCGGTCCTGCGGCCGGCTTCGAGATCTCCGAGTACTCGGCCCGCACCGCCCGCACGAACGCGCCGGCCGCGACCGTGACCACGCAGCCGTCCGGGCTCGCCGACGACGCCTTCGGCGCGCTGACGGCCATCCACGTGCTCGAGCACCTCGACGACGCCACGGCGAGCGAGACGCTGCGGACCTGGCGGCGGATCCTGCGACCCGGCGGGCACGCCCTCGTGGTCATGCCCGATCCGGCGGGCCGCGGCCGCCGGCTCGCGGGGGAGGCCTGGATGGGCTTCGCCGACCCGACGCACATCAACCTCAAGCCGCACGCGCAGTGGCGGGAGTTCCTCACCGACCACGGCTTCGCGGTCGAGCGCGAGGGCACCGACGGCCTGTGGGACGTGCCCTACGGCCGCCTGCCGAAACTGCTCGACGCCGGACTCCACGCCGTGCCGGCGTTCGTCCAGTTCCTCTCCGGGCGGTTGGTCCTGCGGCCGGGCACGGGCGAGTCGTCGGTGTTCGTGCTGCGCAACCCCTGACGGGACCCCGGGCGCTCAGTTCGCCCGGCCGTTGGAGACCTCGGCCGGATCGTCGGGGTTCGGGGCCGGCTTCCCGCTCGCGTCCTGCTGGTCGACCGGCACGGACATCGTCGTGTTCGGCGCCGGTGCCCACCCGGAGACGACGACCCGCTGCGGGTCGACCCGGTAGGACGGCTGCAGCGGCACCAGCGGGTCGAGCCGGTAGACCTGACCGGACGCTCCGTCGGGGGCGACGTTCAGGCGCGTCACCAGCTCGGTGACCTCGGAGTCCCGCAGACTCTGCGCGAACATCCCGCCACGCCCGGTCTGCCAGATGCCGTCGAAGCGGTACGCGAGCGGGCGGTCGCCCCAGACGACCCCGAGCGTCGACGGCTCGTTGATGCCCAGGGCCTGCACCGGCTTGCGCTGGCAGGGGAACAGGAAGGCGTACTGCCAGCTCACCGCCGAGGCCTCGCCGGGCGGGCTGTACTGCTCCAGTGAGCGCCACGTCTGCAGGTTCGGCGCGGTCACGGCCAGCCAGCCGCCGGGGGCGATCGAGGTGTCCTCGGCCGTCAGCCGGAGCACGTTCGCCGACGGCGGCGGGCCGTCCGGGCCCTCGAGGAGCTGCGAGCGCCAGACCGTGGAGTCGACGGCGCTCCCGTCGTCGTCGATGCCCAGGTCCTGCCCGCCCACGGGGATCACGCGGTCGCCGACGGCCCGGCCGTACTCGACGCGCAGCAGGTTGCCCCCGCCGGTCCGTCCCGCCACCGAGGTGGTCATCGCCGCGCCCGGCCGGTCGGGCGGGATGGAGTACCAGGGCGTCGAGAAGCCCCCGACGGTGCCGTCCGCGCCGCCGGAGGCGCCGGGCCCGGGCGGCGGGGTCACGAAGCTGCCCCAGGCGTCCGTGCCGGTGGCCGGTGGCGGGCTCGACGGGAACCAGCCGCCCGGCCGGAAGACCGAGGTACCCCCGGGCGGGGGTGCGGGCAGCCCGGGGACGGCCGCCAGCGGCCGCGCGGTGGCCGGGTCGAGGACGTCGATCTGGCGGGCCGCGGCGCAGTCGTGGGCGAGAGGGTCGCGCACCGCGTCCTCCCACGGGGAGTAGCCGTCGGCCGTGCGGGCGGTCGCGAGCACGAAACTGCCGACGAGGTAGGTCGTCGACACCAGCAGCACCGCGGCGGCCGTCAGGGACACGCCGATGGCGGGTCCCACCGGGCGCCACGAGGGGGCCCACCGTCGGACGACGAGCACCGCGAGCGCGGTGAGCACGAGGCCGCCGAGCAGCCACCACACCGGCTGGTCGAAGGAGACGAAGGCGACGCGGGGCACCGTGAACGCGTCGGGGAGCCCGAGCATCCAGGAGTACGGCCAGTTGTGGTCGCCGTGCCCGGCCAGGGCGGCGAGCACCACGACCAGCAGCCCGACGCCGGCCACGACCGGCAGCGGCGGGCGCCACGGGGACGGTGCGCGGCCCGCCTCGTCGAGCTCGACGGTCCGGTCCGTCCGGTCGCGCGCGTCGCGCAGGATCACCGGCGCGCCCACGACCGCGAGCGCGATCACCGCCGGCCCGACCGTGGCCAGGGTGCCGAAGTGGTGGGTCCACTTGCTGGGCGTGAGCCACAGCAGGGCGAAGCCCAGCAGCAGCGTCCAGCCGGCCGCGGGGAAGCGCGGCGGCAGGCGCAGCCCGCGCGTGCGGGCCAGGACGACGAGCGCGATCACGCACGCCAGGGCGAGGACGCCGAGCAGCACGGGGTACCGCTTGGCGTACGTGCCCATCGGGCCGCCGTCGTCGAGCAGGAAGCTCCAGCGGACGATCTCGGAGTACCAGGTCTCCTGCGCCTGCATCCCCAGGAAGATCTGCTGGGCGCGGACGAAGTCGCGCAGCGACCCGTCGGCGAACGCGAGGACCCCGACGAGCGCCCCCGGTGAGGCGAGCGCGACGAACGTCGCCACCCGCCGCAGGAGCGAACCCACCTCGGCGAGCCGCCGCCACACCGCCGGGGTCATCGCGAGCAGGGGCGCGAGCGCGACGAAGCCGGTCGGCGCCGCGGTGGCCCCGAAGGAGGCGACGCCGACGGCGAGCGCGGCGAGCATCCAGCGGTCGCGCTCGAGGGCGACCCGCAGGCACAGCAGGCTCGCGATGACGCTCGTGGCCACCACCGCCTCGGCGCGCACCCCGACGTCGTAGGGCAGCCACCACGCCACGAACGCCACCGCCACGACGGCGTGCAGCGCGATCGCCCGCCCGCGGCCTGCGCCGGCGGGCAGCGCGCGGGCGACGTAGGCCCGCAGCAGGAACCAGCTCGCCAGGCCCAGCAGCAGCGCGGGCATCCGCTGGACCACCGGGCTGAAGCCCGCGACCCCCTGCCACCAGGACAGCACGTAGTAGATCCACGTGAAGGGCGTGAACCCCTGGTTGTACAGCTGGTAGTAGTTCGCGACGTAGCCGGTGTACGGCACGTTCGCGGCCATGGCCGCGTAGTAGCCGTCGTCGTCGGTCATCGGGCCGATGAAGGTCCACAGCACCAGCAGCACCGGCACGACGGCGTCGACCACGCGCGGGCGCGGCCACGTCCGCCAGCGGCGCGCGCGGTCCCGCCACCGTGACCGCCAGTGGGCCGCGAGGCCACCGTCCTCCCAGCGGGCCGCGCGCACGGTGCGGTCCCGCTCCCGCAGCGCGGCGAGCACCACGGCCACCGCCACCAGCAGGAGCACGGTCACCGCGGTCTTCATGCCGGTGGGCGAGGTCGAGAACTGGTCGTCGACGGTGATCCGGACACCGAGCCCTGCCCCGCCCGCCCGGGGCGGGACCGAGGTGACCAGGGCGTCCACGTCGGGGACCGAGTCCGGTCCGGCGCGGCCGACCACGCGGCCGTCCAGGGTGACGGTCATGCCGCCGAGGTCGCCGGCGATGCCGAGCGCACACGGCCCGGGCGGCAGCGGGGACTCCACCAGGAGGGGGATGCCGCGGGACATCACGGTGAGCCGGTCGTCGCGGACCGTGGCCACCAGGCCGACCCCGGCGGACGGCGAGACCGGCGGCAGGGTCGCGAGCAGGAGCCCGTCACCGGGCGCCCCCGCGTTGCGGTCCGTGCCGAAGGCGCCGGCCCCGCGGATCGCGTCGCAGTCGGCGCGGACGTCGATGGCGAGCGGGCGCTGGGTGGTCAGCTGCAGGGAGGTCGGCCGCGGGTCGGCCGGGTCCAGCGGCCAGCTGACCTCCGGCTGCGAGACGCTCACCGGGAGCAACGGCAGGAGCACCGCGCACACGAGGGCGACGACCCCCGCCACCGTCGCGACCGCGGGCCAGGAGGGGCGGCGCGCGCGCCAGCCGCCCGCGAGGTCCGGGGCGCCGGGCAGGTCCGGGGTGTCCGACGGAGCGGTGTCACCGGTGTCCCCGCCGGCGGGCGACGACGGACGCGAGGTGGCGGTCACCGGGGCTCCCGGGTCGGATGGTGGATGACGCACGGTAGCAACGGCGGCGCGTCCGGTACCGACCCGCCCGGGCGCGCCCACGGGCCGTCGCCGCGACGGCCCCCTCTACAGTGGCCGAACGGGACGGACGCGACAGGACCGCGCGGCCCGCGTCGGGGAGGGAGGGTGATGGAGCACGACCCGCACCCCGGCTCGCGCCACGACCTGTGCATCGTCCTGACCTACTACACCCCCTACGTCTCCGGGCTCACCAACGTGGCCCGTGACCTCGCCGAGGGCCTTGCTGCCCGCGGCTGGCGCGTGTGCGTGGTGGCCTCCAAGCACGACCCGGAGCTGCCCACCCACGAGGTGGTCAACGGCGTGCGCGTCGTCCGGGCCCCCGTGCTGGCCAAGGTCGGCAAGGGGACCATCGGGCTCAACCTCACGCGGCTCGCGCTGCGTGAGATGGCGCGGTCGACGGTGGTCAACCTCCACCTGCCGCTGGTCGAGGCCGGCCTCCTCGCGCGGCTCTCCTCGGCACCGGTGGTCTCGACCTACCACTGCGACGTCTCACTCCCCACCGGCGACGGTCCGCTGCTGCGCCGCGCCGTCAACGCCGCGCAGCACCGCGCGATCGACTTCTCGAGCGCGACGGCCCTGCGCGCCTCGGCGGCCGCGGTGGTGTCGAGCGAGGACTACGCCCGGCACAGCCGCCTCTGGCCGGCGATCGACGGCCGGATGGTTGCGGTGCCGCCGCCGTGCCCGCCGCGGGGCGCCGGGCGGCCGACCTACCGCCGCGGCGAGGGCCTGCACGTCGGGTTCCTCGGCCGGATCGTGGAGGAGAAGGGCGTCGAGTACCTCGTCGACGCCTTCCTGGCCCTCGACGACCCCGAGGCCCGGCTGCTCGTCGGCGGCGACTACCTCGACGTCGCGGGCGGCAGCGTGGTGGAGCGGGTCCGGGCCCACATCGGTGAGGACCCGCGGGTCGAGATGCTCGGCTTCATCCCCGAGGCCGACCTCGACGACTTCTACGCGTCGCTCGACGTGTTCGCGCTGACCTCGGTGAACGCGTTCGAGGCGTTCGGCATCGTGCAGGTCGTCGCGATGATGGCCGGCGTGCCCGCGCTGGTCAGCGACCTGCCCGGCGTCCGCACGGTCGTCGAGGAGACCGGGTTCGGCGCCGTCGTCACCCCGCGCGACGTCCCGGGGCTGACCGCCGCGCTCGCCCGCCTGCGCGACGACCCGCCGGACGCGGCCGCGGGCGCCGCCGCTGCCGCCACCCGCTACAGCGTCGACGCGGTCCTCGACGCCTACGAGGCCGTCTTCGCCAAGGCCGGCGGGCGCTGAGCCCGCCGCCGAGACCTGCCGGAGGAATGGTGTCCACCGACCCGAACACGGGGACCGACTCGGGGATCGACGAGGTCTCCCGCACCTGGACGCGCCTCGGGCGCGAGGACCCGATGTGGGCCGTCCTCACCGACCGGGAGAAGTCCGGCGGCGGCTGGTCGCCCGCGGACTTCCTGGCCACCGGCGCCGCCGAGATCGCGACGCTCATGGCCCGTCTCGCCGAGCTGGGGGTCGACCCGGCGCGCGGCCGCGCCGTCGACTTCGGCTGCGGCGCCGGGCGTCTGTCCCACGGCCTCGCCGGCGCAGGCTTCGCCGAGGTGGTCGGCCTCGACATCTCCCCGACGATGCTCGAGAAGGCCCGCGAGATCGTCGGGTCCCCGGCGTGCGACTTCCGCCTCGCGACCGGCCCGGATCTCGCCGTGGTCGAGCCCGGCTCGGCTGACCTCGTCTACACCTGCCGGGTCCTGCAGCACATGCCGAGTGCGCTCGCCCACGACTACGTCCGCGCCTTCTACCGGATCGCCCGTCCCGGCGGCGTCGTCGTCTTCCAGATCCCGACCGCCCCGGCCCGCACCGCCGCCGGCCTCGCGCTGAGCGCCCTGCCCGCCCCGGTCGCGCGCCGCCTGCGGCGCGGCATGGAGATGCACGGGACCTCCGAGGCCGACGTGCGGGCGCTCGTGGCCTCCTGCGGCGCCGAGGTGGTGGCCGCCGACGACGACGCCAGCGCCGGCCCGCGCTGGAGCTCGCGGCTCTACGTCACGCGGGCCGCGTCGACCTAGTGGTGCCACCCGACCGTGTCATGATCGGTCGGTGAGCAGCGGGGCGCAGCCCGGGCGTCCCTGCGCGGCGGACCTCCTGCTGGCCCTCGTCCTCGGGGTCGCCGCCGGGGCGTGGTTCCTGTGGGTCGAGGCCGGCCCGACGGCGCAGGGGGTGCTGACGGGCGAAGAGGCGTCGATCGCGCACCGCGACGCGCTCGCGCTCGCGCTGCACTGGCAGCCCTCGGAGTGGAGCACCAACGTCGGCGGGCAGCTGTTCTACCTGCTCACCGGCCGCCTGCAGGGGCTGTGGGACGGCTACACCCTGTTCTCCCCGCGCGCCGCGAAGGCGGTCGCGAGCGCGCTGCTCGCACCGCTCGCGTTCGCCGTGGCCCGCCGGCGGCTGAGCTGCGCGCGGGTCGGTGCGGTCGCCGCCGCCGTCCTCGTCGTGCTCGTGCCGGGGGTGAGCTCCTTGGCCTGGGTCGCCATCGAGACCCCGCTGGACGCGCTGGCCGGCATGGCCGCGCTCTACGTCGCGACCTCAGGACGGCGGTGGTGGCCGGTCGGCGGCCTCCTCGCCGGGGTCTCGGTGTCGCTCTACACCGCGGGGCTCGCGTGGGCGGTCGCCGTCGCGGTCGTGCTGCTCGCGCGGATCCGGCGGCCCCTCGACGCCCTCGGCGCCCTGCTCGGGATCGCCGCCGGGGTCGCCGTGGTCGTCGCACCCCTGGCGTGGTGGCACAACGGCGGGCTCATCGTCACCGGCGGGGGCCGGGCCGGGCCGGACCCCGGGGCCGCCGGTCAGCACCTCGCCGAGGTGCTCACGTACGCCGTGCGCTCCGGGGGGTCCTACTACTACGCCACCGGCCTCCCGACGCTCGGCGGGCCCGTCCCGGCCGCGGTCCTCGTGGTGGGGGTGGTCGTGGCGGCGGTGGCGCGGTTCCGCGCGGTCTGGCCCTGGGTGCTCGTCGCGCTGTCCTGTGTCGCGCTCTACGCCGTCTCGAGCGGTGTCCCCGGCGCGCGGCGGGTCGTCGCCCTGGCCCTCGTCGCGGCACTGCTGACCGGCGTGGCCCTCGACGTGCTCGCTCATCGCCGGCCGTGGTGGACGGCGCTGCTCGCGGCGGCGACGGCGCTCGCCGTCGCCGCCCCCATGGCCGTCGGCCTGGTGGGGTGGCGTCAGGAGCTCGCGAGCGGCGAGCGGCACATGGTCACCGACTGGCCGCTGCCCGTGGCCCCCGGTGCCACCCAGGCCTCCACGCTCGGCGACCTCGCCGCGGCGCTGCGGGCCGGACGTCTCACACCCACCCAGGTCGGCGAGGGCTACGGCGGCACGCGGACGCTCGCGCTGCTGTATCTCCTCGACGCCGACAACGGACGCCCCCCGCCGCTGACCACGGATGACGTGCTGCGCTACTACCCCGCGACCTCCGACTGCCGCGCCCTCGACGGACCGGCCTGTGGGCCGCTCCGCTGACGGGTCACCGGCCCTCGAACAGACGACGCCAGTTCTCCGCCGCGGTCAGGCGGGGCGCGGCAGTGCGCCAGGACTCGCGCGCGGCGGCACCCTCACGGGTGAGCCGCCACAGGACGCGGGCACCCTCGCGACCCAGGGTCTTCAGGGCCTCGGGGTCGCGGCGACGCACCCGCACCCCGCCCTGGCCGGCGTCGGACACCGCGACACGATCGAACAGGCCGACGTGCCACCAGTGTGCTTCGCCGGCCCCGATGAGCCCCGCGTGCCGGGGGGTCCGGCCGAGGAGCTGCTGGGCGATGCGCTTGGCCATGACGAGCCGGTCGCGGGTCGGCTCCGGACCGGATCGCGCGATCTCCATGTCGGTCGGCGCCATGCCCGGGGCCTCCGTGACGCGGTGCGCGACCGTCTCACCGTGGCCCGCCCGCAGCGCCCGGATGCGCGCGACCGCCGCGACACCGCCGTCGTCGAGCACCCGCGGGCCGGCGAGGAAGTCCTCGACGGCCGCGACGAGCGTCGCGGCCAGGCCGTAGTTCATCGCGACCAGGTAGCGCCCGAGGAGGTCGGCCAGCACGCCGGTCACGTGCCGCACCGGGAAGGGCGAGTGCAGCGCCGCGGTGATCATGGCGTTGCGCAGGTTGAAGTACCGGTGCCAGTCGTCCCAGTCCTTCCAGGGGAAGTCGGCGTGCCACACGCCCGCTCCCGGCAGGGTGACGGTGGGGACGCCGTGGGCGCGGGCGCGGTAGCAGTACTCGACGTCGTCCCACTGGAAGAACAGCGGCAGCGGGTAGCCGGCGCGGTGCACCAGCTCGGACGGGATGAGGCACGACCACCAGCCCGTGTAGCCCGCGTCCACGCGGCGGTCCTGCACGTTCTTGGTGCCGTCCGGGAAGTGCGCGGTCACGTCGGACTCGCCGACCGCGCCCGGGCTGACGTGCCCGTTGGTGAGGTCGGTGAGCACGGCGTACTCGGCGCCCGCGAGCACCTGGGTCGGGTGCAGCAGGTTGAGCATCTGCGCGCCGACGATCGTCGGGTCGGCCACGCATTTCCCGAAGGCCGCGAGCCGCACCACCACCTCGGGCTCGCAGCGGATGTCGTCGTCCATGAACAGGACGTCGACGTCACCCCCGGCTCCCGACACGACCTCGTAGAGCCCTCGGGTGAACCCCCCGGAGCCACCGAGGTTGGGCTGGGGCAGGTAGCGGAAGCGGTCGCCGAGTCGGGCGGCGACGTCGGCGAACCCGTCGCGGGTGTCGATCCGGTCGGTGCCCTGGTCCACGACGACGACCTCGTCGAGGAGCGCCGGCACGTCGTGCTCGGCGGTGAGCGCCTGCAGGGTGGCGATGCAGTCGTCGGCGCGGTTGTGGGTGCAGACCACGACGGACGCGCCCCGGTCCGTGGCCGGCGCCGCCACCGTCCAGCGGGCGTCGTGCAGCACCAGCTCGGCGTCGTCGGTGACGATCTCGATCCAGAGCCCGCCGCCGTCGAGGAAACGGTCGAGCGGGGCGGAGAGGCGCAGGTCCTCGGCCTGGGCGTCGTGCACCGCGAGCGTGCGCGGCACGCCGTTGGTGTCCGACGCCCGCAGCATCACCCGTCCCGCGCCCCGGGTGCGACCCTCGAACCGGACCTCGGTCGCGGTCGTCCAGCGCTGCCAGTAGCTGGCGGGGAAGCGGCCGAAGTAGGTGTTGGTCCCGACATGGCTGAACGCGCCGACGCGCACGTGGTGGCGCCGCCGTTCGGCCTGTCCGCGCAGGACCTCGATGTAGAGCTCGTCCGGGACCTCGGCGACGGGGCCGGAGAACAGGCCGCGGCCCACCACCAGACGTGCCCCGTCGCCGGCGTCCTCGATCTCGCGGGGACTGGAGAGGGTGGCGACGTCGGTCATACGGACAGGCTCCCAGGGGTCGGGCCCGGCGTCGGGTCGGCATGCCGGGGACGGGCGGACCGTCTCCAGGGTAGGAGGCGGGGGTTCACGACCCGATCAGGGACGCGATGCGCTGCCCCACCACCGGGGCCAGCGAGGTCGTGAAGGTGGCCGTGAGGTGGTTGTCGTCGAGGTAGACCATGACCCGCCCGATCTCCGGCGGGCAGACCGTGGGCAGGCAGATGCTGTTGGCCAGGTCGAGCACCGAGACCGTCGACGGGATGCCGGCCGGCACCGGCGGGCCGGAGGGGTAGATCGCGCTGCGCGGGACGTTGCAGTCCGCCGCGTCGCGGCCGTGGGTGTCGACGCAGCCCGGCGGGGCGTAGTCGTAGCGAGGGTTGTCCCGCACCGCCATCACCGGGACGCCGGCCGTGGCCAGGTCCTCCCACGCCGCGACCATCCCGGGCGGTGTGGCCTCGGTCGGGCCGGGGCGCACGTTGTGGGACGCCTGGCTGACGACGAGGGCCGGTCGCTGGGCGGCCAGGGCGGCGAGCGCCTGCTGGTTCCAGGCGATGCAGTCGGCCTCGCCGACGTTCGACTCCGACGTGGTCGACAGCGGGCACCCGGGCCGGATCAGCGTCTTGACCTGCCATCCGCGTTCCCGGGCGATCGGCGCCACGGCCGGGAGGAACTGCTGCATGTGCGAGTCACCGACGACGACGATGGTGCGGGCCGTCGGGTCGGGGGACGGGACGAAGGTGCACTCCTCGAGCGCGGGCTGGTCGGGCACGCCGGAGCAGCCCGTCCCGGCGTCCTTGTAGTGCACCCAGTCCTCGTAGGCGGACACCGCGGGCGGGATCGCCTCGGCGTCGCGGTTGCCGCGGTCGACGAAGCCCGGCGCGAGGGCCATCGCCCCCGGGTGGTCGGTGTCCCCCACGACACCCGAGGGGGTGGCGCGGGCGACCGTCAGACCGTGCCAGGCGAGCGTGAGCACGAGCACGGGGACGAGCGCCGCGAACGCCACCCGGTGGTCGCCGAACCGCGTGCGCGCCTGCCGGCGTCCGCGCCGCAGGAGCGGGTCCTCCACGAAGTGCCGCGTGGCGGCGGCGAGCAGCAGCGACGTCGCGACGACGGCCGTGCCCAGGTAGAGCCCCGGTCGCTCGCTGGAGTCCTCGGCCTGGGCGAGCAGCAGCACCGGCCAGTGCCAGAGGTAGAGCGGGAAGCTGATGCTGCCGAGGTACTGCATCGGGCGCGACGACAGGAACCGCACGCTGCCCAGACGGTGGTCGGTGTCGCCGGCGACGATCACGGCGGCGGCGCACAGCACCGGCCAGAGCGCGAGGTAGCCGGGGAACCCGCCCTCGACATCGAGCACCATGCCGCACGCCGCGAGCCCGGCGAGCCCGGCCCAGCCCACGAGGACGCCGGCCCAGACGGGCAGCCGCAGCCGGTGCACCCCGAGCGCGAGCAGCCCGCCGAGCGTGAACTCCCAGAGGCGCGTGAACGCGTCGAAGTACGCGAAGGTCTGGTCGGTCGCGGTCGAGGTGATCGACCAGGCGAGCGACGCGACGGTGACCGCGAGCAGCACGGCCACCACGGCCGGGCGCACCCCCCACCCGCGGCGACGGGCGATCAGCGCGACGACGGCCACGAGGACGGGGAAGGCCACGGCGAACTGGCCCTGGATCGACAGCGACCAGAAGTGCTGCACCACGCTCTGCGTGTTGTGCGAGGCGTAGTAGTCGACCGCGTCGGCGGCCAGGCGCCAGTTCTCGACGAAGAACGCGGAGGCCACCATCTCGCGGACCGCCTGCGGCCAGCGTGACTCCGGCAGGAACACCAGGCTCGCGAGCAGGGTCCCCGCGAGCACGACCGCGGCCGGCGGCACCAGTCGCCGCAGGGTGCGGCCCCACTGCGCGAGCAGGTCCACCCCGCCGCGCTCGGAGGCCCGCACCAGCTGGCCGGCGGCGAGGAAGCCGGTCAGCGCGAAGAAGACGTCGACGCCGCCGGACACCCGGCCGATCCACACGTGGTAGATGACGACCAGCAGGGACGCGACCGCGCGGAGGCCCTCGATCTCGGGTCGGAACCGTGAGCCGTCGCTCGGCTGGCGCCCCGACACGGGCGCCGCGGGAATCTCCGCGGTGGGGCGGTCGGGGGCCGGCGCATCCACCTGGCTCCCCGGCCGGACGCGCTCGTCGGCCGTGGAAGTCATCGCCTCGGACTGTGCCCTTCCCGCTCGCGACCGTTCACACCGGGGTCCACCGGGAGCAACGATCCGGTGACGCCGGGTGCACGTCGTACCGCCCTGGGGCGGACCGGGCGGTTCGTCCGGTCGGATCAGCGATCGGGGCCTGTGGACACCTCACTACCCCGCGGGACCTGGGCCGGAACCTGGGACGGCACACCTGTGACCACCGCGACGACCTGTTCGTTGTCGTGGGTGAACGCCTCGTAGGTGAAGGTCAGGCCGGTGCTCTCGACGTACTCCGTCCAGGCGCGGTGCTCGCCCTCCTCCCAGCCCGGGTGGTTGAGGTACTCGTCGAACACCACCACGGATCCGGGACGCAGGCGGGGGCCGACCTGCGCGAGCACGGTGGCGGTCGAGGAGTAGAGGTCGGCGTCGAGGTGCAGGAGGTCCACCGGCCCGGGGTGCTCGGCGAGGAACGCTGGCAGCGTGTCGGCGAACCAGCCGACCACGAGCTCCGCGCCCGGCACCTCGGGCGGCTCGACGTCGTCGAACGTGCCGGCCGTGAACCCGGCCCGCCAGTCCTCGGGCAGGCCCTGGAACGAGTCGAAGCCGTAGACCCGGCCGTCGCCGCGCGCACGGGCGATCGTCCGCAGCGTGCGCCCGCTGTAGACCCCGAACTCGAGCGCGAGTCCGCCGGCGGGGGCGAGGCCCAGGGCGTGGGCCAGGGTGTCGTCGGGGTGCGGGAACGTGCGGGCCCCGGGCATGGCGTCGCGCACGTAGCGCGCGCTCGACGTCACGGCGTCCCGTTCGCCCGCGGCGAGCATGTCCCGGCGGTCACGGACCTCCCGGGCGTGGAGCTCGTGGCGCAGCGCGGCGAGGTCGCTGCGCAGGCCGTCGACCGCCGAGCGGAGCTCGCCGAGCTCGGCCCGGCGCGACCGCGCGTCGGCGTCGAGCGCGTCGAGGCGCGGCAGCACGCGCCCGTCGACGGCGTTCCCGACCCCGCGTTCGACGGCACGCACCAACCGCACGTTGAGGGTGTGGCGCAGGCGGGACAGGCGGCCGGACATCGGGTCATCGAAGCCGAGCCGGACGGGTCACGTCGAGGTCGCGTCCACCGCGGGTCGCGGACCGGTCGTCGTCGACGGTCGGGTGGTCCGCCGGGTCGCGGCGACCGCGAGCAGGGTGAGGCCGATCGCCAGCATGACCATCGTCGCGACGCCGAACGGGTAGTAGATGTGGCTGGTCAGGAACGACCAGGCGCCGACGACGGCGAACAGCGCCCCGACGCCGCCCAGGAGGCGCCAGAGCCCCGGGGCGCGGACGAGGGCCAGGACCGCGGCGAGCAGCGTCGCGGCGAGGTAGGCGTAGGACCCGACGACACCGAGCTCGTCGGCGATCTCGAACAGCCACCCGACCCAGGGCCCGGGACCCATGCGCATGGTCTCGTGCCCGCCGCCCACGCCGGCCAGGGCGTCGAGCGCGCCGTAGAAGCCCGCGTAGACGAGCCCGAGGACGGCGGCGAGCCCCGAGAACACCCACCCGAGCGGGCCCGCCGGCCGGGACACGTGCACGACCGCCCAGGGCCCGAGCGCGAGCAGCGGGAACAGGACGAGGCCGATGACGTGCAGGTCGCGCCACCACGGGGCCGTCTCGGGGGTCAGCACCGCGGGGTGGGTGCTGCCGAGGAACGCCAGCGCGAGGGCCGGGAGAGCGGTGGCGGTCACGGCCGCGGTCGCGCGCATCCGGCGCATCCTCCCAAACGCCGCATCCCGCCCCGGTGATGCGGACGCATCGCACGCACTGTCATGATCACGACAGCGGAATCGGACCTCCGTGCACCGATCGGGTGGCGTGATCGTCGGGATGTCGCGCTGCGTACCTGCGCGGTGTTGCACTGTCCGGGTGACGGCCGGCGACGGGACGACGTGGTGACGCTGCTCGCGGGCGCGCTCGCGGTGCTCGCCGCGCTGCTCTTCGCGATCGCGTCGGTCGCCCAGCGCGGCGCGGCGGCCGACGTGCCCGACGAGGAGGCGCGCGGCGGGCGCCTGATCGCCCGTCTCGTGCGCTCCCCCCGCTGGTGGGCGGGCACGGTCGGCGACACCGGCGGCTTCGTGGTGCAGGCCGCCGCCCTCGGGCTCGGCGCCCTGCTGCTCGTGCAGCCGCTGCTCGTCACCACCGTGCTGTTCGCGCTGCCGCTCGAGGCGCGCCTGACCGGGCGGCGCATCGGGCGGACCGAGGTGGTGTGGGCGGGCGTCCTCGTCGCCGCCCTCGCGCTGTTCGTCGTCGTGGGCGAGCCCACGGCCGGGGCCGACCGGGCCCCGCTGCGCACCTGGACGCCGTCACTGGTCGTGCTGCTCGCGCTCGTCGCCGCGTGCGTGCTGCTGGCCGGGCGCCGCCGCGGGCCGCGCCGCGCCGCGATGCTCGCCGTGGCGACGGGCCTCGTCTACGGGCTGGTCGCGGCCCTGACGAAGTCGGTGGTCGACGCGCTGGGCGACGGCGTGGTCGAGCTGCTGACCTCGTGGGAGACCTGGGCGGTCGTCGCCGCCATCGCCGGGGGCACGTTCCTGCAGCAGACGGCCTTCGGCGCCGGCCCCCTGGCGGCGTCGCTGCCCGCCGTGACCGTGGGCGAGCCGGTGGTCGCGGCCGTGCTCGGCGTGGTCGTCCTGTCCGAACAGGTACGCGCCGACGGCGTGGAGTGGGCGCTCGTCGCCGTGCTCGTCGCCCTCATGATCGCCGCGACCGCGGCGCTGTCGCGGTCCTCCGCGGCGGCGGCCCCGGCGCCCGTCCCGGCGGAGGTGCCGTGACCATCACCCTCGACATCGAGCACCGCGCCGCCGCGGCCTGGATGCTCGGGTCGTTCGTCGCCGTCTTCGTGCTCACCCGCGTGATCGTGCGGATGATCCGGGCCGGCAAAGGGCCGTTCCGCAACCAGTCGGTCGGCGGCGTGCACCTGCACCACCTGGTCTGGGGCATCTTCCTCATGCTCCTGGCCGGCGTCGGTGAGTTCACCTACCAGCCCGAGCCGCCGTGGCTCTACGTCCTGGCCGCCGCGTTCGGCGCCGGCGCCGCGCTGACCCTCGACGAGTTCGCCCTCTGGCTGCACCTCTCCGACGTCTACTGGGAGCGCGAGGGCCGGGTCTCGGTCGACGCTGTGCTCGTCGTCGGCGCGCTGATGGCCCTGCTCGTGGTCGGCGCCAACCCGTTCGACTCCGACACGAACGACGGCGTCGTGGCGGTGGTCGTGACGATCGTCGTCGGCGGCCTGCTCTCGGTCGTCGCCCTGTTCAAGGGCCGCCCGCTGCTCGGCCTGCTCGGCCTGCTCGTGCCGGTGTTCTCGCTCGTCGGTGCCCTGCGCCTGGCCCGCCCGACGTCGCCCTGGGCGCGGTGGCGCTACCGCGAGGGCTCGCGGAAGGCGGCCCGGGCGCGGCGCCGGTTCCCCGAGCGCGACCGGCGGCGCTGGGACGCCGTCGTGGAGGCGATCGCCGGCGCGCCCGACGACCCCGCCCCGGCCACCCCCGCCCCGACCACCCCCGCCCCGACGAGCCCAGCCACCCCGGGCCCGCCGCCGGAGGAGGCGCCGAAGGAGCAGGAGGGAGCGCGCTGACATGGACGCCCCGACGGACGCCCACCTCACGCACCTCGGACAGCAGGAGCTCCGGGCGGCCAAGCTCGCGGCACGTCGGGCCGCCGGGGAGACCGAGCCCTACCGCTGGCCGGTGGACCACGCGATCGCGGAGATCCGCGACGAGCACACCGACCTGCCGCCGGACACCGTCACCGACGTCCGCGTCCAGATCGCGGGCCGCCTGACCGGTCTCCGCCGCCAGGGCGGGCTGAGCTTCGGGACGCTGCGCGACCGCACCGGCACGATCCAGCTCTTCGTCGACACCGCGGTGGTCGGCCACGACGTCCACGCGGCGATCGACGACCTGGACCGCGGCGACTGGGTCGGCGTCGCCGGCGTCGTCATGACCACCCGGCGGGGTGAGCTCTCGATCCGCGTCGAGGAGGCCGCGCTGCTGGCCAAGGCGCTGCGCCCACCCGCCGGCGGCCACCACGGGCTCACCGACGTCGAGACCCGCTACCGGCAGCGCTACGCCGACCTGCAGGTCAACGAGCGCACCCGCGAGATCTTCCGCATCCGCCACGCGGCCGTGCACGCGATCCGCTCGCACCTCGCCGACCAGGGCTTCACCGAGGTCGAGGGCCCGGTGCTGCAGAGCATCCAGGGCGGGGCGTCGGCGCGGCCGTTCGTCACGCACCACAACGCGCTCGACCTCGACATGTACCTGCGGATCGCCCTCGAGCTGCACCTCAAGCGGCTGATCGTCGGCGGCATGGAGCGGGTGTTCGAGATCGGGCGGGTGTTCCGCAACGAGGGAGTCGACACCCGGCACAACCCCGAGTTCACGATGCTCGAGGCCTACCAGGCCTTCGCCGACTACCACGACATGATGGACCTGACCGAGGGGATGGTCACCGCCGCGGCGCGCGCCGCGCTGGGTGACGAGCTGACGGTCCGCTACCAGGGGCAGGAGATCGATCTGCGGCCGCCGTGGCCGCGCCGCCGCTTCGCCGACATGATCGCCGAGAAGACCGGCGCCGTGATGCACCCGGAGATGCCGATCGCCGACGCCCGGGCGGCCCTCGACCGCCTCGGCCTCGCCTGGGAGCAGGGCTGGGGCGCGGGCCGGCTGATGAAGGAGGTCTACGACGAGCGCGTCCAGCACGACGTCGTCGGCCCCGTCTTCTGCATCGACTACCCCCGCGAGGTGTCCCCGCTCGCCCGCGCCCACCGTGACGACCCGGCCTACAGCGAGCGCTTCGAGCTGATCGTCGCCGGGTTCGAGCTGTGCAACGCGTACTCGGAACAGAACGACCCGGGCGAGCAGATGGCGGCCTTCGAGGAGGAGGCGCAGGCCAAGCGCGACGGCGATCCCGAGGCCGGCGACATCGACCTCGACTACGTCCGCGCGCTCGAGTACGGCCTGCCGCCCACCGGCGGGCTGGGCATCGGCATCGACCGCCTCGTCATGCTGCTCGCGAGCGTCGACTCGATCCGCGAGGTCATCCTCTTCCCGACCCTGCGCCCCGAGTTCGCCCCGCCGCCGGGCGGCGGCCCGGGCGGGGCGCACCGGCCGGTGCTGCCGCCGACGCCGATGCCGGCGGCCGCGCTGGCCGCGGCGACCCCGTCGGTGCCGGTGGGCGCGGGCGTCGGCGGCTCGGCCCTCGCGACCGCGCCGACCCCACCACCGCCGGAGGAGTCCGAGCGACGGCCCTGGGTGGTCTCGGTCGTGGCGGGGCTGACCGCGCTGGCCGGGCTGCTGCACCTGCTGGTGCACCTCCCGATCGTCCACGAGCGCCTCGGTGACCGGGTGGGGCTCGACCTCGTGCCGCCGTGGTTCGCGGTCACCGGGCACGTCCTCTCGGCCGCGATCGGGCTGCTCCTCCTGCTGCTGGCCGACCAGCTCGCCAAACGCAAACGGGCCGCGTGGCGCGTGGCCGTCGCGCTGTCCGCGCTCGCGGTGCTCGCCCACGTGCTCAAGGGCCCGCACCAGGTCGGGCTCGCCATCAGCGTGGCGCTGCTCGTGCTGCTCGTGGTCGCCCGCGGGTACTTCCGGGCACCCGCCGACCCGCCGTCGCTGCTGCGGCTGGTGCGGTTCGTCCCGATCTACCTGGCCGCCGTCCTGGCGTTCGGCTTCGTCTCGCTCGGCCTGCAGAGCGGTCGGATGACGCCGCCGCTGACCTTCGCCGGCGGCCTCGGGACGATCTTCGGGGGGCTGGTCGGGCTCGACGGGCCCTACACGTTCTCCCGGCGGCTGTTCGCCGACACCTTCCCCGCCGCGCTGCTCGCCCTGGGCGTGGTCGGACTGGTGGTCTTCCTCGTCCTGCTGTTCCGGCCGCTCACCGCCCGCGACCCGCACACCCGCGACGACTGGACGCGCGCGGAGACGCTGGTGCACACCTACGGCTGGGACACCCTCGCCGCCTTCGCGCTGCGCGACGACAAGAGTTTCTTCTTCGGCTCCGACGGCCGCGCGATGATCGCCTACACCTACCTCGGCGGCTACGCCCTCGCGGCGGGCGACCCGATCGGCGACGAGGCCTCGCTGCCGGCCGTGGTCGACGAGTTCCTCGCCATGTGCGCGCAGCGCGCCTGGACGCCCGCCTTCCTCGCGGCCCGCGAGGAGGACACCCGCGAGGGCGGGCTGCTCGCGTCGCGGGGCTTCCGGTCGTTCTACCTCGGCGACGAGGCGATCATCGACTGCCCCTCGTTCACGCTCGAGGGCCGTGATCGCAAGAGCGTGCGCGCGGCCGTGCGCCGCGTCGAGCGCACTCACCGCTTCCAGATGGTCGCCGAGTCGGCGGCCTCGCCGAAGCTCGTCGCGGCGCTGAACGCGATCTCGGAGAAGTGGCGGGGCAAGGACCCCGAGCGCGGCTTCACGATGTCGCTGTCGCAGGACGTCACCGGCGCGGAGGCCAACCGCGACTTCCTGCTCTGCGTCGCCCTGGACGCCGACGGCGTGCCCGGCGGGTTCCTCCGCCTGGTCCCGGCCTACGGCGGCCCGGCCACCGGCACGACCTTCGGCTACACGCTCGACCTCATGCGCCACGACCCGGGCGCGCCGAACGGCATGACCGAGTTCCTCATCGCGCAGAGCGCGACGGCGCTGGCCGAGCGCGGTGTCACGCGGCTGTCGATGAACTTCGCGATGTGGGGGCGCCTGTTCGCCGACGACGTGCCGTTCACCGCGACGCAGAAGCTCGCGCGGCGTGCCGTCGGGGTGCTCAACCCGTTCTTCCAGGTCCGCTCGCTGCACGACTTCAACGCGAAGTTCGGCCCGCAGTGGCTGCCGCGGGTGCTGGCCTACCGCAGCCCCGCCGACCTGCCCCGGGTCGGGCTGCTCTACGCGGGCGCCGAGGGCTTCCTCGCCGTCCCCGGCCTCGGACCGATGTTCGTGCCCGCGGCCGTCGGCGGCGCGCCGTCGCCGTCGAGCACCGCCCCGGACGCACCGCCGCGCGCCGCGTGAGCCGACCGTGACCGTCGACAGCATCGGCGAGATCGACATCACGACCGACTCGTTCCTCGGTCTGGGCGCGATCCTCGCGCTGCTCGTGGTCGTCGTGCTGGCCCTGGTGATGCGCAGCAGGCTCGGCCGGATCACGCGGGCCGGGAAGGTCGCGCTGGTCTCGGTGACGACGCTGCTGCTGCTGGTCGGGTCCGGCGCCGGGGTGAACGCGCACTTCGACTACTTCCGCACGCTCGGCGACGTGCTCGGGCTCCCGCCGTCCGACGAGGTGGAGCTGGCGGCGCTGCTCGCCCGCAAGGACCGCCCCGACCGCGGCGTCGTCACGACGATCACCATCCCGGGGCGGAAGTCGGCGTTCTCCGGGCGGCCGGCGACCGTCTACGTGCCGCCCGCGTGGTTCGCACGCCCGCGCCCGTCGTTGCCGGTGGTGATGCTGCTGCACGGCACGCCCGGGACGCCGCAGGACTGGCTCGACGGCGGCCAGGCGGCGGCGACCGCCGACGCCTACGCGGCCGCGCACGGGGGCAGCGCGCCGATCCTCGTCATGCCGGACGTCAACGGCACCGTCGACGGCGACACCGAGTGCGTCGACGGCCCCGCGGGCCGGGCGGAGACCTACCTGACCGTCGACGTCCCCGGCTTCGTCCGCGACGTCTTCCACACCGCCGCCCCCGGGCGTCCGTGGGCGGTGGCCGGGCTCTCCGAGGGCGGGTCGTGCTCGGTGATGCTCGCCCTGCGCCACCCCGATCTCTTCGCCACGTTCGGCGACTACGCCGGCCTCGCCGGCCCGCGCGCCGGCGACACCAACGCCGACACCGACTCCGCGGTCGCGACCCTGTTCGGCGGGTCCGCGGCCGCCTTCGCCGCCCACGAGCCGGCATCGCTGCTCGCCGCCCACCGGTTCCCCCAGCTCGGGGGCTGGTTCGAGGTGGGGGACGCCGACCCCGAGCCCGCCGCGGCGGCGGGTGCCCTGGTCCCGATGACGCGTCAGGCGGGCATCGCGACGTGCTCGGTCGTGATCCCCGGCGGCGCCCATACGTTCGCGGTCTTCTCGCAGGCCTTCGCCGACTCGCTGCCGTGGATGGCCGGGCGGATCGGGGCGGGGCCGCCCGTGCGGACCTGCCCGTCGTCAGTGCCCTGAGCCGGCCGGGGAGCCCGTCACGAGACCCCACTGCGTCGCGCACCGCGCCGCGGCGGCGCGGTTCCGCGCTCCGGTCTTCGCGAGGACGTGCTCGACGTGCGTGGCGACCGTGCGTGGCCGGATCCCCAGTCGTCGCGCGATCTCGGGATTGCTCATGCCGTGGGCGATGCCGTCGAGCACCTCCAGCTCCCGCACCGTCAGCCCGGCGGGCGGGTCGATCTCGCGGTGCAGGACGAGCACCCCGCGGGGCGTCGGGTGCAGCTCCACCCCGACGACCTCGCCGGCCCCCGTGACGACGAGGAGCGGACCGCCCGGCGGGCGCGCAACGAGGGCCGCGATCGGCGAGGGCGGTCGCACCAGCTCCGGCCGGGCCCCCGCCGAGAGGGTGACGACGCGCCCGGAGCGCTCGACGAGCAGACCGTCCCCGCCGTCCCCGCCGTCCCCGCCGAGGGCGCCCGTCCGCGGCGCCGGCACGGGCACCGGGTCGATCGCGGTGGCGAGATCGGGGCCGAGGAGCTCGAGCAGCGCGATCGTGTCGTCGTCGGGGTGCCGGGCGTCGAGGGTGCTGGCGTTCAGCATGCCGACGTAGCGGTCGTCCGCCGCGAACAGGCACAGCGTGACGCCGTCGCGGAAGCCGAGCGGGTGGATGATCCGCTCGAAGATCTCACCGCGGCGACGGCGTGGCTCGAGGTCGCGCACGCGCACGGCGTGCCGGCCGTCCCGGACCACCGCGAACAGGCGATCGGTGTGCATCCGGGTGTCGATGAGGTCCGTGATCGCGGTGGGGTAGGAGGACGCGAGCGTCCGGTGCCCGCCCGTCGCCGGCTCCGCGACCGAGAGCGCGAGGCAGTCGGCGGGGATGACGTCGCTCAGCGACGCGAGCACGGCCCGGGCCGCGCCGGGGGAGCGGCTCCCGTGGCGCCGGAGGAACGACCGCAGCTCGCGGGCGGCCGCGACCGCGGACATGCCCGGGACGCTACGCGGCGGCACGCGCCGAGACCAGGAACCGGACCCCTCCTGACCTGCGCATCGGTCGATCGACCGATGCCGGCGCGGGCCGATCGGGCCAGCATCGGCGGCCCGACGAACCTGGAGGCCCGATGACACCCGACGAGTACGCCGAGCTCGACGCGACCGGCCTGGCCGCGTTGATGAGCAAGGGTGAGGTCAGCGCCGAGGAGGTGCGCGCCGCCGCGACCACCGCACTGGACGCCGTCGGGCCCCGCCTGAACGCGATCATCGGTGAGCGCTTCGCATCGCCGCTCGACCACGACCCGGACGGGCCGTTCGGCGGCGTCCCCTTCGCGATCAAGGACCTGATCGTCCATGCCGCCGGGGTCCCGCAGGCCGCGGGCAGCCGCCTGCTCGGCGAGGGCGTGCCGATGCCGGCCGACACGCACCTCATGGCCCGTTTCCGCCGCGCCGGGCTCGCGACGCTCGCCCGCACCGCGACTCCCGAGCTCGGGTTCAACGCCACCACCGAACCCGTCGCGACCGGTCCGGTCCAAAACCCCTGGGACGCGACCCGCAGCCCCGGCGGATCGTCCGGCGGCTCGGCGGCCCTCGTCGCCGCGCGGGCGCTGCCCGTCGCGCACGCCAACGACGGCGGCGGCTCGATCCGCATCCCGGCCGCCGCCTGCGGCCTGGTCGGACTCAAGCCGTCCCAGGGCCGGACGTCCCCCGGACCGGACTACGCCGACCCCCTGCTCGGCATGGGCGTGGAGTTCGTGGTCACCCGGACCGTCCGCGACGCCGCGGGACTGCTCGACGCGGTCCACGGCTACGAGCCGGGCGACCGCTATCTGCTGCCGGACCCGCCGCGGCCCTACGCCGAGGAGGTCGGTCGCGGGAGCCGGCCGTTGCGGGTGGCGCTCTGCACCACGCCGTTCACCGGCGGCGGCGAGGTCGATCCCCGCTGCACCGCGGCGACGGAAGCGGTGGCGAGGACGCTCGAGGGGATGGGGCACGGGGTCGAGGTCGCGGCGCCGGACCTGGACGCGGCGGCGTTCGACGCCGCCAACCTGGTGGCCTGGACGAGCTTCCTCGCCGATGGCGTGGACGTCCTCGCGGGCGCGCTCGGCGTCGAGCCCGGCCCGGACGTCCTCGAGGCGGCGACACTCGCGTGCGCCGAGTACGGCCGGACGCTCACGGCGGGCGACCTGTTCGCCGCCGACCGCGTCTTCAACGCGACCCGCCGCGCCGTCGCGGGCTTCCACCAGCGGTACGACGTCGTCCTCACGCCGACCATGAACGTCCCGAACACCGCGCTCGGCCACCTCGACCAGGACGACCCGTCCCGCGACGCGCGGGGCTGGTACGACCACATCTTCGCCACGGCCGGCTTCACCGCGCTGTCGAACTCCACCGGCAACCCGGCGATCTCGCTGCCGCTGGGGCGGACCGAGGAGGGCTGGCCGGTCGGCGTCCAGGTGATGGCGCCCTACGGCGACGAGTCCACGCTGCTGGCGCTCGCCGCCGACCTGGAGCGGGCGATGCCGTGGGCCGGCCACCGCCCGCCGACCGGCTAGGTCACGGGGAGCCCCTCGATGGCTCGCTGCAGGGTCGCCTGTGCGTCGTCGGCGAGCTTCCCGAGCGCCGGCACGAGCAGCGGCGTCGCGAGCTTCGCCGCGCCGTGGAACGTGAACGTCGCGCGGTAGGTCACCGTGGTCCCCGGGCCGTCGGCCGTGAGCGTCATGTCGTCCTCGCTCGTCACCGTCTTGTTGCGGCCCACGATGCGCAGGTGGCCCGGCTCGTCGGCCTCCAGCGTGTAGGTCAGCGTCGTCTCGCGGCCACGGAACTCCGAGACGTTGCGCCACTGCTTGCCCACGCCGATCGGTGTGTCGTCGACGGGCGTGCAGGAGATCGTCCCGGCGTCCCACTCCTCGGCGTTCGCGAAGTCGCGGAGGTAGGCCTGGACGGTGCCCACGGGGGCGGGGGAGTGGGCGGTGCGCTCGACGGACGGCATGCCGGGGGCGTACCCGTCCCCGGCGACGGCCACCCCGCGGGCTACCGTCAGGGGCCGTGACCACGGATCCGGACCTCGTCGTCGTCGGCTCGGGCTTCTTCGGGCTGACCGTGGCCGAGCGGGCCGCCACGGAGCTCGACAAGCGCGTCCTGGTGGTGGAGCGCCGCTCCCACCTGGGCGGCAACGCCTACTCCGAGCCCGACCCGGAGACCGGCATCGAGGTGCACCGCTACGGCGCGCACCTGTTCCACACCTCGAACAAGCGCGTGTGGGACTACGTCAACCGCTTCACCGACTTCACGGGCTACCAGCACCGCGTCTTCACGATCTTCGAGGGCCGCGTGTACCCGATGCCGGTCAACCTCGCGACGATCTGCGAGTACGCGGGCCGGGCGATGTCGCCCGACGAGGCGCGCGCGTGGGTCGCCGAGCACGCCGCCGAGATCGACGTCGCGGACGCGGCGAACTTCGAGGAGAAGGGCGTCTCGCTGGTCGGCCGCCCGCTGTACGAGGCGTTCTTCGCCGGCTACACCGCCAAGCAGTGGCAGACCGACCCGAAGGAGCTCCCGGCCTCGATCGTCTCGCGCCTGCCCGTGCGCTACACGTTCGACAACCGGTACTTCTCGGACACCTACGAGGGCCTGCCGGTCGACGGCTACACGGCCTGGCTCGAGCGGATGGCCGACCACCCGAACATCGAGGTGCGCTGCGACACCGACTGGTTCGACCTGCGCGACGAGCTGCCGCAGGACGTGCCGACGGTCTACACCGGCCCCCTGGACCGCTACTTCGACTACAGCGAGGGCGAGCTCGGCTGGCGCACGCTCGACTTCGAGTCCGAGGTCCTCACCACGACGGGCGACTACCAGGGCACGCCGGTGATGAACTACGCCGACCGGGACGTCCCGTTCACGCGCATCCACGAGTTCCGGCACTTCCACCCGGAGCGGACGTCGTACCCGAAGGACAAGACGGTGATCGTGCGCGAGTACTCGCGCTTCGCCCAGCACGGCGACGAGCCGTACTACCCGATCAACACCGCCGAGGACCGTGCCAAGCTCGAGCGCTACCGCGAGCTGGCCCGCAAGGAGGCGACCAACCGGCGGGTGCTCTTCGGGGGTCGCCTGGGCACGTACAAGTACCTGGACATGCACATGGCGATCGGGTCGGCGCTGACGCTGTTCGACAACCGCATCGCCCCGTGGTTCACCGACGGCGAGTCGTTCGACGGCGCCGACCTCGCCGAGGTCTGACTCATCACCCTTTCGGACGCTCCGTCTGGACCGACGATTCCGTAGCGTCACCGCGTTCGCGCGCGTCGTCGCCCCGGAGGTCCTGCCGTGTCCGCTCCCCCCGTCTCGTGGCGACGCTCCGTCGCCGGCCTCCTGGCGCTGCTCTCGTGCGCGGCCGTCCTCACGCTCTCGGCCTGTGACACGTCCTCGGAGTCGTCGGGAACGGGCGGGGGCTCCGGTGGCGGGACCGCCGAGCACGGTGGCGGGCACCCGACCGAGCACGGGGGCGGTCACCCGTCGAGCGAGCACCGCACCACGGCACCGACGTCGCGGCCCTCGGAGTACAACCCGGCGAACTGCCCGACCGGCCTGGTCTGCTCGCCGTCGACCCCCTGAACACCCGGAGCCCGATCAGGAGAAGTCGATCTCTCCGGACCGAGTGCGTTTGAGCTCCGTGAAGCCCGGCGTCCGGGCCAGCAGGAGGGCGCCGTCGAAGGCGTCGAGGGCGTCCTGGCCGCGGGGGACGCGTTCGAGGATCGGGCCGAAGAAGGCCACGGTTCCGGCGTCGGTGTGGACGTGCAGGGTCGGCGTGCCGACGTCGAGGCCGACGGGCGCCATGCCCTCGTCGTGGCGGGCGCGGACGTCGTCGTCGTGGTCGGTCACGTCCGCGGCGGCGTAGAGCCTCCCCGCGTCGAGATCGGGCCCCGCGAGCTCCTCGCACACCTCGCGCAGCACGCGATCGCGTCCCCGCAGCCCCGCGTCGTGGAAGCGGGTGCCGAACGCCTCGACGAACCCGGCCCACGCGCCGGCGCCCCGTGCCGCGACGAGCCGGGCGCCGACCCGCGCGGGTCGCCAGGCGCTGTCCTCCCCGCGGTCGGGCGTCACCGGGTCCTCGCCGTTCAGCACCGCGAGGCTCATGCGGGCGCACCCGCAGGTCGATCGGCCGCTGCCGCCCGACCTCGCGCAGCCACCGCAGCGCCAGCCACGCGAACGGGCAGACCGGATCGACGTAGACGTCGACGTGGGAGGCGCGCACCCCCGGACGGTAGGCCTGCGCGGCCCCGACGGGTGGAACCGCGCACGGCGCCGACGGGGGGTCCCGGGTGCGCGGCCGCCTCGCCGTTACCGTCGTCCGTGTGACGAGCACGGTCGGCAGGAGCGGGACGGTGGCGATGACGGCGAGGCCCGCGGGGGCTGGTGCCGCGCTGTTGCAGCGCGTCATCCTGCCGCGGCCGGCCGACCCCACCTCGGTGCGCGCGCTCTACCTGGATGAGGGCACGGCGACGTCGGTGAAGACCACGGCGCCGACGGCCCACCGTCCCGGCACCTACGACGAGACCGCCGACGAGTACGTCATGCACGTGCGCCGCAGCGGCCACCGCGTGGCCGAGGTCGTCTCGCGCACCGGGGTGCGGCTGCCCGAGCGCAGCGACGTGTCGTTCGCCGCCTACTTCAACGCCTTCCCCGCCGCGTACTGGCGGCGCTGGTCGGTGCTCCACGGGGTCACCCTGCGCCTGCGGGTGCGCGGCCACGGCCGCGTCGACGTCTACCGCTCGACGGCCAAGGGCGTCGCGGTGCACCTCGCGGGCGAGGTCGTGGGCACCGGCGACACCGCCGACACCGCCGGCTCCTCGGCTCCCGACGACGGCGCCGAGCGCGAGGTCACCGTGCCGGTGTCGCTGACCCCGTTCGGCGACGGTGGCTGGGTGTGGTTCGACCTCTCCAGCGACAACGCACCGCTCGAGCTGCTCTCCGGCGGCTGGTACGCCGACCAGGAGGCGCCCGGGCGGGCGGCGGTCGCGGTGGGCATGCCGACGTTCAACCGCCCGTCCGACTGCGTGGCCACGCTGCGCGCGCTGGGCGAGGACCCGCTGGTCCGTGACGCCCTCACCGCGGTGATCATCCCCGACCAGGGGTCGTCGAAGGTGCGCGAGCAGCCGGGCTTCGACGAGGCCGCCGCCGCGCTCGGCGACCGCCTGCGGGTCATCGACCAGCCGAACCTCGGTGGCTCGGGCGGCTACGCGCGAATCATGTACGAGGCGCTCGAGACCACCGACTGCGAGCAGATCCTGTTCATGGACGACGACATCGTCCTCGAGCCGGACTCGCTGCTGCGCGCCCTCGCCTTCTCACGGTTCTCGCGCGACGAGATGCTCGTGGGCGGCCAAATGCTCTCGCTGCAGGCGCGCTCGCACCTGCACGCGATGGGCGAGGTCGTCGACCGCGGCACGTTCTTCTGGCAGATCGCCCCGCACACCGCGGACGACCACGACTTCGGCGTCGACTCGCTGCGCGAGACGCTCTGGATGCACCGGCGCGTCGACGTCGACTACAACGCCTGGTGGATGTGCATGATCCCCCGCTCGGTCGCCGAGCGGATCGGGCTGCCGCTGCCGCTGTTCATCAAGTGGGACGACTGCGAGTACGGCCTGCGCGCCGGCAGCCACGGCGTCCCGACGGCCACGGTGCCCGGCGTGGGGATCTGGCACATGTCGTTCGTCGAGAAGGACGACAGCTCGGACTGGCAGGCCTACTTCCACGTCCGCAACCGGCTCGTCGTCGGCGCCCTGCACGGCCCGGACAACCCGCGGGCGATGCTCGCCGACTCCCTCAAGCGCACGCTGCGCCACCTGTTCCTGCTCGAGTACTCGACGATCGCGCTGCACCACATGGCCATGCGCGACTTCCTGTCCGGGCCGAAGGCGCTGTTCGGGGCGCTGCCCACCGCGCTCGGGGCCGTGCGGGCCACCCGCGCCGAGTTCCCCGACGGCACCGTGCACCGCGACGCGGCCGACCTCCCCCACCCGGACATCGGCGCCCGCGAGGCCCAGCTCTGGCCGAAGCCGCCGACGAACAAGATCACCCAGATCGCGTCGCTCGCCCGCGGTCTCGCGCACCAGCTGCGTCCCGTGGACCCGCACGCCCACGAGCGCCCGCAGCGCGACGTGCCCGCCGAGCACGGGCAGTGGTTCCTGCTCTCGCGGCTCGACGGCGCCGCGGTCACGACCTCGGACGGCTCGGGCGTCACCTTCCGCAAGCGCGACCGCGAGATGTTCTGGGCGATGCTGCGCGAGTCGGTGCGCCTGCACACCGAGATCGCCAAGGCCTGGCCGTCCTTGCGCCACCGGTACCAGGAGTCGATGGGCGAGCTGGTGAGCCGCACGGCCTGGCGCGAGCAGGTCTTCGACCGCTTCCGCTGAGCGCTCGCCCGGCGGGGCGCGCGAGGCCCGGGGTGTTGTCAGCCTGGCGTCCACGCTGACGTTGGGCGTCAGGAAATCCACCAGCTCGACGTCAGGGTGGGCCCAGGAAGGCGGACAGGACCTGTCCGCCTCCGTCCGTAGCTTTCGTGTCATCAGGGACGACGAGGAAAGTGGGCCCCCGATGACGACGACCGCCGCGCAGGAGACCGCCATGACCAGCATCGACACCGACGAGCGCGCCGACCTCCTCGCCGAGCTGGGCCAGGCCCGGCACTGGCTGGTCTTCCCGACCCGCGACCTCACCGACGAGCAGGCCGCCTCCCGTCCCACCGCGTCACAGCTGACCCTCGGCGGGCTGATCAAGCACGTCACCAAGGTCGAGGAGGGGTGGATGCGCTTCGCGGTCGAGGGCGACAACGGCGAGGAGGGCTTCGAGCTGCCGGAGGGCATGACCCTCGACGACTTCGAGGGGTACATCGCGAGCCTCGACGAGAAGCCCGACTGGCTGGTCGAGCGCGAGAACGAGTTCAAGCTCCTGCCGGGCGAGACGCTCGCCGGCGTCATCGCGACGTACCACGAGACCGCCGCCCGCACCGAGGCGACGCTCGCGTCGCTCCCCGATCTCAACGCCCGTCACGAGCTGCCGAAGGCCCCGTGGCACGAGCCCGGCACGTCCTGGTCGGTGCGCCGGGTGATGCTCCACATCATCGCCGAGACCACCCAGCACGCCGGCCATGCCGACATGCTGCGCGAGCACATCGACGGCGCCACGTCGATGTAGGTGCGCCCGCCGGACCCGCTCCGGCACGTGAGTGCCAAGATGCCGAGCGTGACGGAGCAGGCCGGTGGGCAGCGCACCGAGAGCGGCAGCGACCAGAAGGACGAGGCCACGGGGCAGGACGCCGGTGAGACCTCGGGCCAGGAGACCGCGACGGAGTCGTCGGGGTCGTCGGAGTCCTCGGGCGCCGACGGGTCAACCACGTCGTCGGCGCAGTCGTCGGCCTCGGACGACTCGAGCCAGACCGAGCAGACCCAGCAGACCCAGCAGACCCAGCAGACCCAGCAGACCCAGCAGACGCAGAACGCCGAGAGTTCTCAGAGCAGCAGCGAGAGCGCCCAGACGCAGAGCACCCAGGCGACGCAGACGATCGAGCGCCCCGAGCAGCGGCCGTCGTCGGAGTCGGCGCCGCAGGGCCGGTCGGACCGCACGCCGGTGAACGTCGGCGAGCTGGTCTGGAAGGTCGCCCGGATCCTCGCGTCGGTCGTGCGGGTGGTCTGCATCGTCCTGGCGGTCGTGCTGATCGCGTTCATCGTGCTCACGATCGTCGGGGTGAACCCCCTGAACGCCGTCGCGCAGGTGATCGGCGGGGTCGCGGACGCCGCCGTCCTCGCGTTCCGCGACCTGTTCCTGCTCGCCGACCCGACGTTCGCCGTCGTGGTGAACTACGGGCTCGCGGCGGTGTTCTGGCTGCTCGTCGGCGAGTTCGGCTCGCGGCTCATCCGCTGGCTCGGCGCCCGCCTGGCCTGACGCGGTCGCTCACACGGCCACCGCCGCCTGGCCCGCCGCCGCCCCGCCCGGCACGGCGCGGACGGGGATCAGCGTGGCCAGCCCGAGCAGCAGGACGAGCCCGATACCGAGGATGCCCCAGCGCTGGGCCCCGAAGACGGCGATGAACAGCGCGAACATGGCCGGCGCCAGGAAGCTGACCGCGCGGCCCGTCGTGGCGTAGAGGCCGAAGAGCTCGCCCTCGCGGCCGGGCGGCACGATGCGGGCGAGGTAGCTGCGCGAGCAGGCCTGGGCCGGCCCGACGAACAGCGACAGGAACGTCCCGCCGATCCAGAAGGCGGTCGGACCGGACGAGAACAGCATGACCGCGGCGGTCACGACCAGCGCTGCCAGGCAGACGAGGATGACGATCTTCGGGCCGATCCGGTCGTCGAGCCAGCCGCCGACCACGGCGCCGAGGGCGGAGACGACGTTCGCGACGATCGCGAAGATGATGACGTCCCCGGGGCTCAGCCCGAAGGTCCCCGCGGCCAGCACGCCGCCGAAGGTGAAGACCGCGGTGAGCCCGTCCCGGTAGATCGCGCTCGAGACCAGGAAGCCGAGCAGGTGGCGGTCGTCGTGGTACAGGCGGACGAGCCGCCGGACGAGGAGCTTGTAGGACGCGGCCCACCCGACGGCCGCCTCGGTGTCCCCGGGAGGCGGCGGGAACGGGAAGCGCATCCGCAGCACCGGGATCGTCGACACGGCGAACCACAGCGCCGCGACGACCACCACGACCCGCACGGCTGTGCCCTCGCCCTCGAACCGGATCACCGGTGAGTCGGCGAGGAAGAGGACGTAGCTGATGAGGAGCAGGACGATGCCGCCGACATAGCCGGCGGCCCACCCGATGCCGGAGACCCGGCCGGTCCGCCCGGGCGGTGCGAGGCGATAGATCATCGCGTTGTACTCGACCTGCGCGAGCTCGTAGGCGAACGTGCCGACGCCCAGCAGGAGCAGGCCCCACCACAGGTAGGACGGCTGCGGCGCGATGAACGCCATGAGCGCCGTGCACGCGATGATCACCGCGGTGAGGAGGCCCAGCCGCCGCTGGCGGCCGGTCTCGGCGCCGGCCGCGTCGCTGCGCTGCCCGTACACGGGCGCGACGAGAGCGACCAGGACCCCGGAGACGCTGATCGCGGTGGCCAGCGCCGACGACCCGGATGCCTCGTCCGCCGCGACCGAGCCGGTCAGGTACACGGTGAAGACGAACGTCGTGACGATGTGGTTGAAGGCCGCCGAGCCCCAGTCCCACGTGGCCCAGGCGGCGAGCGGGCGTCCGATGCGGACCGTGGACTCCGGCGGCGTGGTCGAGGACGACACGCGCGCACGGTAGCGACACGGACGGCGGTCGCGCTTGCTCCAGATGGGCGGGTGACCGGTCCGAGTGGGTGTGCGCACCGCGAGCACCGACCACCCAGCGCTGCCCGAAGGCCGTTCGACGTTCGTCCATGCATTTCGTTTTTCGTGCAGGCGCGACGGCCCGTGGCGGGCTCGTCCCACTCCGTGGTGGCCGTGCTCGCGGATCTTCACAGCCGGTTCGTGCCGGTGGTCGTGGGCCAGGCTGGTGATCACCTCGTCGGGGTCCGGACGACTCACGGGCGGGTGATCCACTTTGCGAAATCCAGAGATCTTCCGTGTCCGAACTGACCGTGTGGCATCGCTAATGTCCGCCCCGCGGCAATTCCTGCCGCCGGTGAAGGCTCCCCGTCGCGAACCCGCCCGGGGAGGACCATGCGAAAGGACATCACTGTGGGGATTCTGCGTAAGTCCGTCCTGGCGGTCTCGCTGATCGGTGCCGGTCTCGCCAGCACGACCGGTGCGGCGTTCGCGCACGAGAACGACGGCCAGGACGGTTACGCGAACGTCGACTCGGTGCAGACGATCACCCCGGCGAACGCGTGCAACAACGACGTCCCGGCCAACGCCCTCGGCGTGCAGGTCCCGGTCGAGGACGTCTCGGGCGCCATCCCGGCCCTCGGCGGCGAGTCGCCCGGTGCCGCCGCTCAGCCGGAGTCGCAGTCCTGCGGCTCGCCGGTCGACGCCGAGGCCAACTGACCTCTCGCTCCTCCCGCCCGTCCGCCGGACCCCGAAACGCCGGTGGGTGGTCGGCTCCCCGAACCTCCCAGGAGGAGATGACATGAGCTTTCTGCGACGCGCTGCGCTCGCCGGCGCCCTGGCCGGGACCGCGCTGGTCTCCACCACGGGCTCGGCCTTCGCCGCCGAAGCCCCCGAGAGCACCGACGACGGCGCTCAGTCGGGCCTGGTCAACGTCGGTGACGTGCAGACCATCACCCCGCTGAACGCCTGCAACAACGACGTCCCGGTGAACGCCGGCGGGGTCCAGGTCCCGGTCGAGGACGTGTCGGGCGTCCTCGACGTCGGGGGCCTGCTCGGCCACGACGAGGGCAGCGACGGCACCGCCGCGCAGCCCGAGTCGCAGTCCTGCGGCTCCGGGACCGACGCCGCCACCTGAGCGGCGTCGGCGCGTCGGGCCCCGGTCCCTCCCCGAGGGGGCCGGGGCCCGCGTGTGGGTGACCGGGCCCACGCCGGCCCGTGCCCTATCCTCTGCGCCGGAAATCGGTGCTCGAGCCGGAGGATTCGGCGTGCTCAAGGGTTTCAAGGACTTCCTGCTCCGCGGGAACGTCGTCGACCTCGCGGTGGCGGTCGTCATCGGCGCGGCGTTCACCGCTGTCGTCACGGCGTTCACCGGCGCTTTCCTCAAGCCGCTGATCCAGCTGTTCTCCGGCGGCGGCGAGTTCGCCGGATCGTTCGTCGTGAACGGTGTCGTCTTCGACTACGCCAGTTTCATCAACGCGGTCATCACGTTCATCATCACGGCCGCGGTCATCTATTTCCTCGTCATCATGCCGCTGAAGTACGTGGAGCAGCGGCGCCGGCGCGGCGAGGAGGAGGGTCCCGCTGACCCGACCGACGTCGAGCTCCTGACCGAGATCCGCGACCTGCTGCGCGAGCAGGCCGCCCGCACCACCGCCGACGGCACCCGCGGCGACGACGGTCGGGGCACCGCGGGCGGCGCCGGCGGGCGTATCCCCCAGCAGGACCGCTGACCCGAACCCTCCACCCGCGCCCTCGTGGGCGGCCCCGCCGACGTGCTCCTCGGACGTGCGCCCCACCCCGTGGCGTGCCTGAACCCCCGCGCCCGGCATCGGCACGTCCCCGTGCGAGCGATGCGGCTTTGCTGGCGTCGGACGCCCGGATCGCCACATGCTCGCTCGCGCGACACGCCGTCACGCGCGCGTCTCCCCGCGAGGTCCGGACCACGGCGCGTGGCCGCCACGACCGCGTGACGCAGGCCCGGGGCGACCTTCTCGCCGACACACCCTCGACCCGGTGTCACCGCTACCCGCTCGTGACTAGGCCGTTCGTGGTTCGGTGACGCAGAGCGATCGCGACCCTGCTCGTCACTCCCTGGTCGAATGGCCGCACTCCCCAATCCACCGATCGGAGTATCAGGACACGGCCACTCGGCGCCGTTGCCCAGATCGAGGGTTGGAACACTCCGACCCGATCCGGTCGTCGGGGGAGGCGCAGTGCGGACGGTGGTGGGGCAGGACCACGGCACGCAGGGCGTCCCGGGCGTGCGGAACGTCGCTGACGGCGTTCCGGGTGTCCGGCGCATCCCGGCGCCGCGCGCCGGTGTCGGCCCGGGCAGGGGCGGCACCGGTCGCGGCGAGGCGCGACCCGCGTCCGCGACGCGGTCGGCGACCGTCGAGATCCCCGCCCTGACCGGCCTGCGGGCCGTCGCGGCGGTGTGGGTGCTCGCGCACCACCTGAGCTTCCTGCCCGTCACCGGCTACGCCGAGTGGTTCGCGCCCGTCGCGCCGCTGCTGGCCGCCGGTGGTCTCGGGGTGGACCTCTTCTTCGTCCTCTCCGGTTTCCTCCTCGCCCGTTCCTACCTCGACCGCTGGCAGGGCACGCCACGGCCGCGGGAGGCGTTCGGGTTCGTGTGGGCGCGTGTCGCCCGCATCTGGCCGCTCTACGCGGCCGTAGTGGTCCTGGCCGGGCTGTGGTGCACGGTGCGCGCCGTCCTGGGGAGCGACGGCGTGATCACGTGGCAGGGCGCCCAGCCCGGCCTGGACCCCGTGAGCTGGCTGCGGCAGCTCACCCTGACGCAGATGTGGGACTCGCCGGGCATCGACGGCGTCTCGTTCGTGCTGCCGGCGTGGTCGGTCAGCGCCGAGTGGGCGGCGTACCTCGCCTTCCCACTCCTGGCCGGCGGGGCCTGGCTGCTGCGCGGCCGCCCGCGCCCGGTGCTCGCCGCCCTCGCGGTGCTCGCCGCGACACCCACCGCGGCGGCCGCGGTGCTCAACGCGCTCGACGGTGACTGGGGCGGCTTCTGGGCCGTGCGCCTCGCCGCGGGCTTCACCGCCGGCGTGCTGACCTGGCTGGTCGTGCGCCGCGTGCCGGCCACCCGCGCGGTCTCGCGCTGGGCGCACCGGGTGCTGCTGGTCGTCCTCGCCGAGGTCGGCGTCGTCGTGTACTGGGCCGCCACCGCGCCGTCGACCGCGACGATCACCCCGGACGCCCGCACCTACCTCGCGGTGCCGCTGCTCCCGCTGCTGGTCGGTGCCCTGGCGCTCACCGACGGGCCGGTGGCGCGGGCCCTCGGGACGCGGCGCCTGCGTCACGGCGGGCGCATCTCCTACGCGCTCTACCTCGTGCACTTCCCGCTGATCGAGATGGCGCTCGTCGCCATGACCCGCATCCCGGCGCTCGCCCCGGACACGGCGGCGGCCGCGCTGCTGGTGCCGCACCTCGCGGTGGCCGCGCTGGTGCTCGCGCACCTCGCGTACCGCTATGTCGAGGTGCCCGGCCAGGCGTGGATGCGGGACCGGGACCCGTCGCGGCGCCGGGGCAGTGCGCGCCGGGACACCGCGGAGACCCGCCGTCCGGAGGTCACCCCGCCCTCCGGTCGCCGGGCGGTCTGGCGGCGTGGGGGCAGCCACGCCGCCCGGCCGGCAGCGGCTGCCGCCTGAGGGGTGTCAGCGGTGGGCCACCGCGGACATCCAGCGTCAGGATCGCCACACGCTCGCCGGCGCGACACGCCGACTCGCGGAGAACGAAACGTGCTTCGCGCACCCCGACAGGCGACACGACGCACTGACCCGCGCCCAGCACCGCGGGCGCGCCTCGTCAGACCGGCAGGCGACGGAAGATCGGTCGCGGGATGTGGCGCAGGACCGACATCACGGCCCGCAGCGGCGCCGGCGCCCAGACCTGCTCCTTGCCGCTCGACACCGCGGACACGATGACGTCGGCGACCGCTTCGGGCGTCGTCGACAACGGCGCCGGGGACATGCCCTCGGTCATCTTCGTGTGCACGAACCCGGGGCGGACGACGGTGACTCGGATGCCCTCGCCACGCAGCGCCTCGGTGAGCCCGGTGTAGAAGGCGTCGAGGCCGGCCTTGGTCGACCCGTACACGAAGTTGGAGCGACGGGCGCGCTCGCCGGCCACCGACGACAGCGCCACGAGGTGCCCGTGGCCCTGCCGGCGGAACTCGGCGGACAGCGCGACGCCGACCGAGACGGCGGCGACGTAGTTGACCTCGGCGAGCTCGACGGCGACGTCGATGTCCTGCCAGGCCTTCTCCTGGTCGCCGAGCAGGCCGAAGGCGACGACCGCGATGTCGATGTCGCCGCCGGCGAACGCCTTGCGGACGGCCTCGGTGTGCACGGCGGCGTCGCGGGCGTCGAACTCGACGGTCTCGACCGTGGCGCCGGCCCGGGTGAGCCGGGCCGCGGCGTCGGCGAGACGCGGCGACTGCCGACCGGCCAGGACGACCCGGACCGGGCCGCCCTCGAGGTAGCGCTCGGCGGTCGCGAGACCGATCTCCGAGGTGCCGCCCAACAGCAGCAGGGACGACGGGTGGCCGACGGCGTCGATCATGGAACTCCTCAGGGGGTGAGCCGGAGGCGGCGCGACATGTCGGACGCGAACACCCCGTCGGGGTCGGCGGCGTCGCGGACCTTGCGCCACTCGTCCAGCCGCGGGTACATGGCGGCGAACGTCTCGGGGTCGGTGCGCGAGTCCTTGGCGGTGTAGAGACGCCCGCCCATGGCCAGCACGCGCTCGTCGAGCGAGCGGCAGAACGCCCCGAGCCCGTCGACGATCGGGAAGTCGACGCAGATGTTCCAGCCCGGCATCGGGAAGGACAGCGGCGCGCGGTTGCCCTCGCCGAACTTCTTGAAGACGTTGAGGAACGAGACGTGCCCGGACTCGGCGATGTCCCGGATGATCGCCCGGAACTCGGCCTCGGCGTCGAGCGGGACGATGAACTGGTACTGCAGGAAGCCCTTCGAGCCGTAGGCCCGGTTCCAGTCCCCGAACAGGTCGAGCGGGTGGTAGAAGGCGGTCAGGTTCTGGATCTGACCCCGCTTGTTCTTGGTCTTGCGGTAGTACAGCTCGCCGATCGCCGTGAACGTCAGCTTGTTGGCCAGACCGTTCGGGAAGACGTCGGGCAGGTTCGCCAGGGTCGGTGCGTCGAACTTCAGCGGGTCCTGGCGGAGCTTCGCGGGCAGCTCGTCGAGGCGGGCCAGCGAACCGCGGCCCAGCGCGGCCCGGCCGAGCTTCGACCCGGTGGAGATCGAGTCGAACCATGCCGACGAGTAGTCGTAGGCCTCGTCGGACCCGTCGGAGAAGCGCTCGATGGTCTCGTCGAGGTCCGCGGTGCGCTCGGTGTCGGCGACGAAGTACGCGGTCTCGGTCTTCGTCATCCGGATCGTCGCGCGCAGGATGATCCCGGTCAGCCCGACGCCGCCGACCGTCGCCCAGAACAGCTCGGCCTCGGGCCCGTCCGGCTCGAGGCGGCGGACCTCGCCGGTGGCGAGCAGCAGGTCCATCGACACGACGTGGTCGCCGAAGCTGCCCGCCGAGTGGTGGTTCTTGCCGTGGATGTCGTTGGCGATCGCCCCGCCGATGGTCACCTGGCGCGTGCCCGGCAGCACCGGCACCCACAGCCCGAAAGGCAGGGCGACCCGCATGAGGCGGTCGAGCGAGACGCCGGCGTCGAGGTCGACCAGCGCGGTCTCCGCGTCCACGGCGTGGATGCGGTCCCGCGCGGTCATGTCGACGACGAGCCCGCCGGCGTTCTGGGCCGTGTCGCCGTAGGACCGCCCGAGGCCCCGGGCGACCACACCCCGCTCCCCGGCCCCGGCGATCGCCGCGGCCAGCGCCTCGGTGGAGGCGACCTCGTCGCCGGAGACCACGGTGGCCCGGCTGGGGGCCGTGCGGGCCCACCCGGCGAGCGTCTTCTGGGAGCGGGACATCCCGGGCGAGTCTAGGGGGTGTCCAGGACGGGGACGCTCGCGCGTCCCTGCCGGGCCCACCCGGACACCGTCTCGTCGGTGACCTGCGGCGACACCGTCCCCCAGGGCTCCCGCGGGACCCACTGCGCGAGACCGACCGCGTCGCGGGTCGGGTCGCCGTCGAGGTACACCGGCAGCCGGACCTCCTCCACGAGCAGGCGCGGGGTGAGGAACGGTCCGCCGGTGGTCGGGGCGACGGCGATCTCGCCGGTGTCCGAGATGTCGGGCGGGGTCACGCGCCACGGCGGGATGCCCGCGGTACCGCCGGTCAGCGGCGGCGGGCGCAGGCACGGGAACACGAACGCGACCGGCCAGTCGACGAGCGCCGTGCTGCCTGGCGGGACGACGTCGTCGAACGGGACCGTGTGCGGCACCCGCGGCGCGCTCACGGCGAGCGGCAGCTCCGGCTCCTGGCCGGCCGGGCTCGCGACCTGCGCCGCCGCCGCGTCCCGCGCACCACTCGTGGCCCGGACCCGCACCAGCGTCGTCCCCTCGGGCGCGAGGGCCCGCAGGTCGCGCGGCGCGGTGCCCGACCGGGACCCGCCGGGGCCCTCGGTGACCGGCGCGTCGGTGGGCGACGCGGCGAACTCGAGCGACACGCTGCCGCGCTCCAGCGACCCGCTGGCGGTCACCACCACCGGGGCCCGGCGCTCGCGCGCCTCGTCGGGGAGGAGGAACCAGTCCGAGCGCAGCTCCGCCGGGGGCTGCCCGGCCCGTGTCGGCGCGGCGGCCCATCCCGGCAGCTCCTGCCCGCCGACCCGCAACGGCACCACGGCCAGCGTCTGCTCCGTCCGGCCGAACTGCGGTGTCAGCGAAGTGCCGTTACTGACGCTCAGCGTCTGTGACGGCACTTCGCTGACAACCCCGGGTTCGACCGAACGGGGGCCCGGGGGCAGGAGGCCGGAGCGCGGGTCGGTCTCGACGGCGAGGTCGGGCGCGAGGCCACAGGGGTTCCCGCCGAGCGCGTGCAGCGAGTCCGATCCGTAGCTGTACGTCCCGCGCCGGTCGGCGGTGACCTTGAGGAACGACCCGCCCACGAGCGCGACGACGCAGACGACGAGGACGAGCGCCAACGCGCCCGGCGCCAGCACCCGCGCAGCGCGCCGGGGCACCGTGCCCCGCACCGCGACGACCACGGCGAGCACCAGCGCCCCCACGATCGTCACCGGCAGCGCGACGTCGCCGAGCGCGACGCGCGCGATCTGGGGCGGGATGTCGTTCCAGAACACGCCCCACGCCGAGGCGTAGGCCCACTGGTTGTCGCCGATGAGCACGAGCGTCGTGACCAGCCCGAACCCGGCGAGCACGACGACGAGCGCGGTCCCGCGCAGGCGCGCGACCGTCGTGACGATCCGTGGCGACCACAGCAGCACGAGGAGGGTCAGCACGAGCGTGCCGAGGCCCGCGAGCTCGCCGAAGTGCAGCGTCCACTTCGTCGGGCTGACGATCAGCAGCACCGGGGCGAGGGCCACGACCGCCAGCAGCCGGCGCACCGGCCCGACCGCGACACCGGCGCGGACCCGGGCCCCGAACAGCGCCCACGCCGTCGCGCCGAGCCCGAGCAGCGTGAGCAGCACGGCCAGGCGCGCCGCGATCCCGCCCTGCACGGAGCCGGGCGTGATCAGCTCGGTGTACCGGGAGAGCTCCTGCCACCACGGCTGGCCGCCGCCGATCAGCTGCCGGACGCGCGTGGCCTCGAGCAGCCCCGCCAGGGACTGGTCGGCGGCCATCGGCAGCACGGCGACGGCGAGGCCCGCGACGACGACCAGCGCCCGCGTCCACCCCTCGCGGGCCCCGAGCCCCGCCCGCGCCAGCGCCGGCAGCGCGACGAGCAGCGGCGCGAGCCCGAGGAGCGCTCCGGGGGTCAGCGCCACGGTGAACCCGGCGACGACGGCCGCGGCGAGCAGCGGGACCAGCGCGCGGGTCGCGACCGCCCGCTCCGTGCACACCCACACCGCCAGCACCCCGAGCGCGAGCCACGGCTCGGGGCGCAGCGAGAGCCCGAAGGGTGCCCACCAGGCGAAGAAGGCGACGGCGGCCACCCACTGTGCACCGGGTCGCCGCAGCGCCGGGCCGAGGCGCGGAAGGGCGTGGCGGCGCAGCAGCATCCACAGCAGCAGGCCGAGGACGGTCGCGGGCACCCGTAGCCACAGCACCGAGGCCGCCGGGCCGGGCGCGAGCGCGGCCCAGGCCCGCGTCACCTCGTAGAACCAGCTGAACGGTGCCTCGGGCGCGTTCAGCCAGCGGTAGACGTTGCCGGTGAAGCCGCTCGTGCCGCGGCTGCGCAGGATGCCGGCGATGTAGCCGTCGTCCACCGTCGCCGGACCCACCACCGCCCAGCCCGCGAGACCGAGCGCGACGACGGCGTCGACGGGCCGCGGCCGCGGTCGCCGGAACCCCCCGAAGCGACGCCCGTCCCGGCGCCAGGCCGCCACGACCATCCCGGCCAGCCCCAGCAGCACACCCAGACCGAGCAGCATCTTCAGCACGGTCGGCGTCGTCTGGAACCGGGTGTCCGTGCGCAGCGTCAGCGACAGCCCGTCGGTGCCCGGGGCCGCGGTGACGACGGCGGCGACGGCCGGGCGCACGTCGCCCTCCCGGGAGGCGACCGCGCGCCCGTCCACCGTCACCACCGTGCTCGAGGGCGTCGATGCGACCGCGAGGGTGCACGGACCGCGCGGCAGGGCGACGGCGGCGAGGGTCTCGCCGTTGCTCGTCACGAGCGCCCCGCCCGGGACCGGACGGATCGCGAGCCCGCCGACCGGGGCAGGCGGGGTGCCCGGCGGGGTGGTGGCGAGCGTCGCCGCGCCCGGCGGGGTCGCGGCGAGCGCGTCGCAGCTCACCGCGGCGTCGAGCGTCACCGGCTGGTAGGGCATCAGCGGCAGCGCGACCGCGGTCTGGTCCGGCGCCTGGGGCCAGCTGAACGTCACCGCCGGCTGGTGGACCGGGGCGAGCGGGAAGGCGAGCGCGCACAGCAGGGTGACGACGGCCGACGCCAGCAGCAGCGAGGGGCGGCGGGACGGGCGCGGGGGAGCCGGAGCAGGGTCGTCCCGCGCGTCCGCCCGCGCCTCAGCCGAGGTACTCACGGCCGGAGTAGGACTCGGAGGCCAGGGTCGCGAAGCGGGTGAGCCCGCCCCGGGTCACCTGGTCGACGCGCAGGTCGTAGCCGTCGGTGGGGTGGTCGTAGACGATCCGGTCGACGTTGCCCCACGGCAGCGCGGGGACGCCGCCGTCGGGCACGGCCGAGAACTGGCGGACCGGGGCCCACGTCCGTTCCGACTGGACCATCGTGCCGCCCCACGACTCGTAGGTCGGGTTCGTCAGGATGAACTCCGGGGTGTTCTCGGCGGCGATCAGGCGCAGGGTCGGGGTCGGGGCGATGCCGTGCTTGACGGCGACCTGGTCGACGCACGGCCAGAGCACCGCCGAGAGCTGGTCGGCGAACGCGCCGCCGGCGATGGTCTCCGACGGCCGGTCCTCCGCCGTCGCCTGGGGCATGACCGGCTGCATCCGCGCCAGGTGGGGCTGCCCGACCGCGACGGAGCTGTCCGGGCCCGCGACCCGGTCCTCGACGACGAGCCGCACCGCGGTCGGGCGGCTCCCCGGCAGCTGCACGGGGATCTCCTGCCACTGCCGCGCGGTGAACCCGCCCGCCGGCGTCGCGGCCACCGACTCGGCCTCGACCGGCGCCCGCGGGTCGCCCGAGGCGAACTGGACGACGACGCGCTGGCGGTCGGGCTCGTTGCCCGCGATCGGCACCACGACGTGGGTGGGGGCCTGCGGGGCGGTCGGGTCGACCTTCGGCAGGGGGTACCAGCCGGTGGTCAGCGTGCCGAGCCCCGTGACGCCGGCGGGCGCGGTCGTCGGGTCGGCGCCGGGGGGCAGCTCGACCTCGTCGTGCCAGACCGGGCCCGGTCCGGGCGCCGGCACCGGGGACGGATCGTCCGCGGCGAGCGCGAAGTCGCCGGTGCGGGTGTCCGGGGTGGTCGGCGCGCCGACGTCCTGCGCGGTCCGTCCCATCACCGTCGCGGCCTCGCCGAGCCCGCAGCCCCGCCCGGCGAGGGCCTGCACCTGGCTGCCGGCGACCGTCCAGCCGCGGCCCTGGGTCAGCGGGGCCACGATCATCACCACGACCATGAGCCCGACCAGCGCCACCGAGGCGGTGATCAGCACCGCGCGATCCGGGGTCACGCCGAACGTGCGACGCCGGTGACGCCGGCGCCACCACACCCACAGCGCCGCGCCGAGGGCGACCAGCAGCCACCACCACACGTCGCGCAGGTAGAAGTCGTGCCAGTGCGGCGCGAAGCTCTCGAGGTCGAGCATCGAGATGTCGGTGTCGAGGTGGTCCCCGAACGGCTGCCCGCGGTCGCTGTAGGGCTTCCAGGTGTTGGGCCCCGCGAAGCCGAGCACGGTCGCGCCGGTGATCAGCGCGACCGACGCGCCGGTGACCAGGGCGCCGGGCCGCCGCGGCAGCGGCGAGTGCAGCAGCGTGAGGGCCAGCAGCACGGTGGCGGGCGCGGCGATCGCGCCGAAGTGGTTGACCCACTTCGTCGGCCCGAGCGCGAGCAGGCCGAGTCCGACGGCGGTGGTGACGGCCGCGGCCAGCGTCGCGTCGCGCAGCCGCCCGCCGGCCGGGCCGCTGCGACCGCCGCGCCCGCTGCCGATCGAGACGACGACGAGCAGCACGACGGTCAGGAGCACCGGCAGCCGCCGTCCCCAGGTCCCGGTCTCGATGAGCGTCCGGTAGTGGGCCCACTCCTCGTACCAGGGGAAGGTCAGGTAGTACCAGCTGTGGACGTCGGTGGCCTCGAGGACGTCGCCGAGGGTGGCGTCGCCGAAGCCGATCGGGATCGCGATCGTGCCGGCGGCGAGGACGGCGCCGGCCGCGCCGAGCCGCGACCGCCAGCCACGGGCCGCGAGCCAGCGCCACAGCCACGGCAGCGCGACGACCACGGGCGCGGCGGCGACCAGACCCGACGGCGACACCGTGACCGCGAGGGCCGCGAGCGCCGTCGCCGGGATCAGCGGGCCGATCGCCTCCCGGCGGCGGGCGAGCTCGGCGAGCACCAGCACCGCGGCCGAGAGCGGCACGATGACGATCTCGGGCCGCAACGCCATGCCGTAGTTCAGCCACCACACGAGGTGCGCGACCAGCAGCGCCCACGCGACGCCGGGCAATCGCCCGGCCCGACCGAGCAGCGAGGTCAGCAGCACCCGCAGCAGCACCCAGGTGACCAGCCCGAGCAGCAGCGGGAGCAGGCGCATCCAGAGCAGACCCCAGCCCGGCAGGCCGATCGCCTCGCCGAGGTGGCCCCAGAGCGCCATGAGGTACTGCGACAGCACGAACGGGTTCTCCGTCGTGTTGAACATGTAGATCTGGTTGCCGATGTAGCCCGTCGGCGTCGCGTTCCGGGCCATCAGCAGGTACCACGAGTCGTCGTTCTGCAGCGGCCCGAGCACGACCCAGGCCGCCGAGACGAGCAGGACGACCGCGTCGGCCGGGTGGAAGCGCGGCCGTTGCAGGCCGGGGCCCCGGCCGCGCCATCGCCGGGTCGCCATCCAGATCGTGGCGACGAGCGCGAGGGCGTGGAGCACGAGCAACGTGATCTTCAGCCCGCTCGGCACCGAGGAGTACCGGTCGTCGGTGTGCACGGTCGCCGCCAGGCCCGGTGTGCCGGGCGCGTCCGTCGCGAGCTCGGCGACCTGCGGGACCAGCGCCCCCGGCTGGTCGGTGAGGACCTGCCCGTCCCGGGAGACCCGCGTGCCCGCCTGGTCGGCGGTGATCCGGTAGGTGCAGTCGCCCAGCGGGAGCAGCTCGTCCAGCACGGTGGCTCCCGAGCTGGTGACGATGACCCGGCCGCCGCTGGTGGTCGCCGTGAGCCCGCGGCCGGGCGCCCCGGCCGACTCGGGCTCGGTGCGCAGCGCGTCCCCGCCCCCGCGCAGCGCGGCGCACGGGACGTCGGCCTGCAGCGCCAGGGGGCGGTAGGGCGTCAGCGGCAACGACGTCGACGCCGCCGGCGCACCGGCTTTCGGCCAGGTGACGACGGGGTCGTCGGCGGTCACCGGCGCCAGGGGGATCGCCAGGCCGAGTAGCACCGTGACCGCGCCGAGCGCCGCGAGCCACCACCCGGCGGCGCGCGAACCACCCCGCTGCGGGCCGACCGTCTCGTCGTGGGGCTCCGCCTCGGGAGCCGGGTCGGCCCGGCCCTCCTGCGCTGCCACCACGGCCATGGGTGTCGACGATATCGACGCGCTCGCGACGCACCCCGACGAGGTCGGCCTGTGCCGGCTCGTACCCTCGTCCCATGACCGTCACCGGGTCCGACACCGACGAGCGCCCCGCGCCGCTGGGCCTCAAGGCCCAGATCGTGCGTTTCGTGGCGATCGGGGCCGTCGCGGCCTGTGTCGACCTCGGCGTGTACTCGGGCCTGCTGGCCCTGAGCCTCTGGGCGCCGGCGGCCAAGGGGATCGCGTTCATCCTCGGCACCACGACGGCCTACCTGCTCAACCGCCGCTTCACGTTCGCGTCCTCGACGGGCGGCGCCGGGAAGTTCCTGGGCTTCGTCGTGCTCTACGGCTCGACCTTCGCGGTCAACGTCGGTGTCGCGGCCCTGGTGCTGCACGTCATGGACGCGCCGACGATCAACCCCGGTGTCCTCGCGGGCTTCCTGTCCTGGTTCATCGCCCAGGCGTGCGCCACGACGATCAACTTCGTCGTCATGCGCACCGTGATCTTCCGCGACTGACGTTCCCGCTCGCCGGGCGCTGGGGCGAGCGGGCGCTGGGGCGAGGGGGCGTTCGGGCGTTCGGGCGTTCGGGCGAGCGGGCGATGGGGAGCGAGGGACGCCCTCGCTGCGTCGGACGCAGCGAAGGACGCCTTCGCTCCACTCGCGGCTCCTGCGGCGCCCGGGTCTGCGGAGATCACGAGAGCGCTGTGCACCTCGCGCCGCCCCGCACGGGCGATGAGGTGCTCCTGATCAACGGTGCGCCGGCCGCGCCGACCCGCGCAGCCGCGATCGACCCGGTGCGCGCCCCGCCCGCCCCCTGCTCCGTGATCAACGGGGACTTCGCGCGCCTAGAAGCAGCGAACAGCGCGTTCGCTGCAAACACCCGCGAGCCGTCAGCGCGAGGGCGAGGGCGTGCCCGGAGGCGGGTCACCGATGGGGCCCGGCGTGTCGTTCCCCCACACCGTCCGCTGCCCGTGCTGCACGGTCGGGGCGGCGGCGTCGGGGGTGTAGGGGTCGAGGCGCTCGACGATGCCCCAGTCGCGCCAGGGCTGGCCCGCGAGGTAGGTGGGCAGTTCGGTGCGCCGTTCCAGGATCTCGATCCACCCGAGCGGCCCGCCGGCGTTGGCCGACGACCAGTTCACGCCCCCGGGACGCAGCTGGCTCGCGTCGGCGATGAGGCGGTAGCGGGCGACCTCGGCGATGCCGTCGCGGGCGTCGAAGGGGCGCAGGCACGGGCTCGCGAACTGCACGGGCCACTCGAGGTAGCCCGGGTTCTCCGGCCCGAGGATCTGCGTCAGCGGCACGAGCTGGGGCCCGCGCATGGGCGCGATCGCGAGCCAGCCGTCCGGGACGGGCGCCCGGTCCTGCGCGATCAGCCGCACCTCGTCGGCCTGGGCGCCGATGCCCCCGGCGAGGTTGAGCCGGATCTCGCGCCAGCCCGGCTCGCCGGCGCGGCCGTCGTCCACGGGCTGCTGGCCGAGGACGCGCAGGCGGCCGTCGGGGAGGCGGTCGGCGTACTGGATCTGCAGGAAGTTGCCGCCGTTGAGGCGCCCGGCGACGGTGAGCACGAGCGGCGTGGTGCCGCGGCGCAGGTCGTCGTTGAGCGAGTACCAGTCGGTGCGCAGGACCCCGGTGTTGGTGCCGGACGGGTCGTACGACCCGAGCGCCTGGTCGGCGAGGCCGTTGCGCAGCGAGTACTCGAAGCCCGACACGCCGGTGCCGCCCCCGACCGGCGGGCTGGCGCCGGCCAGGGAGAAGCCGGCGTTGCCCGGCGTCAGGTCGACGAGCTGGGCGTCCGGTGCCGAGGCCGGGATCGTGTTCGGGGGCAGCGGGGCCGGGCTCGGCGACGTCGCCGCCCCGGGCGCGCCGGAGGTGGTGGTCGGCGGGGTGGTGGTCGTCGTGCCGCCGCCGTCGGCGCCGGTGGTGCTCGATCCACCGGCGGCGCCGGTGCCCGTCGTCGGTGCGGTCGTCGGGGTGGCCGGGGCGACGGTGGGCAGCACGCCGGGCGCCGAGGGCGCCTGTCCGGTCGCGGCGGGTGCGACGGGCAGGACGCCGGCCTGGGTGGAGCCCTCGACGCGCACGGCGTCGGCCAGGCCGCAGGAGCCGCCGAAGGGGTGCTCGAGGACGTCGCCGCCGAGGGAGAAGCTGCCGGCCTGGGCCTCGATGCCGTCGGTCATCGAGATCATCTCGAAGACCAGGAGCGCGGCGCACACCAGCGCGATCGGTGCCGAGCCGACCCGTAGCGCCCGGGCACGGCGCTCGACGCTCGACCCGCCGCGGGTGCGCCGGAGCTTGCCGATCGCCTCCTTCGGCGGGGCCAGCACGGCCCCGACCGCGGCCGAGGCGGCCGAGGGCTTCGCCGGCTCCTCGGGCTCGGGGCCGCGGGGCACGCCGCGGACGTGCTCGATCCCGGCGAGGATCAGCAGGATCACCGAGACGGCGAGGCACAGCGAGTACACCGGCAGGGGCTCGGAGAGCAGCCCGACGAACGGCCAGCCGTCCCAGAACGGCGGGCTGCTGTTGAATGGCACGCCCCAGTTGTTCGTGTACCACCAGGTGTTCGGGCCGGTGCACGCCAGCGCGAGCGTGCCGAACAGCGCGGCGAGGAAGAGCAGCCGGTTGCGGCGCGAGCGCAGGACGTCCGAGGACGTCGCGAGGGCGGTCAGCGCGGCCATGCCGGCGCCGAGCGCGGCGAAGGCGCCGAAGTGGTGGGTCCACTTGGTGGGGGTCAGCGCGAGCACCACGAACGCGAGGACCGAGGAGCCGATGAGCCGCTGCGCCGGTCCGAGGGCGGCGCCGGCGATCTTGTCGCGGCGCAGCAGCACGACGATGCACACCGCGATGCCCAGCATCAGCAGCAGGACCGGGAACCGGCGTTCCAGCGAGCCGTCGGCCGCGGTGCCGAACAGCGACTGGTAGCGCACGAACTCCTGGAACCAGCTCCAGTTCGGGCCGAGCAGCGTGCGCAGGCGGGTCGCCTCCCAGATGGCGGCCCAGGTCTGGTCGGCGTAGATCGCGACGAGCACGAGCAGGCCGGCCGCGGTGACCGGCGCGAGCACGGCGAGCCACCCGCTGAAGCGGACCCGCTCGACCACGAGGCGCCACAGCGGGCGCGCGGCGGCGAGGAACGGCGCGACGGCGATGAAGCCGGTCGGCGTGGCCGCGACCGCGAACGCCGCGGTGAGCAGGCCCAGCGCCACCGGGGCCAGCCGTCGCGTGGCGACCCCGCGCTCCACCGCGCAGAACGCCAGCAGCGCCGAGATCACGACGACGGGCTCGGGACGCAGACCGTTGTTGTAGGGCAACCAGAACGCGAGGAACACCATCGCGGCGGCCCACGCGGCCGCCTTCGACCGCCGGACCTGCTGGCCGAGGCGTGGCAGCAGCTCGCGGCTGATGAGCAGCCACGACACGATCCCCATGGCGACCGAGGGCACGCGTAGCCACAGCACCGAGTCGTCGATGCGGATCCACTGGGCGTAGAGCTCGTAGAACCAGCCGAACGGTGCCTCGGGGACGCTGAACCACCGGTAGTAGTTGCCGATGTAGCCCAGCGACTCGCGGGCTCGCGCGATCCCGAGGATGTAGCCGTCGTCGGAGGTCTGACTGCCGATCACCGCCCACACGGCGAGCACCGCCGTGACGACGGCGTCCCGGCCCGTCGGCCACCACCACCCCCGCGGCGCCAGCCGCGGCGCGCGGCGTCCGGCGCGCACGTCGAGGGCGTGCAGGGCCCACACCCCGCCGATCACCGCGAGCACCGCGAGGATGCCGGCGAGGACCTTCAACGTGGTCGGCGTCGTCTGGAACCGCGTGTCCGGGGTGATGGACACCGAGACGCCGCTGACGTCGTCGCGGCCCTGGTCGAGGTCGGAGTAGATGCCCACGACCTGCGGGCGGGCGTCGAACGGGACCCGGATCTCCTGGCCGATCCCGAGGTCGATGAGCGTCGAGCCGGCGTCGGAGACGATCCGCACCGTGCAGTCGCCCGGCGGCACCGTCGCGTTGGCGAACTGCTGGCCGCGGTCGTTGAGCACCAGCTGGCCGTTCTGCACCGTCAGGCGCATGCCGACCTGCGGGCCGTCGGGCGACAGCGGCGGGTAGCTGGAGAAGACCGTCGCGGCCGGGCCGGTGCGCGCGTCGAGATCCTGGATGGCGCGGCACGGCACCGTCACCGACATCGTCTCGGGCCGGTAGGCCACCAGCGGGGCGTCCACCGGACGGGTGCCGGTGGTCGCGCTCGGCCACGTGATCGTCGCGGTGTCCTGGACGACCGGCAGGAACGGGAAGAGCAGCGCGAGCGCCGTGCCGAGCAGGCCGAGACCCACCGCGAGCAGGCGCAACCATCGCGGACCGCGCGTCGGCCGACCCCCGTCGGGGGTCTCGGAGACGTCGTGACCCGGGTCCGCCGGGCCCACCGTCTGTTCCGACGTCAGCACGCGGCGAGGCTAGTCCGGGCGCCGGAGGGCGCCGTGAGGTGGCTGGGGGATCTCGTCATGACGGGAGGGCCTCAGCGGCGCAGGAAGCGCTCGCGCCGGCCGAGGCGGACCAGGGACAGCCACTCGCGCAGGCCCGCGGGGTCGCGGCGCGAGACGAGGAAGTACCAGGCGAAGCGCAGGTGCTCGATGGCGCCGAACTTGCGCAGGCCCGGCTGGGCGAGCAGGTACCCCCGGTTGCGGTAGGTGTAGTAGCGCTTGGTGGCGTCGCCCGGGTCCTGGGCGTGGAGCCGGCCCCCGAGCATCGGCTTGAACTCGGCGGAGCCGTCGGGGTGCAGGTACGCGGTGGTCAGGCAGATGCCGTAGGGCAGGCCGGAGCGGGCGAGCCTGCGGTGCAGCTCGACCTCGTCGCCGCGGACGAAGAGCCGCAGGTCCGGGACCCCGATGACGTCGAGCGTGGAGGCGCGGAAGAGCGCCCCGTTGAACAGGTGCGCGATCCCGGGCAGGAGGTCCCCTTCAGCACCGTCGGAGTACGCGTCGAGCTCGCTGCGCCGTCTCATCCAGTGCAGGCCCTGGCGCAGCGGGAACGCCAGCCGGTCCGGGTCGTCGATGTCGGCGATGACCGGGGAGACCTCGGCGAGGCCGCGCCGGCGGGCGACGTCGAGCAGGGTCGCGAGGACGTGCTCGTCGACCGGCCGCCCGTCGTCGTCGGCGAGCCAGAGCCAGTCGGTCCCGCGGGCGAGGGCGGTGAGCATGCCCAGCGCGTAGCCCCCGGCGCCGCCGAGGTTGTGGTGCGACGGCAGGTACGTCACGGGCAGCCCGCAGTTCTCGACGACCTCCCGCGTCGCGTCGTCGGGGCCGTTGTCGACGACGACGAGGTGGTCCGGCCTGCGGGTCTGTTTCGCGATCACCGCGAGCCCGTCGACCAGCAGGTCGGCCCGCTGCCGCGTGACGACGACGGCGGTGACGGTCTCGGTGTCCGTCATCCCGCGTTCGCCCGCTCGAGGCGCTCGAGCGTCTCCTTGCTGAGGTTCTCGAACACGTCGCGGCCCTTGTAGTGGCTCACGACGTCGCGCAGCGAGCCCTGCTCGCGGATGACGCCGCCGTCCATCCAGATCGCGGTGTCGCAGAGCTCGACGAGGAACTCGTCGGAGTGCGAGGCGAACACGAGCATCCCGGAGCGGCCGACGAGGTCGCGCAGGCGGTCGCGGGCCTTCTCGAGGAAGGCGGCGTCCACGGCCCCGATCCCCTCGTCGAGGATGAGGATCTCGGGGTCGATCGAGGTGACGACGCCCAGCGCGAGGCGCACGCGCATGCCGGTGGAGTAGGTGCGCAGCGGCATGTTGAGGTAGTCGCCGAGCTCGGTGAAGTCGGCGATCTCGTCGACCCGGCGCTCCATCTCGCGGCGGCTCATGCCGAGGAAGAGGCCGCGGATGAGGATGTTCTCGTAGCCCGAGATCTCCGGGTCCATGCCGACGGCGAGGTCGAAGACGGGGGCCACCCGGCCCCGGATGCTCGCGCGGCCGCGCGTCGGCTCGTAGATACCGGCGAGCAGGCGCAGCAGCGTCGACTTGCCCGCGCCGTTGTGCCCGACGAGACCGACGCGGTCGCCCTGGTGCAGCGACAGGTCGACGTCGCGCAGAGCCTCCACGACCGGGACCTTCTGCTCGCTGATCCGTCCCCCGGCGCGCCCGAGGACCGACTTCTTCAGCGACCTGTTCTTGGCGTCGAAGATCGGGAACTCGACGCACGCCCCTCGGACGTCGATGCTGACCATGCCTACACCCAGTACGCGACGCGGGAGCGGTAGTTGCGCAGCGCCAGGAGCGCGAGCGACCAGCCGATGACGGTGATGGCGCCGCAGACCGCCCAGTGCGTCCAGCTCTGCACCTGGCCCACGAGCGGCGCCCGGAAGATCTCGATGAAGTGGTAGAAGGGGTTCAGCTTCGCGAGGAACTCGATGATGGCCTTCGGGCTGCCGGGCGCCCCGCCGGTGAGCAGGTCGGTGGTCCAGATGATCGGCGTCATCGTGAAGAACAGCTGCATGAAGCTGCCGACCACCGGCGGGATGTCGCGGAACCGCGCCGAGATGATCCCGAACAGCAGCGTCACCCACAGGCCGTTGACCACGATCAGCACGAAGGCCGGGATCGCCAGCAGCGCCCACCAGCTCAGGCCGGGGTGAACGATCGCGTCCGGCTTCGTGACCATCGTGTACGGGTCCTCGAGCTGGCGGAAGAAGATCGCGATCACGACGACGTAGACGACGACGTTGTGCGCGAAGAACAGGATCTGCCGCCAGACCGTGCGGAAGACGTAGATCATCAGCGGGGCCGGCAGGAAGCGGATGAGGCCCTCGTTGGCGATGAAGGTCTCGGTGCCCTCCAGCACGCACGCGCTGATGAAGTACCAGATCATGAAGCCGACGGTCACGTACGGCATGAACGTGCCGATGGGCTGACCGAACAGCTGGGAGTAGAGGCCACCCAGCGCCGCCGCGGTCACCGCCATGCTGATCGTGATCCACAGCGGGCCGATCACCGAGCGGCGGTAGCGCTGCTTGATGTCCTGCCAGCCGAGGTGGCCCCAGAGCTCGCGCTGGGCCAGGGCGGCGCGGATGTCGCCGAACGCGCGTCCCCAGCTGCGCGGGGAGGGCGCGAACTCTTCGGGCGCCGAGTCATCGGCGTCCTGGCGCGCGAGTGCGGGGACAGCCACGACCGGTGAGCGTACCTGCGCCGGGGGTGGGTCCCCGTGCCCCGGCTCGCCGGTCGCCGGAGGTGTCCTCAGAGGTACTGGCCCGTCGCCCCGGCACCGCTCGGCTGGCCGGACGAGCCCGAGGGCAGGCCCCGACGCATCTGTTCGAGCTGGACGCGTGCGGCCATCTGCTGGGCGACGAGCGCGGTCTGGATGCCGTGGAACAGGCCCTCGAGCCAGCCGACGAGCTGCGCCTGCGCGATCCGCAGCTCCCCCGTGGACGGGGGCTCGTCGGCGGTGAACGGCTCGATGAGCCGGTTCAGCTCGTCGCGCAGCTCCGGGGCGAGCGCGGTCTCGAGCTCGCGCAGGGAGGAGGCGTGGATCTCGCGGAGGCGCCCGCGGCTGGCGTCGTCGAGGTCGGTGCCGCGGACCTCCTCGAGCAACTGCTTGATCATCATGCCGATGCGCATGACCTTCGCGGGCTCCTCGACGGCCCCGGAGAGGTCCTCGCCGCGGTCCTCGGCGACCTCGCCGGAGGCGTCCTCCCCGCCCGGGACGCGGACGGTGCCGACCGGCTGGCCGTCGGGCCCGACCACCATGACCTGGTCGCCGGGGCCGGGCGACGAGGACGTGTTCGGCGATTCCTCACTCATGCCGTCCATCCTCCACCCGGCGGCACGTGGCGCCCGCCCGGCGCCCGTCGGTGTCTGCTGGGCTGACCGGCGTCGCTGCTGCGTGGAGCGCTCCGTACCCTCCGAGGGCATGACGTTCGACGTCGCTCGGGTCCGCGGCCTGGTGCCGGCCCTGGGTGACGGGTGGGCGCACCTCGACGGTCCGACGGGGATGCAGGTCCCCGAGCAGGTGGCCACGGCGGTGTCGTCGGCCCTGCGGGCGCCGGTCTCCCGGCCCGGCGGGGTCTTCCCGGCCTCCCAGCGCGGCGGTGCCATCGTCGAGGCCGCGCGCCGCGCGGTGGCCGACCTCGTGGGCGCCGACCCCAAGGGTGTCGTCCTCGGCCCCGGCCCCGCCCCGCTGCTCGAGCGCCTCGCCGACGCCCTGGGTACCGACTGGGACCTCGGCGACGAGGTCGTCGTCTCGCGGCTGGACGACGCCGCCAACGTCGCCCCCTGGGAGAGGGCCGCGCAGCGCGCCGGCGGGCGGCTGCGCACCGCCGAGATCGACGTCGAGACCTGCGAGCTGCCGAGCTGGCAGTTCGACGAGCTGCTCGGCGACCGCACGCGCGCCGTCGCCGTCACGGCCGCCTGCCCCGCCATCGGCGTGCGCACCGAGGTCGCGGCCATCGCCCGCAAGGTGCACGCCCTGCCCTCGCGTCCGTCCGCGATCGACCCGCTGCTCGTCGTCGACGCCACCGCCGCCGCGCCCTACCTGCCGCTCGACCTCGACACGATGGGCGCCGACGTCCTCGTGCTCTCGGCGTCGGCGTGGGGTGGGCCGCCGGTCGGCGCGCTCGTCTTCCGCACCCCGGACCTGCTCGACCGCCTCCCCGCCGCCTCACTGGACCCCTCGGCGCGCGGTCCCGAGCGCCTCGAGGTCGGGGACGCGCCGTGGGCCCTGCTCGCCGGGCTCGTCGCGTCGGTCGACTACCTCGCCGACCTCGACGACACCGCCGACGGCCCGCGCCGCGACCGCGTGCTCACCTCCATGAGCTCGGTGCGCAGCCACCAGGACGAGCTCACCGACTACCTCGTCTCCGAGCTGCGCTTCCTGCCCGGGGTGATGGTGATCGGCGAGCCGCCCCGCCGGATCCCGGTCGTCGCCTTCACGGTCGCGGGGCGCACGGCGCGCGAGGTCGCCGAACGCGTCGCGGAGCACGGGGTCTGCGTGGTCACCGACACCGGCGACTCGGGCGCTCTCGAGGTCCTCGGCGGCGCCGAGGTCGGCGGCGTCGTGCGCGTGGGCCTGGCGCACTACTCGACACGCAACGAGATCGACACGCTCGTGAGCGCCCTCGCCCGGCTGTAGCGGCAGGCGCCGGGGCAGCGCCGGTGTGGCGCCGGGGCCCGGGGTCGGCGTGTTCGAGCAATGCGGCTTTCCTGGCGTCTGACGCCAGGATCGCCACACGCTCGCCGTCCCGACACGCCGGGGACGCGCGACGCCCGGGCCGCGCTCGGAGATCAGGAGCGCGATGTCCACCTCGTGGGACCACTCGCGGTGCCTGACGCGCTCCTGATCTCCCGGGGTTCGTGGGCGACGGGGGCGCCGCTGGAGATCACGAGCGCACCGTCCACCTCCTGGGGCCGCCGGAGGTGCCCGACGCGCTCCTGATCTCCTCAGATCAGCTCCCGAGCAGCCCGTCCTCGTCCCGCACGACGAGCACGAGCTTGCCGACGACGCCGCCGGCGTCGAGCAGCTCGTGGGCGCGGGAGGCCTCGGCGACGGGCAGGTAGCCGTGCACGATGGGCTTCACGAGGCCCTCGCCGACGAGCGGCCAGAGGCCCTCGCGGACCGCGGTGACGATGGCGCCCTTGCCGTCCGGGCCCTCGACCTCGCGGGCCCGCAGCGTCGTCGCCCCCACCGAGAGCCGCCGGGGGAGCAGGGAGGCGAGGTTGATCTCGGCCTTGGCGCCGCCCATCAGCCCGATGATCACCAGGCGCCCGCCGACGGCGAGGCTGGCGATGTTCGCCTTGAGCATCGACGCGCCCATGTTGTCGAGGATGACGTCGACGCCGCGGTCGTCGGTGGCCTTGCCGACCTCGGCGGGCAGGTCGTCGTGGTAGTCGATGGCGACGTCCGCGCCCAGGTCGAGGCATGTCTGGAGACGCTCCGGCGAACCGGCGGTCGCGAGGACGCGGGCGCCGAGCGCCTTGCCGACCTGGATCGCGTGGGTCCCGATCCCGCCCGAGCCGCCGTGCACGAGCAGCGTCTCGCCGGAGCCCAGGTGCCCCGTCATGGCGAGGTTCGACCAGACCGTGCACGCGACCTCGGGGAACCCGCCCGCGTCGGTCAGCGTCAGTCCCGGCGGGACCGGCAGGAGCTGGGCCGCGGGCACGGCGACCTTCTCGGCGTAGCCGCCGCCGGCCAGCAGCGCGCACACCGTGTCGCCGACGCTCCAGCTGCTGACACCGGACCCCAGCGCCGCGATCCGCCCCGAGCACTCGAGGCCGGGGATCTCCGAGGCGCCCGGGGGCGGCGGGTAGTTGCCCTGCCGCTGCATCACATCGGCGCGGTTCACCGCCGACGCGACGACGTCGACGACGACCTCGCCGGGCCCCGGCTCAGGATCGGGGTGCTCCACCCACCGGAGGACCTCGGGGCCGCCGAACTCGCTGATGTCGATCGCATACACGGGCCGTGACGCTATCGGCGAACACGGCGCGCCGCCGCATCCCGTACCCCCGGTACGGGATGGCAGTACGGTGGGGGGATGGGGGAGCAGGAGCCACGCTGGCTCGACTCCGGCGAGTGGCACGCGTGGCGCAACTACATCGCGGGCCAGGCGCTGCTGGCCGGCCGCCTCAACCGGGAGCTGTCCGATCGGCACGGCCTCTCGCTGGCCGACTACGAGATCCTCGTGCGGCTCTCGGAGCAGCCGGACCACCGGATGCGGATGAGTCTGCTCGCCGAGGAGGTCGTGGCCTCGAAGTCGCGACTCTCGCACCAGGTGTCGCGCCTCGAGAACGACGACCTCGTGCGCCGCGAGCTCTGCCCGTCCGACGGTCGCGGCGTGTTCGCCGTGCTCACCGCCCACGGCTTCGACGTGCTCCAGCGCGCGGCGCCCGACCACCTCGAGGGCGTCCGCGCCCACTTCGTCGACCTCCTCGACGACCACGAGCGCAAGGTCATCGGTGACGTCTTCGAGCGCGTCGCGACCAAGCTGCGCGCCGACTCCTGACCGGCCCTACGCTGGCCCGCGGAAGCGTGGCAGAGCGGCCGATTGCATCCGCCTTGAAAGCGGACGTACCGAGAGGTACCGGGGGTTCGAATCCCCCCGCTTCCGCTGCTCTGGCCTGCAGATGAGTCCGTGACTGTGGGGGCTGCCTGGCGCGGAGCCACCCACCTTGGTCTCAATTGCGGTCTCAGTGCTTGGTGCCCTGGCTAGGGCAGCGCGGCACGCGGTCGCCCTGCTAGGCGCGCGACTGGAAGGTTGGATGCGCCTCGATCCGTTGGCCGACTACCCTTAGCCGAGACTTGACCTCGGAGCGGCCCGCAATGAGCTTCATCAGATTCAAACTCCCTTCTTCGCTTCGCTTTCGTCGGAAGCATACGGTGCGCTCGAGACTTCTTGAAGACCCTGAGGTCCAACGTAAGCTTAAGGGCCGAAATTGCTACGCAGCCAATTGGATTTATGTTCGGCGGATCGCTGAGTCGTTAGAGCCTCGTCCTCCGATGGAACTGCTCCGCGCTGGGTTCTTCCATTCCTGTCGAATCGTAAGCACCCAGGAGGAACCGACGATCAGGAGTACCGCATCGAGCCCGGCGCGCCTCGTTACCTTGTACATGTTGCTCGTCGGACTCCTACTTTTTGTAGCTATAGTCGTTATTCCGGCAGGTACCTTCGCTGTCAATGAGAGACAGCTCGACCTGTTCTTCTTCTTGCTTGTGGTCATGTCGGTAGCCCTTGTTGCGGGCGTAAACTTCATTCACCTCTCAAGCATGAACAGTTTCAGAGCGCTGACGCTACTTAACGGCGCGCTGATCCTAACAACAGCTTTGAGCCTAGCGGGACTGAGTAGCGGCGCAGAGGCGAGTCCCCTGGCTCTTTTGAGCGGAGCTGCCCTCACCCTGGTGACGCTCGCACTCACGATCGCGGCCTGCCTGCGTCGACCATTCATACGATTCCGATACTTAGGACTCGGCGGTATCTCGCGCCGAGACGCGGTACTAGGCGAGGCTATTGAGTTGACCTTCACGGCGCTCGACTACTTTCAACACTTTCGAGGGCGTATGCCAAGTCCAAGCGAGACCAGGACGTTCTGTCGCATCGTACGGGAACTAAGTCTCGCCGTAGAGGAGGGTCTCTACAACGCCTACCGCCCCTTAACGGGAAGAGAGGCGCAGGTGTTGCGGCAGCATATGCGCCAATGTGGCGCAGCAATTAGAGGGCTTCAGGCCGAGGTCGTACTAGGCAAAGGGGACTCGTTGCATATCGCAAGAGAGCGGCTTAGCATGCTGCTTACCGGTCTCCTCATTCGTCGTTTCGGCTACTTTCCTTCGTTTGACATTCAGTCTCCGCCATCACTGATGGAGTGTTGCGTTAGAATACTCGTCGGCTTGTTCCCTAGTTTGATCATCGTACCCCTCTTATTACTTCTTCCGAGCCTTCCTTCTTGGGCGTCCACTATGGCGGGCGTTCTGTCTGTGGTCTGGTTTATAGCCGCGATCTTGCCCCTTGTGGACGACGACCACGAATCCACGTTACGACGCTATAATCTTCTACGCACTGGTTTGCCAACCGACGCCGTTAAGTAGGCTGCCAGAGCAACCTGCCAATTCTTGTCGCCACCTGACGCTGCACCTCTCCAGTCACGTGTTGGTATCGCTGTGCCATCCCCGTATAGGACCACCCCATCATGTCCATCACGGCTCGTTCGGGGACACCCAGAAGAAGTAGAAGCGTAGCCGCCGTGTGCCGTGCATCATGAAGCCGTGCGTCTCGAACGCCAGCCTCCCGGAGCAGCGCCTTCCAATGGTTGTGGTCCGTTCTTGGATTGATCGGCTGCCCATTCGGTTGGGCAAAGACCCAGCCGCCTTCCTTCCACAGGTCGGCGGCTTTGGCTCGTTCAACATCCTGGGCTTCGCGGTGTCGGCGGAGGAGGTCCACAACGGGATCAGGCAGACCGATGCCGCGCCGGCCAGCACGAGACTTCGTTTCCACGGTGACGAGGCCGCCCGTCCTCGACGGACACTCCCGCGCGCGGTGCCGCCCACACGAGCCGCCGCAGCCGTGGCGCCACGGATATCGCTGGAGGGCCCGCCTCACGCGCAGCGTTCCTGCGTCGAGGTCGAGGTCCGGCCATTGCAGCCCAAGAGCCTCGCCCTTGCGAAGACCGAGTGAGAGGGCGACCACCCAGCGCGCCCCGTTCCGCTGCTGTTCGGCCGTCGCCAGGACGCGGCGGGCCTCGTCGACCGTGAATGGCTCGATCTCCTCTTCGGTGAGACGAGGCGCCTTCGCGAGCTCCACCGGGTTCTTGACGATGTGACCCCTGCGCACTGCCTCGTTGAGCGCAGTTCGGAGTGTCCGGTGTGCCTGGTGCACCGTGCCCGGCTTGAGCCCGGAGGCAGCCATCTTGGCGTAGAGCTTCTCGATGTGCTCGGCCCCGAGTCGGGCGAGGCGGTGGCTGCCGAGTCCCGGCGTCAGATGCCGATAGACCGCCGTCCGATAGCCTGTCAGGGTCGATTGCCGAATGGTCGCGCTGATGATGTTTTCGACCCAGTGCTCCAGCCACCCGCCGACCGTCCAACGTTGTCCGGGCCGCGTGAGCGTGCCAGAGGCGCGATCACGTTCCAGCTTCTTGACCTTGGCGGTGACGTCCTTCTGGGTGCGCGCCCGGACGTGGCGGCGGTCCGGCTTCCCGTCGTCCCGCACACCCATGGTCACGCGGCCGTGCCACCAGCCGTCGTTGCCGAGATACACCGACGATCGCCCGTTGGCGGCGCGCGTTCGCTCTCCCATGTCAGGCCGCCGGGATCGAAGGCGTGAGTCGACGGGCGAACTCGGACACCGCCGTACGGCGGACCCGCCGGAGCCGGCCGATCTGAACGGATTCGAGTTCGCCAAGGCGTACAAGACGGAACGCCATCGTCCGCCCGATCCCAAGGAGCTCTGCGGCCTCCTCGACGGTCAGGAGAACCTTCTCAACGTGCTCGGTCATGCCGCTTCTCCTTGATCACGAGTTGCCGAGCTGATGTCGGTCTTGGCCTGGTCGTACTGCTCGCGCCATCGCCGTCGTTGGGCGATCGAGCGCAGCAGGAGGTGGAGCCGGTCGGGTTGATCGCGGTCGCGAGGCCCGATGAGCTGCCAGTCGTAGCGCTCGACGTCGCCGTCGTCGGTGACGTGCTGGGCGGTCACGCCGGCGGCGCCGAGGACCTTGAGCACGTGGTCGCGGCGTTCGCCGCGGTGCTCGGTGAGGGTCTTGCCGGACCACTTGCGGGAAACGAGACAGCGGCGGCCGCCGTAGCCGAGGTGTTCGCGCTTGTGGGCCTTTCCGCGGCACTGGCCGGGCACCATCCCGGGCTTCGGGTCGTCGGGGGTGATGCCGTGAAGCAGCCAATTCGGGCAGGCCTCAGAGCAAGGCTCCCACCGCAGGGCCTCGACCAAGCGGTCCATGTGCGCTGCGGCGGCCGAGGTGTCGGGTTCGGCGGTCTCGCCGAGGCTCTTGGTCAGGTACTTGGTGAGGTAGCGCAGCGCTTTGTCGGTCTTCTCGGTGCCGCTGATGACGCCCTGGATGTCGACTTGTGAGCCGAACTCGATGACGTGCGCCGGGCTGGCGTCGGGGTCGTCGTCGAGCTCGTCGAGCGCCTGCTCCCACGACGGAAGCGGTTGGCCGGTGTCGGGGTCGACGTAGCAGGCAGGGTCGCGGGTCTCGTCCCACACCGGCGCGTGGTCCTCGCCGCAGATCGGTTCGTCATGGGCCGGCCACCACACCTGGTGATAGGTCGCCGCGACGACCTGCTTGATCAGCTTTCGAGGGATGGTGCCGCGGATGGCGGCGTGCAGGTGAGGTGCGCCGCGCCGTTGGGGTTCGACGGCGGCGAAGTACTGCACGTTCCACCCGACTGCCCGGCGGAGGTTCTGCACGAAGCGGTCGAACAGCTCCCCAAGGTGCAGAGCGTCGCGAGCAGCGCGCCGGTAGTCGTAACGCTCCGGGTCCCGCGGGGCGCCGTCGCCTCGAACAGGTCCGTAGGAGGGCAACGTTAGGGTGACGAAGGTCGACGGCCGGTAGGTCTTGCCGTCCGGTGCCTCGAACACCCGCCCGGTGGTGGCGGCGCGGACCGGGAGCCGGGGCAGGTCGGGGACGTCCTGACGTCGCCGGGTGGAGCGGGTCCGCCGCTTCGGCTTGGTCTGCTTACTGCGGCTGATGCCGGTGGAGCCACGGACTCCTTCGGCCCGCAGTAGCGAGTCGGTCTCGTCGATGGCGGCTTCGACCTCGAGGACGCGAGTCATCTCGCCGGCCTCGAGCGCGGCGGCGTGGTCGTGCTCGAGGTCGGCCCGTTGTCCTAGGAGCGCCCGCTGGCGCGCTGTCGGCTCCTGCGTGCTGGTTTCGGGTTCCTCGTCGAGGTGCCAGCCCTCGCGGGCCTGCCAGAGCCGCAGCCGGCGGGCCCGGTCGGCGCACGGCCCGCACACCGAAGCGCGGGTGGCGCCGCACGGGATCGGGACGACGGTCGTGGCGCCGGTCTCGCGTTCGATCCGCCGCACGGCGAGGGGGCGGATGCACGCTCCGACCTGTTCGGCCGAGGTCTTCGCGACCTCGCGCATCACCGGGCCGGTGAGCTTCCCGACCGGCACCGGCCCAGCCACCTGCTCGTCCTGCTCGTGGACGGTCATCAGGAGGCCTCCCGCTCGCTCTTGGGCTTGCGGGGCCGGCGGGGCTTGTCGGGCAGGTCGACGACCTCGGGCAGGACTTCGAGAGTCGGGCAGGGGTAGGTGGTGGCGAGCCAGCGGAGTTGGTCGTCGTCGACGTAGGCGGCGCGGACCTTGGTGACGACGGTGGAGCCGTCCTCGACGAGATAGCCCACGCCCGGGGTGTGCATGGGGATGCGGTCGCAGAGCGCCCCGCGCTCGCGGGCGCCTTCGCCGAGCACCATCGGCACTTCGGTTTTCTCGGCCAGGCGGAGCCCGATGCGGGTGGTGAACAGGTTGCGGACCTCCAGGACGTCCTTGCGGGGGTCCTGGACACAGCCGACGACCGAGACGCCGGGGGCGCGGCCCTTGGTCAGCAGCCGGCCGAGGGCCTGCTTGGCGCGCTCTTTCAGCTGGCGGTCGCCGATGTAGGCGGTCAGGGAGGCGATCTCGTCGACCAGCACCACGTAGAACGGCTCGGCGATGGTGGGTTCGTGCTGGCGAGTCACGCCGGCCATGGCCCGGGCGCGCTCGGCGACGAGCTCGGCGGCGGCTTCCAGCGCGCGGACCATGTCCTCCTCGGTCTCGCAGGCCAGCAGGTGGAACAGGTCGCGGTAGAGGCCGAACTCCATGCCGCCCTTGGGGTCGATCCCGATCAGCCGCACCGTGCCGGCGTGGATCGCGGGGGCGAGCTGCACGAGCAGGGACGCCACGACGCTGGACTTGCCCGCACCTGTGGCGCCCGCGACGAGCAGGTGGCGGCCGAGAAGCCGCAGCAGCCACTGCTCGCCGTCCTCGCGACGGCCGAGGTGCAGCTTGGTCAGGTCGGGCGGACGGTCGGCGTCGGGTCCCATCGGTGGGGCGGTGGGGTCGAGCAGGGTGTCCGAGCAGATGATGCGCAACCACACGCAGCCCCGGAACCGCTCGTGGGGGAGGACCCGAACCTCCAGGGCGCGGAACTCGGAACGGATCGCCTCGGTGGCGGCTTCGAGGTCCTCGGGGGTGATGCCGGGGCAGAGCTGCACGGTGAGCAGGTCCGCGTAGCGCCCGAGCCGGCAAAACAGCAGGCGCGGCACGCGGACGATGTGGTGGGCGTCGCGGGACTGAACTTCGGCGGCGGCCATGAGGTCGGCCCAGTTCCACCGGTAGCGGATACGGCGGGCGAAGCGGTGACAGCGGGAAGCGACCCACCGTTCCCAGGAGTTCGGGTGCGCACGCGACCAGACGACGAACGCGACGGTGACGAGGGCGACGAGCGCGAGGCCGCCGCCACGGCCCTGCGTGGTCCAGACCAGCGCGACGAGCGCGGCCGCGGCCAGCAGGACCGGGACGTAGAGCAGCAGCCAGCCGGCCATGATCGCGCCCCACACGGCGACGACGACGAGGCGTCCGGCGGCGACGAGGCCGCGGTGGCGCAGGCGACCGGCGAAGGTGCGCGAAGGTTCGATGAGGGTGGGCTGGACGTTGGCGCGGCGGCGGATGGTGGCGCCGCGCCCGACGCTGCGTCCGATGGGCATGGGTGTTCAGTCCTTCCGGGTTCGGCGTGCCCGCGAGAGGGGGCGGCCGGTGGTGGTGTGGTGGCGGTCGTGCGCCGGGGAGAGGTCGTCGCCGGTGGGGCGGCGTCGGCGCCCGGGCAGTGCCGCGAGGGGGAACAGGGCCTGCTGCGCGGCGTGCTCCGCGCAGCGCGGAGGGCGGTTGGTGGGGGCGGCGTCGAGCCGGGCGGCGCAGACCTCACAGCGCGGCCCGGCCGGGGCGCGGCTCATGCGACCGCTCCCGAGGTCCCGGCGTGATCGTCGTCGGTGGCGAACGCGTGGGTCCGGAGGTCGGTGTAGAGCCGGTTGCGGTCGCCGGCGGAGAGGCCGCCGTAGATGCCGTAGCGCGCGGAGGGGGACTCGCGGCTCATCGCGTCGGCGAGACAGGCGGTGCGCACGGGGCAGCCGGCGCATACCGCCTTGGCCTGCTCGACCAGGGCCGTTCCGGCGCCGCCGGTCTCGGCGACCGGGAAGAACAGGTCCTCGCCCATGCCGGCGCAGGCGGCGTGCTCGTGCCAGTCCGGGATGGGGTCGCCGTCGAGCACGAGGTCCCGGACCAGCAGGCGGAGCCGTTCCCGGGTCAGCCGGCGCGCGGTGCGGGTCGGCGTGGCCGCAGTGATCCTCGTGCGGCCGTGGCTGGTGGTGCTCATGCGGCACCGCCGATCGCCCGATCCGCGACGGGCGGAACCCAGCGGGCGGCGTGCTCGACGAACACCCCGAGGGCCGCGTGCAGCGAATGGGCCGCTTCCAGCTCCTCGGTGGTGACCTCGTCGAGGCGCCGGGCGGTCAGGGTGAGCACCACCCGGTGCTCGCTGATCACGTCGAGGATCGGGGGCATGTCGTCGGGGAGGAAGACCTCGGCGCGCCCGACCGGGTTGAGACGGACCGACACCCCGGGCATCAGGCCGCCGCCTCGGTGCCGGAGGAGCCCTGCTGGCCGCCGCCCCTGCGTCGGCTGTCGCCGCCGGGGGCGTGCATGCCACGGGCGCGCAGGCTGAACGCCAGCTTCGGTCGCACGCCGTTGGTGTCGAGGTAGGGCGTGACCTCCAGGCCCTCGAACTCGACCGGGCGGAACGGCAGCCCGGGCAGCGCCTCGGGCGGCACGGGCTGGACCTCGGCGGCGATCTTGACGTTGACCGCGCGCTCGTTCTTGCGGGCCTCGGGGTCCGGGTCGTGGACCCCGACCTCCCACACGAGCAGTCCGTTGTCCTTGTCGACGGCCTGGACGAACTTGTCGCGGGTGGAGCGGTCGTAGTCGGGGACGGGCTCGGCGCCGTCGGTGGTCAGGAACGCGCCGTGGGGGAAGACGTCCCCCATCGAGACCTTGATTCGCCTCTTGATAGCCACGGTTCTGGCTCTCCTTCGTCGTGTCGTTCGCCCCGCTGCGGGGCAGGTCCGACACTTCGCGGGAGGACCGTTTCGTCACGACGTCGTGGCTGTCGCGTCCCGAACTTCTCGGTCCAATGTTGTTGCGTCTGTGTCTCGTCTCCGCCTACGGTGAGATCTTCGGCAGCGAGAGCAGGAGGCGGCATGGGGCAGCCGGTGATGTTGAAAGACCTGCTCCGCTCGCGACACTGGCAGAGCTACAGCAGCTTCAACCGCGAGTACGACCGCGCCGCGAAGACCATCGACGACAAGCTCGTCGGAAGCGGCCCGAGCCGCGCCCAGCTCCACCGCTGGCAGGCCGGCGACCTCAAGGGCATGCCCTATCCGCATCACTGCCAGGTCCTGGAAGTGATGTTCCCGGGCGTCCCCGCGGCCGCCATGTTCGAGCCGGCTGCCCAGGGCGACGAGGACGGCGAGGCCGTGCGTCTGTCCGAGGTCGTGGAACGCAGCCTCGACGCCTCTTCGGAGACGACCGGCTGGTCAGCACCGGTCCCGACCCAGCGACCGACCCCGAACGTCGGCTTCCCGCGACCGGTCAGCGACCACAAGGACCCCGAGGGATCGCCCACGTCCTTGGCGCGATCGCTGCGCCTGCTGGGGCGGCGCCTGCGCCTCTCGGACGACGAGGTATCCCAGCTGGCCCAGCTCGCCGGGATGCCGGTCGACCTGGAGCTGGAGTGCACCGTCGACATCGACGCCGAGGGCTGGTCGACGATCACCTACCGGTTCGAGCTGCTCAACCTCACCGCAAACCCGATCAAGCGGATGCACCGCGAGCAGTGGTTCGAGACCACCGACGGGCCGCTACGCATCGAGCCTGACCCCAGCGCCGACCGCAAGATGTCGATCCAGCGGATTCACGACACCGCGAACATGAGCAAGTTCGCGCTCGTGTGCTCGCCGGCCATCGAACCCGGCGAGATCGGGACGCTCGCTTACTCGGTGCGCGGCGGGCGGTTCACCCACGACCACTTCTGGCGCCAGGCCAGCCCGCGCCATTCGCGGCACTTCACGCTCAACATTCGCCATCACGGGGTGGACATGCTCGTCGGGTGCAGCGCGGTGGAGGACAAGGTCGACGGTTCTCAGGTCTCCGCGATCGACGACCTGGTCTGCGACGACGAGGACGGCAGCGCCTTCATGACCGTCACCCGGGACTACCTCCAGCCCGGCGAGGCAGTCACCGTCCGATGGGAGGTCGCCCGTGGCGACGCGTGACGCCCTCGAACACATCGTCCGCGCATGGGACGCCCACGAAGCCCGCACCGGCGGCGGCGCGATCGTCGACTACGACTGCGCCCCACCCGCTGAGCCTGTGGCGCCGGCCTCGGATCGCTTCGCTGTCCTCGACCAGCTCGAGGAACTCCGCACCGACGTCTCACCGGGGCCGGTCGCCGACGCCCTCGAGGCGCACCGCGCCTACCTGCGGTGCCTGCTCGGTGAGCACCCCGACCTGAGCACATACGTCACCGCCACTCAGGGCTGCGAGCCCCGCGGCTGGACCCGGGAGTACGTCGAGCACCGCGGCGACCTCGCCCGCGAAGCCCTCGCCGACCTGGAGGTCCCGTGGGGACCGACCACCCGCAACGACCTCACCGCGCTCAGCGAGGACGTCCCCGCCGACGCAGCCGGCGACGTCATCCGCGGCTACGCCGACAAGCACGAAGCCACGATCCGTGACCTCACCGGCGCCACCGCCAAGTTCACCTTGACCGTCGAGAGTGTCGACCTCGATGCCTACTGGTCTTACTGGCTCGACGGCGCCGGCCACGACGCCCGCCTGCGGATCAACACCCGCCGCGCCGCGTTCACCCAGCTCGACGCCTACCGCTTCGCGCTCCACGAAGTCCTCGGCCACGCCCTGCAGTACTCCAACCTCGCCGGGGTCGCCGAGACCGGCGACGTGGACTGGCCGCGCCTCCTCGCCGTCCATGCCCCGCATCAAGTCTTGTTCGAAGGACTCGCCCAAGTCCTCCCCCTGGCGGCAGCGCCGAGCGACCCGGCCGTGATCGCGCGGACCCGGCTGGACCACTACACCCAGCTCGTCAGCGCCGACCTTCACCGCGGCATCAACGCCGGTGGAAGCGCCCGCGAGTGCTGGCACGAGGCACGGTCACGGGTGCCGTTCTGGACCGGCGGCGACGTCGCCGCCCTCCTACGGGACCGGACACTCGATCCGCAGCTCCGGACCTACCTGTGGGCCTACCCCGCAGGGATCGATTGGTTCATGAACCTCCACGAAGCCGGCGGTAGCCTGCTCGCGGAGGTGCTGCGTGACGGCTATCAGCGACCGCTTGGCCCGGGCGAGCTCGAACAGCGATGGCCGGCCGGACCACGGATCGGCGGGAACGCCTGAGCTGTTCGTCTACGGCACCCTCGCCCTCGACGACGTCGTCCGCGCTCTCATCGACCGCGTTCCGGACCACGTCGAGACGAGCGCTGCGGGATGGCGCGCCGCACGACTCCCCGAACTCCCCTACCCCGGGCTCGTCGCCGACGAATCGGCCGAAGCTCCGGGCCGGGTCTACACCGACCTCAGCGACGCCGAATGGTCCGTGCTCGACGCGTTCGAGAACCCGACCTACGTTGTGGCCCCACTCATCGTGCGCCACGGGCGAACGGCACTGGCGTATGTCTGGCCGGAGGAGTCGCTGCCCAGCACCTGGACCACAGCCAGCCTGGACCCGGACGGTCTGGGCGCCTACCTCCAGCGCTGTCGCGCCTGGCGATCCCGCTTCGAGGAGCGTCAGGACCAACGCCGGCGGCCCTGACGCGCTGGCCGGGTCAGGTCTGCGCTCAAGGCCGCGCTGGCCATGACAGGGACGGTGGACCCGACTTCGTCGGGCGGCCTGTCGACCCCGGAGCGTCACACGGGCTGACTCCCGATCAAGAGTGCTGCGCATCGCTACGCGACGGACTCCGTCCGCTCCTGACCGCGAGCCTCCACGCCCGTGTCCCTGCGCTCCAAGCGTGGCGGGGGCAGCGCCCCGCCACCCCGACCGGGGCCGACAGCCCTGCGGGCTCTGAGCTTGGAGGCCGATCATGCTGCGAGAGCTGCTCACCACCTGGGAGAACTGGTCCGCCCGCGACACCCTGACCCGCGCTCTGAACAACGTCACGACCGACAACGCCCGCGACCGGTTACACGGGGCCATCGCCGTCACGCCCCAAGTGGACCCGCTCGACGCCCTGCGGGCCGCCTCCGAGCTCGTCGAGCTGCTCACCGCCTGGCGATGGCAGACCGTCTACGCAGCCCGACGCGCAGGCGCCACGTGGGAGCAGATCGCCGAGGCCACCGGAGCGACCGTCGAGCAGGTACACGCCGACCTCGCACACGCCGTCGACTGCCAGGAGCGCATCGGCGTCGACGTCACCGCCTACCGCGAGGCCCTGTGACCGCGCTGCCGAATTGACCTCTCATCAGTCAAGGCGGCGCCTCCGGCGCCGCGCGCCGCCCTCCGGCCCTGGCCTCCCGCTCCGCTTCGGCGGGCCGGGGGCTGGCGCTGCCGCCTTGGCTTCACCTAGCCGCGATAGAGGCATAACGGCAGACGCTCAGGGGTGCACTCGCCCGCGTTGAACCGCACTGTCGAGCAATAGGGCGCCGATCTTCTTCTGACGATTACCACCATACGGCCGGAAGTCGAGATAGGTATGACCAGGTGGGCACGGAGGCGGAGGGCCTGTCGGTGCTGCCTCGTCATCAACCGCTCGCGAACCCGCCGCCTCAACCTCCGCGACAGTGACAGCCCACGTGCCGACAGATTGCAGCCGACGGACCCGAGTATGAAAGTGGAACGCACCCTCAGCGGTCTGTTTCGACTCCCGACTAGTAGAAAGCTGGCCAGCGTCTTCGCTGCCAGGTCGGAAAGCCTGAGACGTTACTTGCTCCCCGTCGATGAAGAAGGACGGGCTTACTTGGCGCCATAGGAGCTCGTTGGGCTCGGTGCAGAGCTCCTCTCCCTCCAGGAGATCGTTCCATTCGGGGCTGGGGCCGCTTGTCACGATCCTCCCAACGACGCCTCGACGAACGCTGCAGCGGCTCGAATGTCGGGCGTCAACAGCTCTCGATCTTCTTTCGAGTCGAGGTCGAGGAAGTAGCACTCGAACGTCACTGTTGGTCGAACTTCGATTGAAATAGACCTGCGTTGAGCTTGCCATTCGAGCTGGACTCCTCCGTCGGCCATCGGGAAAATTCCCGGCCGCGTGGAGTCCGTCACATTGGCTAGCTGCATGATTGACCGCGCCGCTTCAATTGCCGCGAGCTCGATCCGTTCACCCTTGCCGTCCAACCAGCCGGCCTCAGCTGCCAGCAGTGACAGGAGGCGGTCAGCCCACGGCTCATTATCCGATGCGAAAAGCTCTAGCGAGCGAACGTTGGCAATCGCCACAGGATCGCCACTCGTCGCGGTCCATTCGAGCTCACCGTCTAATCGAACTGCCGGCGCTAGCACCTTGGTCTGGATTACGTCGGTCAGGTCTTCCAGAATGCTTGGGTCGGAGTAGTACCCGGTAAGCTGTTCGTTCCGAAGAGTCGAAAAGGTAAACGTCCGATTCTCGGCGTTTACGCCAATAACTCGGCCGACGACCGTGCCGTCAGCCCAGAAGCGATCGATAGACCATCGCTCTAGTAGTCGATGGCGACTCTCGCGACTGTAGGTTCTAGTCTCTAATCCTTGCCAGCCGACTTCTATTCTTTCGTCGTCCCGAAGGCTCTTGCCTAGCTGCAAGAAGGCGGAGTAAGCGGAAGTTGGAAGTAGCTCCGGCAGCTCGTCATCGTTCTGAAGTGCGCCTACAGCTTGGACAATTAGCGATCCAGCTTCTTCGAAGATATCGCCAACGCCCAATCCGAATAGGTCTTCGGTCACGTCTCTTTCGAGCACGGGAATCGTGCTTCCGTCTTCAATCGAGGTTAGACGGAGGCTCAATCTGTCGCTGAAGCCCTTCGGGATTCGCTGGCGACGCGGGTTTCGGTCCTTCCACAACCCGCGGGCCACATCTTGAATTAGCTGTTCGTAGCGAGACAACTCTGAAAGGACCTCTACGGGGAACCCAGGGGCCTCGTACCGCCCGCCGCGCAAACGCAGCTCGCCAAATGGGCGTCGCTGCGGTTCGGTCATGAGACGACGGTACAGCCTGAACCTGACAGACAGTGGCACGAGGCCAGGGGCGGCGTGCCGTGGGTCACAGACTTGCGTCACCGCTCAGCGACCCGAGGTGGAGGTCCTGGCCGTGGGGGTGGAGCGGATGCTCCACGGGAACGTGTGTCGGTGCCTGGTCTCAAACCTGGTCTCAGTCGCCCTGGTGCGCCGAGGTTCGCCCACGTCGCGAGCTGGGCGCCCGTCGAGGTTGGGGTGCTGGCCGACCTCTGCTGAACCGCTGGTCCTACAGCTTGAAAGCGGACGTCACGCAAGTGACCGGGGGTTCGAATCCCCCCGCTTCCGCCGATTCACGCAGCTTGTCTCGCCCCTGTCGCCACGGGTGACGGAGCCCCTACGCTACAGCGGTGTCGGGGACCGGAAGAGCAGCCGAGCTGCGTTCCCTGCGCGCCCGGCTCCAGGACCGCGTGACGACCTCGCGCACGCTGATGGCCCGTGTCCGGACGGACAACGCAGCCCTGAAGCGCGATGCAGGCGTTGCTCGAGCGCAGATACGAGAGCAGCGGAGCCGCCTCTTCACGGGCTGGCTCGCCGCCTACGGTGTGGCGTCCACGGGCGCTCCACTGGGGCACGCGGACGCGCTCCAGCTCATCCTCGACACCGCCGAGCTCGTCTACGGCGGCTGTGCCTCCATCAGCGTCACGACCGTCGATCAGCTCGAAGGCGATCCCGACCCGTACCGGACGGTCTGCTGCACCGGCGTCTCGCGATCCGTCGACGCCCTGCAGTACGAGCTCCGCGAAGGACCCTGCATCGACGCCGTGGAGCTGGACGCGGTCACCTACGTGCTCGCCGACGACCTCGCCGGCCGTGATGACGCGCGGTCGTGGCCGCGTCTGTGCCACGCGGTCGAGGCCTCCGGTGTGCGCTCGTCGCTGTCGATCGCGGTGCCGTGGAGCGCCCTCCGCAACGGCCTGCAGACCGAGCACCGCGCGGTCGCGTCGATCAACTTCTATGCGACCGAGGCGCACGCCTTCGGGCAGTCGGAGACCCAGGCGATGTTCTTCAGCACCTGGGCCGGCTCGATGATGAGCGGGCGAGACCCCGCCGAGCTGCTCGACGACATCCACTGACCGCAGGTTTCCCTAGAACGCCCGGTGCTCGACGTCGGTCATGCCCCACCGGTCGCGCGTGAACGACACCGCGACCTCGGCGTCGAAGCTCGTGCAGGTGAACACCACGAGCGCGAGGAAGCGGCGCGCGGTCCAGACGTAGAGCGAGATGCCCGAGTCGATGAGCGGCACGAAGGCGTCGAAGCCCGCGTTGTCGTCCTTGCCCTGCCCGCCCGGGGCGTGGACCGTCACCTCGCCGTAGCTGCGCAGGTCCAGCGCCGCGGGCAGGTCGAGCAGGAAGCGCCGCACGTCGTCGGCATCGACCGGCGTCGTGTAGAAGCCCTCGACGAGCAGCCGCTGCCGCGTGATGTCGGGGGCGAGGTCCCGCATGCCCGCAGTCTGTCAGTCGGGACGCTCGTCGTCCGGCGTCTCGTCCCGGATCTTGTCGAGGATCTCGTCGATCTCGTTGCGGTCGCGCGGCGGCTGGACCCGCCTGCTCTCGAACGCCAGGTGCTGGAACTGCGGCGCCAGGGCACGCCACACCTCCCGCTTCATCGCGTCGTCGACGGCACCCGCCAGCTGGGGGTCCGGCTCGGGTTCGCGCGTGTCGTCCTCGTCAGCGGCCATTGCGTCACCTCGGCGCTCTCGCGGGTGAGACGAGGGTGCCCGCTGCGGCGGGTTGCGTACCACCGTTATCCGGTGTCGGCGCCCGCCCGTTCGGTCCGCCGGGCCGCGATCGCGAGGAACGTCGTGACGCCGGCGCCGAGGACGAGGCCCATGAGCAGGACCGCGAGCCCCACCCCGACGACCCCGGCCAGCGCCGCGCAGGCCAGCAGCAGCACCACGAGCAGGCCGATCAGCACCGGGTTGCGCGTCTGGCGCGCCCACACCAGCGTCCGCAGCGAGGCGAGCGTGACGAGCACGATCGCGACCGGGACCGCCACCGAGAACGCCGCGCTGGCGGCGCCGATGTGGGCGATGTGCTCCTCGGCGTCGACGGCGACCTCGAGGCCGGCCCCGAGCGCGGCGATCGCCCCGAAGACGAAGTAGTGGCCGTAGCCCCAGGTCAACGCGATCCGCAGGTTGCCCAGCCCGGCGTCGTCGCCGCCGAGGAAGTACGTCCACCAGAGGCCGAAGACCAGCAGCAGGCCGCCGATCGCGAGCGCGAGCAGGGAGAGGGAGAAGCCCTCCTCGAACGCCCCGGCGATCGCGTTCGTCACGCCGAGGATCACCTCGCCGAGCACGATGAGCGTCAGCAGGCCGTAGCGCTCGGCGATGTGCTCGCGGTGCCACGTCGTGGGGCGTCCGCCGCGGAACTCGGCGTACGCGGGGACCGCGAGCTCGCCGGCGATCAGCACGACCAGGCCGATCGCGGCCCACGGCATCGGTACGAAGACGAGGCCGATCCAGAGCACCTGGAGGACGGTGAGCCCGAGCGCGTACGTGCGGCAGGTGGACGCCCGCTCGGGGTCCTCCCGCGCCGCACGCAGCCACTGGACGATCAGCGGCACCCGCATGATCACGTAGCCGGCCACGACGATCGTGATGTCGAAGCTCCGGAACACCGCCGGGATGCCGACGGCGAGCACCAGCACGCCCGCCATCTGCACGATGGTCAGGATCCGGTAGAGCACGTCGTCGCAGTCGTACGCCGAGGCGAACCACGTGAAGTTCATCCACGCCCACCAGATGGCGAAGAAGACCACGAGGTAGGTCAGGATGCCCTGGGCCGCGTGGTTCTCGGCGATCGTGTGGTGCATCTCGGCCGCGGCGCGGGCGATGGCGACGACGAAGGCCAGGTCGAACAGCAGCTCGAGCGGCGTCGCGGCGCGGTGCTGCTGCTCCGGGTCCCGGGCGCCCATCAGCCGGTGCCACGGCCGGCGCGCGACCGGCGAGCTCGTCTCGCTCATGGCTCCCCCAGACTCGTCGAGATCGGCGGGGGTCAGCCTGGCCGACGCCCCAGGGCGGGGCAATCCGGTCAGCCCGTGGGGGCGACCACGAGATCCTCCGGGCCGATGCCGCGGGGGACGGGAGGGTCGGCGCCCGCCACGACGTCGGCGACGACGCGGGCGAGCCGGCGGCCCGCCGCGCGGTAGAACCGGGTCTGCGTCCAGCGACCGAAGACCCCGAAGCCCAGCGCGATGACCGGGTTGGGGATCGCCGCCCGGCTCGAGACGCCCGTGATGACGAACTCGACGCGGCCGGTGTCCAGGTTCTTGACCACCTCGTAGAGGAGACGGCCGCGCTCGAGGTGGTGCTCGAGGGTGCGGTAGCTCCAGCCCCACGACCGCTCGCGGGTGCCGTCGGCGCGGTCGCGCACCTCGTCGACCTCGGCGTCGACGCGCACGCCCATCGGGAAACGCAGGACCGCGAAGCGGCCCTCGAGGAGCATGTCCCGCCCGACCAGCGGGGCGTCGCGGTGGAAGTAGGCGCGCATGATCGCTGGCTCGGCGAACTCGTAGTCGTGCACGAGACCGCGGGCGATCTCGAACGGCCCGCCCGGCACGGGCTCGCCGGGCTCCTCGTCGCCGAGCGGGTGGCGCACCCGGTCGTGGTGCCAGCCCCGGCCCTCGGTGTCGGCGGGGTCGTAGTTGAGCCGGTAGCCGGCGATCTCGCGGAGGGCGCCCGCGGGGTCGGGGTGGGCCGTGATCCTCACGCGGTGCTTCCCCCTGGGAGTCGTCGAGCGCCGGACGGACCGGCGCATGGTGTCACCGTCGGGCGGCTACCCGCTGCACCGTGTCGCCCCGCCGCCTGATCTCGTTCCGCCCGCCGCTCGGACGCCTCCGCCGCGGCTGGGGCGCACTGGTCATGCTCGGCCGGCACCTGCGGACGCTGCCGGCCACCGGGCGGCGCCACGAGCCGGGCGACGGCACCGACCTGCCGGCCCCGTGGCCGGTCGCCCTCGTCGACGGGCGGACCAAGACGGTCGCCGACGGCTTCGGGCCGTTGTTCCACCGGCGCTTCGGCGTCCGGGCGGTCGGTGCCGCGGGCCTCGCCCGGGACGTGGTCGCGGTGCTCTCCCACGACCTCGACCGTGCCGCGCCGCCGCACGTCGTGACGTTCGCGCGCCAGCGTGGTGAGCCGGGCCGCATGCTCGTCGGTGACGAGTACCGCGTGTACATGCCCGCGCCGTGGGACGGGCCGGTGCGGGTGCTCGCGCGCACCGACACGTCGTTCCGCTTCGGCACCCTCGACGGCCACCTCGAGGCCGGTGTGATCGAGTTCCGCGCGACCGACGCCGGACCGGGGACCGTGGACTTCACGATCGAGGTGTGGTCCCGGGCCGGCGACCGTGCCGCGGAGATCGTCTACCGTCGTCTCGGCGTGGGACGCGAGATCCAGGCGGGGCTGTGGATCCAGTGTTGTCTCGGTGTGGTCCGGCTCCTCGGAGCGCGCCGGGAGGGCCCGGTGCGCGAGATCACGCGGCGAGTACCGGCGTGTGAGCTGGACGGCCGAAGCGCTTAGGTCCGCCGTGGTGTCATCTCAGCGTCCTCTCAGAAAGCGTTCCTAGCGTCCGCGCGCTGTGAGCGGAACCCGGCAGTTGAGCTGGGACGTCGTACGCGTCGTCGCGGTCGCCAGCGTGGTCGTCCAGCACGCCACCTACTCGGTCATCGGCGTGATGCCCTGGCTGCCGCACATGCCCTTCCAGTGGTTCATCGAGGCCGGGGCCAACACCCTGATGGTGCTGTCGGCGTACTTCGTGTGCCGCACGCTGTCGACCCGTCCGCCGGGTCGGTGGTGGGTCGATCGTCTGGCCCGCCTGCTCCCCGCGTACGTCGTCGCCGTCGCCGTCACCTATCTGGCCACCCTCGGGGCCGCGCAGTTCGGCTACTGGACGCCCTCCGGACGCGACCTCATCGGCAACCTCCTGCTGCTGCAGACCTGGGATCCGGCCGTCGTCTACCTCGACCACTCGTACTGGACGCTGCCCGCCCAGCTGGGGATGTTCACCCTCGCCGCGGCGGCCGCCGCCGCGGTGGGGCGGGACTTCTGGCGCCGGCGCTGGACGCTGCCGCTCACGGCGTGGGGCGTGATCGTCGTGCCCGTCGTGATGATGGAGGTCGGGGCGCCCGACGGTCCGCTGGGCGAGGTGTTCTACGGCCTGGTCATGTTCCGGTGGCAGTGCTTCGGGATCGGCCTCGCGGTGTGGCTGTGGTCGCGCGGACGGGTCCACGCCGTGCACCTGCTCGCGCTGGTGCTCGCCGGCCTCGTCGCCGAGGACCTCCACACCCCGGACCTGCCGTCGGTGCTGGTGCTCGCCGTGGCCGTCGTCGGGATCGCCGCCGCCGCGGCCGGCCAGGACTGGGGCGTGCTGCGCGTCGGCCCGCTCCCGCGGGTGATCAGCTGGCTCGCCGGGATCTCCTACGGCATCTACCTGATGAACCAGCAGATCGGCTACTTCGTCGCCTGGGCGTTCGAGGCGACCGTCGGCCACCACCCCTGGTGGCGCCTCGGGCTCGTCGCGGCGGTGGCGGTGCTGCTCGGCTGGGTGCTGACGGTGGTCGTCGAGCGCCCCGCGCACCGCTGGCTGGTCCGCCGCCCGTCGCAGCGGACGACACCGCCCGAACGCCCTCAGCGCCCGAAGGAGCCCGCCGCCGCGAGGAACAGGTCGACCTCCTCGGGCGTGCCGGCGCTCACCCGCACCCCGGAGCCGTCGAAGGCCCGCACGACGACCTTGTTCTCCAGCGCGTGCTCGGCGAACTCGACCGCGCGCGTGCCGAGCGGCAGCCAGACGAAGTTGGCCTGCGACGGCGGCACCTCGTACCCGAGCGTGCGCAGCGCCGAGGTCATCCGGCCGACCTCGGTGACCGCCCCCGCGCAGTCGGCGAGCAGCTCGTCGAGGTGGTCGAGCGCGGCCAGCGCCGCGGCCTGGGCCGGCGCCGACACGGAGAACGGCACCGAGACCCCGCGCAGCGCGGCGGCCAGCTCCGCGGGCCCGACGGCGTAGCCCACGCGCAGGCCCGCGAGCCGGTGGGCCTTCGAGAAGGTCCGCAGCACGCAGACGTTGTCGAACTCGGCGGCGAGCCCGAGGCCGTCCGGGACGTCGGGATCGGTGACGAACTCGCGGTAGGCCTCGTCGAGCACCACGAGGACGTCGTCGGGGACGCGGGCGATGAACGCCCGCAGCGCGTCCTCGCCGACCGCCGTCCCCGTCGGGTTGTTCGGGTTGCAGACGATCACCATCTTCGTGCGCGGGGTGATCGCCGCGGCCATGGCGTCGAGGTCGTGGACGTGCTCGGGCGTGAGCGGCACGGGGACGGCCGTCGCGTGGCCGGTGAGCGTGACGATCGGGTAGGCCTCGAACGAGCGCCAGGAGTAGACGACCTCGTCGCCGGGGGCGCACACCGCCTGCACGAGCTGCCCGCACAGCGCCACCGACCCGCACCCGACCGCGATCCGCGCCGGGGCGACGCCGTGGTGCTCGGCGAGCCGGGCGGTCAGGGTGGTGACCGCGATGTCGGGGTAGCGGTTGCCGACCTCCGCGGCCCGCGCGACCGCGGTGAGGACGGCGGGCAGGGGCGGCAGCGGCATCTCGTTGCTCGCCAGCTTCACCGCGCCCGGCACCGTGCGACCGGCGACGTAGGTGGGGAGGGCGGCGAGGTCGTCACGCAGTCGGACGGGCACGGTCACCACGGTAAACGCACCGGAAACCCCGGCCCGGTCCCTGCCCGGGATCGCCCGGGCCCGCAGGACGGCCGACCGGCGACGTGGAAGGCTGAGGACCATGACGGGGACGCACACCGAGACCATCCCGCTGGTCGACGAGACCCAGCTGCGGGTGACGATCGGCGAACCGGAGAACGCGGTCCGCGGCGGTGTGGTGGTCCTCCACGAGTCGCGGGGGGTCACCTCGCGCACCCAGGCCATCGTCGAGGCCCTCGCGGGCGAGGGCTGGCTCGCGATCGCCCCGCACCTCTACCACCGCGACGACCCGGGCATCGACGAGCAGACCGGCGAGGACGAGGTGGTCGACCGCGCGGCCGCGGTCGTCTCGGGCGAGTCGGTGCTCGCCGACTCCGACGCTGCCTTCGGCATGCTCGCCGACCGCGGGGTCACCTCCGACCGCATGGCCGTCCTCGGCTTCGACCTCGGCGCCACGGCCGCGCTCGTGGTCGCCGCGCAGCGCTCGCTCGGCGCGGTCATCACGGTCTCGGCCGGCGGTGTCGCCACACCTCTCTCGGCGGGCCTCCCGGCTCTGGTCGACGTCGTGGGCGAGCTGACCTGCCCGTGGCTCGGGCTCTACGGCGAGCGCGGCGACCCCGTCGACCCCTCCGAGGTCGACCGTCTCCGCGAGGCCGCGCACTCCTCCGGCCGGGTCGTCGACGTCGTCGTCTACCCGTCGCGGGAGCACCGCTTCGACGTCGACGAGCACGCCGCCGCGCAGCCGGATCCCCTGGACGAGGGGAACTCCGAGGAGGCGACCAAGATGGAGGCCCGCAGCCGGGTACTGAACTGGTTGGACGCGCATCTGCGCTAGCTCGCCGTCGTGGACTCCGGCCGGGGCCCACACCGACCGGAGGACACATGGCGTCGGGGGTGCCGACGGACCGCCCCACCGCGGCCGCCGTCGAGGGCCGCTTCGCCCGCTGGCGTGGACGGCGGGTCGCGCGCGTCGTCGTGTGGGCGGCCCGCGTCGCCGGGCTGCTCACGGTGCTCTCCCTGGTGACGCCCCTGCTGCGCCGGCGGCTGCAGCCCGCGACGTGGTTCGGGCTCCCGCCCGAGGCGACGCTGGTCGGGACGGCCGTCGTGGCGACGCTCGGCGTTGGGCTGATGATGCTGGCCACGGGGCTGCGGCGCCGGAAACGACGCGCGTGGCAGCTGGCCGTGGTGGCGTGCGTCCTGCTGATCGTCTCCCACGTCGTGGGGCGGCACGCCGTCATCCCGACCGTGATCACCCTCGTGCTGCTGGTCGGGCTCCTGCTCACCCGACGCGAGTTCACGGCCCTGCCCGACCCCGTGGGGCGGCTGGCCGCCGTGCGCGTCGTCGTCCAGATGCTGCTGGGCGGGTTCGTGGTGGTCGCCCTGCTGCTGTTCGTGCGCCCGTCGCTGCTCGCGGGCCGGCCGGACGTCGGGGACAAGCTCGCCCAGGCCGGGCTCTCGCTGGTCGGGGTCAGCGGGCCGGTGGAGTTCAGGGCGCTGTGGTTCGACGACCTCACGGCGGCCGTCGGCCTGACCTTCGGGATCGCGGCCCTCGTGCTCGGGGGCTACTTCCTGCTCCGCTCGGCTGAGCCGCGCCCGGCGCTGACGGGTGAGGACGCGGAGGGCATCCGGGCGCTGCTCGCCCGCCACGGTCGGGCCGACTCGCTCGGGTACTTCGCCCTGCGCCGCGACAAGGCGGTGGTGTTCTCGCCGACGGGCAAGGCGGCCGTCGGCTACCGGGTGGTCGCCGGGGTCGCGCTGGCGTCGGGCGATCCGCTGGGCGACCTCGAGGCCTGGCCGGGGGCGATCACCGAGTTCCTCGACGTCTGCCGCCGCTACGGCTGGGTGCCCGCCGTGCTCGGCTGCTCCGAGTCGGGCGCCCGGGTCTGGGCGCGCGAGGGTGGGCTCGACGCCCTCGAGCTCGGGGACGAGGCCGTCGTCGACGTGACCACGTTCTCGCTGCAGGGCCGGTCGATGCGCACCGTGCGGCAGGCCGTCTCGCGGGTCCGGCGCGCGGGCTACGAGACCACGGTGCGCCGGCTGCACGACATCGACGACGAGGAGCTCGCCGCCCTGCGGGAGCTCGTGGCGCAGTGGCGGGGCGGGCCGGCGGAGCGCGGGTTCTCGATGGCGCTCTCGCGGGTCGCCGACCGCGAGGCCGACCCCGAGGCCGTGGTGGTCGTCGCGACCGCCGAGGGAGCGACCCGGGGCCTGCTCCAGTTCGTGCCCTGGGGCACCGAGGGGCTCTCGCTCGACCTCATGATCCGCGACCCCGCGGTGCCCGACAACGGTCTCAACGAGCTGCTCATCGCCGACCTGCTCGCGGCCTGCCGAGGCCTGGGCGTGGATCGGGTGTCGCTGAACTTCGCGGTGTTCCGCTCGGCGCTGGAGCGCGGCGAGAAGATCGGCGCCGGCCCGGTCGCGCGTCTGTGGGCACGGTTGCTGCGCATCGCCTCGCGCTGGTGGCAGATCGACACGCTCTACCGCTTCAACGCCCGCTTCGGCCCCGAGTGGCTGCCGCGGTTCCTCGTCTTCGACGCCGTCCGCGACCTGCCGCGCATCGCCGTCGCGGCGTTCGAGGCGGAGGGGTACGGCGGGCGCCCGCCGACCCTGCTCCGCCTCCTGCGCCGGACCTGAGGTGCGCCTCCGGCGCATGTGAGCACTTCGGAGTGCCAGAGCACTCCGAAGTGCTCACGCGCGCGCAGCGCACCTCAGGGCCGGACGAGCACCTTGAGGGCCTCGCGGTCGTTCATGGCGCGGTAGCCGTCCGGGGTCTCGTCGAGCTTGATCGTCCGGTTGAACACCTTGCCCGGCTCGATCTGCCCGTCGAGCACGTCGGGCAGCAGCTCGTACATGTTCGCCTGGGTCGGGGCGATGCCGCCGGCGACGGTGACGTTCTTGAAGAACTTCTGCGCCAGGTTGGGCAGCTCGCCGCTCTGGGGCACGCCCACGATGCCGACGTGCCCGCCGGGCTTCGTGAGATTGATCGCCGACGTCAGCGACTGCTCGTAGCCGACGGCCTCGATCGCCGAGTGCACCCCGTCGCTGCCGAGCAGGTCACGGACCCGCTGCTCGCCCTCCTCGCCGCGCTCGGACACGACGTCGGTGGCGCCGAACTCGCGGCCGAGGTCGGTGCGGTCCTGGTGACGACCCATGAGCACGATGCGCTCGGCGCCGAGGCGCTTGGCGGCGAGCACCGCGAGCAGGCCCACGGCACCGTCACCGATCACGGCGACGTCCTTGCCCGGGCCGACTCTCGCCGAGACCGCGGCGTGGTGCCCGGTGCCGAAGACGTCGGAGAGCGTGAGCAGGCTCGGCATGAGCTCCGAGTCGTGCGGCACGGTGAGCTTCATCAGCACGGCGTCCGCGTACGGCACCCGGGCGGCCTCGCCCTGGCCGCCGTCGGTCTCGGCTCCCCAGGCGTTGCCGTTCGGGCAGGCGCTGGTGAGCCCCTGGCGGCAGTACTCACAGGTGCCGTCGCCGTAGTAGAAGGGCGCGACCACCAGGTCGCCGCGCCGGATGCGGCTCACGTCCGAGCCGGTCTCCTCGACCACCCCGATGAACTCGTGGCCGATCCGGTCGCCTTGCTCGGTCTGCTCGCGGCTCTTGTACGGCCAGAGGTCGCTGCCGCAGATGCACGAGTGCGTGATCCGCACGATCGCGTCGGTGGAGCTCTGCAGCGTCGGGTCGGGCACGTCCTCCACCCGGATGTCGCCCGCTCCGTAGATCAGCGTCGCCTTCATGCAGTCCTTCCTCCGGGATCGATTCGGTTGTGGGCTACCCGAGGCCGCCGGGCAGGCATGCAGGGACGTGCACACGTCACGCCTGACGGGGGGTGGCGGCCGGGCGGGCGGACGGCGGTGTGTACTGTTTCCCGACGGAGGCCCCAGGGGGACCTCGGGAGGCTTCGCCTAGTCTGGTCTATGGCGCCGCACTGCTAATGCGGTTGGGAGTTCGGCTCCCTCCCGGGTTCAAATCCCGGAGCCTCCGCGGCCGCGGTCCGGACAGGGTCGGGGCTTCACAACCACAGACATGCGCCCGTAGCTCAACGGATAGAGCATCTGACTACGGATCAGAAGGTTAGGGGTTCGAATCCCTTCGGGCGCGCGCCGGTCGAGGCAGCACAGAGGGGTCGCAGCAACGCTGCGGCCCCTTTGTCTTGGGCCCCTGGAGCAGCGCCGTGTAGCAACGAGCCGGTGCAGTTCACGGCGCACGCGCCCAGCTCGTCACCGTCCGGCGGGTGGGCGCCGAGCGCCGGGAGCAGGTTCACGCACGTGTGCCGGAGGTCGTGCAGCCCGAAACGCTGCGCGGCACGACCGAGGCGACCCCCGCCGCAAGACCCCGAAGTCGGGCGGTGTCGTAACGGCGACTGGATCTCTGCGATAGCTGGTCGACACCGAGGGGGTTCACGTGATCGGTTGGCTGGCGGCAGGCGCGCTGCTCCACCTCGAGGGGAAGGCGCAGCAGAAGCGCAAGGAAGCTCGGAGGGCGGAGCGCGCACGTCGGCGTCGGGAAAGCCCGATGCCGAACGCCGTGTGGGTGATCTACGGCATCCTGCTCGTCTCCGCGATCGCCTCGCCGCCGGCGGTCCCCGGAATGCTGATCATCGGGGTGTGCATCGGGATCTATGCACAGAAGCGCCGCAAGGAGCACGAGGCATGGAAGGCGTACGAGGCATGGAAGGCCCAGCAGCCGCCCACCTTGGTGCGGCGCGCGACCGAGCTGTCCCAGCAGTGCGCCGCACAGTGGCAGCAGTGGATCGCACCGTGGCAGCAGTCGAGCGCGCCGTTCCAGCACCCGACCCAGCCGCAGCCGCCGACCCTGAGGCAGCGAGCTGACTCCTACGAACGGCTGGGCATGCCGATCTCCGCACAGGTGATGAGGGACCTCCACGAGCTCGGCCGGGAGCAGGAGTCCGAAGCTCGCTGCGCTTCGCCAGGAGGCGGCTGGTGGTCGCTGGTGGTCGACGCGGGCGCTCAACTGAGCAAGTTGACCGACACCGCGTGGCGAGAGCTGCAGCCCGGCCGGTCCGAGCGCCAGGCCGCGGAGGACCTGCACAACATCAGCTGACGCCGGCTCACGTGTCGCAGTCGGAACAGCGGCGCCCCCGTAGCAGTGCGTTCGGGGAACCGGCGTCGTCGCTGGTCAGGTCCTCAGGCGTTCGCCCACCCGGACACCACGGCGAGGGCCTGGGCGTCCGCGGCACCGATGCCGGGCTCGGCAGCAGCCGGGCCCACGGCAGCTTCGCGCTGGGCCTGGTCGGGGGACGTGAGGGCGTGGACGTGGTCGACGAGCGTCCAGAGGTAGCCCTTGGGGTCTCGCCGGCCGCCGGGCGAGCGGCCCAGGGCGCCGCGCAGCGTCTTGACCGCCGCCTGCTCGTTGTCGGGCACCCACTGGGCGTCGACGCCGCGCGTGAGCCGGTCGAGGTCGGCCTCGGGCAGGCGCCCGTCCTCGGCGAGCGCGGCGAGGGAGTCGAGGACCCGGGCCCTGATGCCGCCGGCGTCGTCGTCGACCATCGCGCACCAGGTCACCACCGTGCCGAGGGTGCTCGCGGTCTGCGGATCGAGCTGACCTCCACGCCACCAGTCGCCCAGCGCATCCGCCCAGGGTCGACGGTCATCGCGGTCGTCCGAGGACAACGCGTGGAGGAGCTGGCGGAGCTGGTCGGGATCCGGTGTCGCTGGCATCGCCGGTGATCCTGTCAGCGCAGCTCCGATGCCGGAAGACTCAGCCGCTGACGCGAGGTCCCCGCGGCGATCATGCGTCGCCCACCGCGGAGTTCGCGACGCGCTCGGGCGTGAACCACACGCGCCGCCCGGTCTCCTCGTCGTCGGTCCACTCGACGACGGCGGTACCGGAGAGCTGGAGGATCGCCCCGCGGCCGGGGTCGAGGAACAGCAGCGACGCCGACGGGTCCACCTCGAGGTTCCCCAGCGTGTTGAACAGGTTGTTGCCGGGGTGGTCGGGCCACCACAGGCGGCCGTCCGCGTGGTGGACGAACCCGGGATCGCCGCCCCGGTGGGATGTGTCGGCGCCGCGGTCGGGATGCCTCGTGCCGAGGATGAACGTGTCGGCGGCGGCGATCTGCGCGAGGTCCTCGCTCCGGAGCCCGTCGCCACGTCCGGCCGGGTGGGCGCCGGCCAGGGCGGTGTCGTCGAGCGGGTGGATGTAGCGGGGGCAGTTCCCGTACGCCTGCTCGACGGCGACCGTCAGCGCCCCGGAGCGGACCGAGCTCAGGACCCCGTTCACCCGGAGCCTCCGTCGCCGCGCGAAGTCGATCAGGAGGACGCCCACCTGCCGCCCGGCGGGGAGTCCCGCCAGGGGGTCGCCCTCGGGCACGGCGCTCGCGAGCGTCAGCGTCTGCCCGTTCCCCGACGCGAACCCCCGCGGGCCGAACACCGGGGAGGTCCACAGGCGCCCGTGATCGTCCTCGGCGGTGATGAACGCGAGCTCGCGCTCGGCGACGAACCGGCTCATGCCCTCGCCGAGGTGCGGCGTCGTCAGCATCCCGGCGAGACGGTCCGCGTCGTCCGCGACCCCGGCCCGCTGCTGGACGCGGAGCTCGCCCTCGTGGAACCCGGTGTCGACGAGCCCGCGGTGCGCCATGACGTCTCCCGTCGTATCGTGCTAACCACCATCAACGATTGACGAAGGTTAGCCATGTCGAGACGGGAACGCCACGAGGAGCGCTTCGTGTTCCTCGCGGGAGCCCTCGCGCTCGACCTCGTCAACACCGTGCTCGTCGACGGCGGTGCGCTCGTCGACACCGTGGCGACGCCGGAGGAGCTCGCCCACTGGGTCGCCGCCTCCCCGCTGGACGGCGCCCCGTCCGCGATCCCGCCGGCGGTCCACGCGCGGACGCTCGCGATACGCCACGCGGTACGGGCCTGGGTCGACGCGGTGGTCGAGGGCGGGCCGGTGCCCGACGCGACGATCGAGACCCTCAACGCGGTCCTCGCCGCCGGGCCCGGCACCGAGCTGACTCGCGGCCCGGAGGGCGCGCTGCGCTACGGGGTGCGGACCGACCTCGACGCCGACCCCGCCGTGCTGCCGTGGCTCCTCGCCGACGCGGGCGCGCGCCTGTTCGCCGGCGACCGCCTCGACCGCCTGCGGCGCTGCGCCAACCACGACACCTGCGTGCTCGTCTTCCTCGACACCTCCCGCAACCGCGCGCGGCGCTGGTGCTCCATGGAGGTGTGCGGCAACCGCAGCAAGGTCGCGGCGCACGAGGCGCGGCGCCGCCGCTCGTCCAGCTCCTAGCGATCCTGCTACCGTCCAGTCCTGAAACAGGACTCGACGGTGCGATGGAGGAGATAGGCGATGACGCGTCCCGCGGCCTGGATCGACATCACCGCGTCCGACGCCGGGCGGTCGCGGACGTTCTACGCGGGCCTGTTCGGGTGGCCGGTCGAGGTCCTCGAGGAGATCGACTACGGCGTGGTCCCGCCTGGTGCGGAACGGCTGCCGGGCGGCATCGGGCAGGCCGGGGACGCGCACCGGCACCCGGTCGGGATGGTCACGTACTTCACCGTCGACGACGTCCCCGCCGCGCTGGAGCGGGCGGTCGGACTCGGGGCGACGACGGCCGTCGAACCGTGGGTCGTCCCGGGCATGGGCACGATGGCCGTCGTCCTCGATCCCGACGGGACGCGCGTCGGGCTGTGGACTCCGGCGTCATGAGCACCGAGCTCGACCTCTTCGCGGGTCTCTTCGTCAGCGACTTCGGGCCGTCGAAGACCTGGTACGAGCGCCTCCTCGGACGAGAGCCGAGCTTCCTCGCCTCCGACACCGAAGCCGTCTGGGAGCTCGCCGAGCACCGGTGGCTCTACATCAAGGAGAACGGTGCGCACGCCGGGCACGGCGAGCTGACGATCTTCCCCGAGAAGCTGGACGCGACGGTCGACGGAGCGCGCGGCCGGGGCGTGGAGCCGTCCCGGCACGAGGACTACCCCGGCGGCGTCCGCAAGGTCGTCTACCGGGACCCCGACGGCAACGAGATCGGCTTCGGCGGTGCACCCGCGGCGTGAGGGTCAGCCCGCCCGACGCACCGGCACCGTGGCCGCGCGACGCAGACGAGCCGTCGCGTTCTCGGCGAGCAAGGAGTTGCGCCGGCGCACGATCACGGTCGCGAGCTCGCGGGTGCGGTCGGCGACGCCGTCCTCGTCGTCGCCGCCCGAGGGCGCGGTGCACCCGTCCACGATCTCGCCGATCGCCATGACGGCCCGGGCGAGTTCGTCGAGGGAGTCACTGCACGCGTCGAAGCGGTCGGACGTCGCCGGGCGGGTGCGGGTGTGCTCGAGCAGCGCGGTGAGCGCATCCGATGCCTGCCGCGCGAGCCTGGCCGCCGCCTCGTCCTTCTGCACGTCCGCTCTCACCCATCACTCGGGGAACGGGTTGAGAGTGTCCGCTCGCGGCCCGGTCCAATCCAGCCCGGAATGCTCGTCGGGCGTGAGATCGGGCTCGCCCGACGGGTGAAGGGGGGACCCGGCCGGCGGGGGGACACCGACCGGGTCCATGCCGATCACGGGGGGCATGACCGGCGGCGATCATCCTTGCATGTGCAAGTACAGCTGCAAAGAGCGGGCCCGGACGATCTGACCGGGCCCATTGGACGTGCCACCATGACGCCGGTCAGCCGACGAGTTCGAGGGGAGGGCCGCATGCGCATCCGACTCGCCGACGGCCCGTGTCAGGGCGACCACGACCTCACCATCGCCGAGGGGGTGAACCTCCCCGAGGAGTTCCTGGTGCTGGTCGAGCAGGGGCCGCGCCAGAAGGTCAGCGACGTGTTCGGCGGCTCGATCCCCGGCATCAACGTCTTCGCCGTCCATCGCCTGACGCGCCGCGACCAGGACGGGACGCCGGTCTACGGGTTCACCGGACGCCGGGAGTCGCGCGGCTACTAGACACACGTCGGCCCCGGGACCGATCGGTTCCCGGGGCCGTGACGCGTCAGTTGGACTTGAAGGCGTCCTTGATCTTCTCGCCGGCCTGCTTGATGTCGCCCTTGGTCTGGTCGGCCTTGCCCTCGGTGCGGAGCTCCTCGTCACCGTTGAGCGTCCCGGCGGTCTCCTTGACCTTGCCCTTGAGCTTGTCGGCCTGGTTGTCGATCTTGTCGTCAGCACCCATGCCGCGGGCCTACCCGATCGGAGGGGGTCCTCAACCGTCCGGGACCAGCAGCACCCAGACCGGGCCGGCCGCGAAGGGCACGGGGAGGCGGTCGGCGCCCAGCACCGCGGTCGGGTCGGTGGGTGTCGGCCGGGACCACCGGGCGGGGAACGACCGGCCGTCCCGCAGGACCTCGGCCGCGCCCTCCCCGACGGTCACCGCGTAGGGCGAGACGGCGCCGGCGACGTCACGGATCGCCGAGGGCCGGGTCGTGACGTGCTGGACCAGCACGGTCGCGGCGCCGACCGGGTCGCCGCCGGTGGCCGGGACGACGGGGCCCGCCGCGCCAGGCTCGACGATCCAGCGCCCCCGCACGGCGTCCCACGTCAGCACCAGCTCACCGGTGCCGAAGGCGACGTCGCGCTGGCGGACGACCTCCCCGCCCGACGGGAGCGCCCCGAAGCGGAAGCCGACGTCCCGCGGCGGCGACGCGCCACCGGCGGAGCCCGCGGCGGACAGCAGCGCGGCCGGGTCGGCGTAGAGGTTGGACGGAGCCCGCCGCGCGGGATCCCGGCGGAAGGCCGGGGCCGCGGTCTCGGGGGTCACCGCCGCGATCGGCGCGCCGGCGAGCGTCGGGGCGAGCTCGGGGGCGGAGCCGGAGAACGCGAGCGCCGGGTGGCCGTAGGCCGCGAGCACGGTGACGTCCGATTCCCGCGCGCTGCGGACCGGTCCGACCGACGCGGGCAGGCGCGACGAGAACACCGCGAGGAGCCGGGTCGTGCCGCCCTCGACGGGCTCGACGTAGACGACGTCGGCGTCCTCGACCCCGGTCCACGGCCGCCCGGCGGGCGAGTTGTCGACCTTCACGGCGAGCACCGGCCGGTCGGACGCGACCGGCAGGCCGGTGAGCGGGGACGCCCGCCCGGCGCTCCCGCATCCCGCGAGCGGGGTGGCGACGACGGCGGCCGCGACCACCGCGAGGACGACACGCAGGCCTCGCGGCACCCGCTCACCTCCCTCGCGGCCCCCGGACCCTCGCCGGCGGCGCCCTATCATCGCGACTGTGACGTCCGCGAGTCCGGAGCCGGGGGACCCCGCGTCCCTGCGTGTCTCCGACGTGGAGCGCGAGCAGGTGCAGCAGTTCCTCGCGCGCGCGATGGTGGCCGGGCAGATCACGCCCGCGGAGTACTCCGACCGCAGCGCGACCGCCCTGGCCGCCCGGGTGCGCGGCGACCTCGACGGCCTGCTCGACGACCTGCCCGGCGCGTCCCTGCAGGCCACCCGCCCCGTCGACGTCCTCGACCTGCAGGCCGGGCTCGCCGGGGCGATCACACGCCGGGGCTACTGGCGCGTCCCGCCGCTGGTGCGCGTCCACAGCTGGGTGGGCGGGGTGACGCTCGACTTCACCGGCGCCGAGTTCACGGCGCCGGTCGTGATCGTGGAGCTCGCGACCGGGCTCTGCTCGCCCCTGCTCGTGCTGCCGGACCACGCGACCGCCGACGTCGACGACCTGCGGATCGCGGCCGGCAAGGTCAAGGACGACACCGCGCACCGTCGCGAGCGCGGGGTGCCGCACGTCGTCGTCCGCGGGCGCCACAGCCTCGGTGACGTGGTGCTCCGACATCCCCGCAAGTCACGGTGGCGCCCGGGGCGCAGGACGCGCAGCGCAGCGGAGCCGGACCGATGACCCGGGCGCGCAGCGGAACGGAGCCGGATACATGAGCAGGGCGCTCAACGCACCGGCGCCGGGCCGTGACACGGGAAAACCACCTTGACGCGTGAGGGTGACGCCACGCCGGGACGACGCGCTCAGGGATGATCCGGACCCCCGGTACCGTCGCGGAAGAAGTCGGTGCCGGGATCGACGAGAGGAGGACGTGCGGTGGGGCTGGCCGAGCTGGGCCCGGGACTGCCCGTTCTCGTCGTGATCGCGGCGGGGGTGCTGACGGGCTTCGCGATGGCGCCGCTGCACCGGCGTGCGGCCGCGCACCGGCGCACGGCGATGCTCGTCGACCGCGTCGTGACCGACCGCGTGTCGCGGCTCTCCGGTGCCGAGCGGCGCCGGGCCCGTCGCCACCTGCACCGTGCGGCCGACCTGCCCGTCCCGCGGGCGCTCGGCCTGACGGCGCTGACGGCCGCGGTGACGGCGCTCGTCGGCACGCTCACGGTCTCGCTGGTCGCCGAGCAGCTCGCCGACGGGCGGCGCACCGCGCTGCGGGCGCTGGTCCGCCGCCTGGAGGACGCCGGCCTCCCGGCGCCGACCACCAGCGGCCCGACGGTCACGGTCGGCGGGCTGGTGCTGCTCGCGCTGCTGTCGCTCGCGGTGGCGGGGCTCTACGTCGGCGGGCTCGACCTCGAGCGCCGCCGGGCCATGCCGGTGACGCGCCCGTGGCCGACGAGCCGTGGCAAGGCGACGGTGCTGCTCGCCGTCGTGGTCTTCGGCGTCCTCGTCGCGGTCGGCGGCACGCTCGCGGCCCCGGGGATCGGTGTCGGGGCGGCCCTGTTCCTGCTCGCCCAGCAGATCGTGGCGCGGGGCGGGCGGCCCCGGGCCTGCCGCGAGGCACCGGTGGTGCCCGAGGCCCTGCGCGCGGCCCGGCTGCCGGCGGTCAAGGAGCGCCGCCTGTTGCGTGCCCGGAAGTCGGCGCAGTCCGAGGCGCCGCCGGAGCGCCCGGCCCTGCCCGCCGCGGCGCCCGGCCCCGGCCGGCCCTCGGTCCCGCCGCCCCCCGCGCCGCGGGCGGCACCCTCGATGGGCCCGTCGATCGGGCCGTCGACCCGCCTGGTCGACCTGGCCGCCCCCGAGCAGCCGCTCACGCCCCACGACCCCCGCACGGTGGGCGAGTACACGCTGACCGGACGTCTCGGGTCCGGCGGCATGGGCACCGTCTACCTCGGGCACCGCGCCGGCACCCACGGTGTCGTGGCCATCAAGGTGCTCGCCCCGCACCTGCTCGACGACGTCGACGCCCGCACCCGCTTCCTGCGGGAGGGCCAGACGCTGCGGAAGGTCACCGGCGACTACACGGCCCGCGTGCTCGGCGTCGGCTTCGACGGCTCGATGCCCTACATCGTCATGGAGCGCCTCGACGGCCCGTCGCTGCACGCGTTCGTGGCGGCCTCGGGCGCGGTCACCGACGGCGAGATGCTCACCCGCACCGCCATCGCGCTCGCCCGCGCGCTCGCCGCGCTGCACGCCGACGGCATCACCCACCGGGACCTCAAGCCCGGCAACGTGCTCCTGACCTCCGCCGGGCCCAAGGTCGTCGACTTCGGCATCGCCCGCGTCGTCGGGCAGACGCACCACACGCCGGCGGGCAACATGGTCGGCACGCCGGGCTACATGGCGCCCGAGCAGGTCACCGGCAACGGCGCGGGACCCGCCACGGACGTGTGGGCGTGGGCCTGCTGCGTCGTGTTCGCGGCCCGCGGCGACCACCTGTTCGACGGCGACAACATCCTCGACATCGCCCGGCGCATCCTCGACGGACCGGGCCCGGAGGCGTTCGCGGCGGTGCACCGCCTCTCCCCGCGCCTGGTGCCGGTGCTGCGCCGGGCCACCGCCCAGGAGGTCGGCGACCGGCCCCGGGACGGGGCGGCGCTCCTGCGCCTGCTCGACCGCAGCGGCGCGACCGCGGCCGTCAACCCGGCGGGCTGGGACCGGCTGGTCGGCGGGGGCGTCCGGTGACCGACCGCGGACGACGATCGACGACGGCACGCGCTGCTACGGTGCGATCTCTCCGCCCGGCGCGCCGCCCGGACGGGTCTGACGGCTCCGGCTCCGAGGGCCGGCGTGAGGACGGTGAGTGGTCGGTGGCCTCGTGGGACGACCTCGTGACGTGGGTCCGCGTGCGCTACGAGGTCATGGCCCAGGACCGGCACAGCCTCACGTTCCGCCTCCCGACGTCCGAGGACCGCACGCAGCTGGTCTACGTTCACCACAAGGGCGAGGTCGACGGGCACGACTGGCTCCAGATCGAGTCGCCGATCGGACGCCTCGACGACATCGACGCCCGCCGTCTGCTGGAGCTCGCCGAGGACGCCGTGGTGGGCGGTGCCGCGGCCGTGGGCGGGGTCGCGGTGTTCCGGCACGCCACGCCGATCGAGGACCTCTCGTTCGCCGAGTTCGACGGCCCGTTCCGGCTGGTCACCCGCATTGCTGACCAGCTCGAGCACGCCCTGACGGGATCCGACGAGTACTGATCGCGGGAGGTCGTCGTGGACGTCGTGGAGTTCCGGCCCGAGCCGTCGCAGTACGCGTACACCTTCGGCGGCGCCGCCCCGATCCGCGAGGTCGAGCCCGGCAGCGTCCTGCGCCTGTGGTGCGACGACGCGTTCGGCGGGACGATCCGCTCGACGTCCGACCTGGCGAGCGCGAACCTGCGGATGGGTTTCCTCAACCCGCAGACCGGCCCGTTCTCGGTGCGCGGCGCCGAGCCCGGCGACACCCTGGTCCTGCACCTCGTCGACCTCACCCCGGCCCGTGACTGGGGTGCCTCGACGCTCGTCCCGTTCTTCGGCGGGCTCACCGGGACCGACCGCACGGCCCTGCTGAACGAGCCGCTCGAGGAACGGACCTGGATCTACGAGGTCGACCGCGCACGGAGCACGGTCACGTTCTCGGCGCAGCGGGCGGACCTCGCGATCGACCTGCCGCTCGCCCCGATGCTGGGCACGGTGGGCGTCGCGCCCGCCCTCGGTGAGGTGCGCTCGTCGCTCACACCGGACGCGTTCGGCGGCAACATGGACACTCCCGAGATGCGGGCGGGCGCCACCTGCTACCTGCCGGTGAACACGCCGGGCGCGATCTTCTCGGTCGGTGACGGGCACTACCGGCAGGGCGAGGGCGAGGCCTGCGGCACCGCGGTCGAGGGCGCCATGGACGTCACGCTCCTCGTCGACCTGGTCAAGGCGTCGGCGGCGACGGCACCGGCGTGGCCGCGGCTCGAGAACGACGACGAGATCCTCGTCGTCGGCTCGTCGCGGCCCCTCGAGGACGCCTGGCGGATCAGCCAGGTCGAGATGATCACCTGGCTGAGCGGGCTGCTCGGCCTCGACCGCCTCGACGCCTACCAGCTGCTGACGCAGACCGCGCTGGCGCCGCTCGCCAACGTCGTCGACACCAACTACAGCGCGGTGACGAAGGTGTCCAAGGCGCTCGTGCCCGGACTGCGCCCGTTCGACGGCCTGCACGCGGACCTGCGCGCCCGTGCGGCGTCGGTGATCTAGAGGAGCCCACCATGGATCTGCAGCTGACCGGCCGCACCGCGCTCGTGACGGGTGGCAGCCGCGGCATCGGGCGCGCGGTGGTGGAGGCTCTCGCCGCGGAGGGCGCGACGGTCGCGTTCTGCGCGCGCTCCGCCGACGGGGTCCGGTCCGCCGAGGAGGAGATGCGCGAGGCCGGCCGGGACGTGCACGGCACCACGGTCGACGTCGCGGACGGCGACGCGCTCGGCGCGTGGGTGGCCGACAGCGCGGCGACCCACGGCGGCATCGACGTGGTGGTCGCCAACGTCTCCGCGCTCGCGATCCCGTCGTCCGAGGAGAACTGGGCGGCGAGCTTCACCACCGACATGCTCGGCACGGTGCGTCTCGTCGAGGCGGCGCTCCCGTCGCTCGAGGCCAGCGACGCCGGGGCGATCGTGACGATCTCGAGTGTCTCCGGTCGCGAGATCGACTTCGCCGCCGGGCCCTACGGGACGTTCAAGGGCGCGATCGTGCACTACACGCAGGGTCTCGCCTACCAGCTGGCCGGCAAGGTGCGGGCCAACACCGTCTCGCCGGGCAACGTCTACTTCCCGGGCGGTGTCTGGGAGTCGATCGAGCAGAACAACCGCGACCTGTACGACCACGCGCTCGGCCTCAACCCGACCGGCCGCATGGCGCGGCCGGAGGAGATCGCGCGGGCGGTGACGTTCCTGGCCAGCCCCGCGGCGACGTTCATCAGTGGCACGAACCTCGTGGTCGACGGTGCGCTGACGCGCGGGGTGCAGCTCTAAGGGGAGCCCGGTGCGGCCACCAGCAGGCCGATCACCGAGCGGACACCGTCGACGGCCGCGCGGACGAGGCGGACCGCGGCGCGGCGCCACGCGAGCAGCAGGCCGGGGACGCCGGCGTCGCGCACGGCGAGGGCGGTGGACCGCGGCGCCACGGGCACAGGGGCCGCGGTCGGGGCGGACGCGGCGGCCGGGCGCTCGGCCAGCGTGGCCACCCGGCCGGGCAGCTGCTCGAGGACGGGCGCGGCACGCGGGGCCGGGACGACGGGGAACCACGCGTCACCGGTGTCCTCGCCGCCCTCGCGGGGGCGCGGGACCCAGGGCCGGTCCTGGTCGGGGTCCATGCCGCGTGTGTCCTCTCGCCGGGGCATCGTCGAACCGGTCATCGGTCGGCAGCGCTCCGCCGTTAGCAGTGGGTGGCGGCGGTCGCCACTCAGCGCGACGGTCCGAGACCAGCGGCCGGACCTCACGACGGAGTGACATCACACCACCACTCACCGCATCGTGCGCTCCGGTCGTGGACGGCACCCCGATCCGGGCGCGACGCGGCCGTTGCTGGCGCGTTGCCTTCGTGCGGGTCCGAACGTCCTGCGTCGGGCCCCGCGGCCGAGCCGACACGCCGACTCGGTCGTGTGCACGGACAGTGACTTCGAGCGACACGGGGAGGTGGTTGCTCGGTGGCGGGCACGCACGCGCGCTCGTCGGGGCGGCGCCACGCCGCTGACGCCGTCGACGCTGTCGACCCCGTCGAACCCGGCGACGACGCCGACCGGGGCACGCACGGCGCCTCCGGCGGCCGGCGCTCCCGCGCCGCGGACGACCGCGGACGGTCCGAGCTGCCCTCGCCTCCCGAGCGGCACAGCCGGGACGACGACTACGGCGACGTCGTCCGCGCGCGGATCACCGGCGAGCCGGCCCCGTCCTCGCCCCCCGTCGGCTTCCCCTCCGCCCTCTCCACCGGCTCCTTCCGCTCCCGCACGAGCACCGGCACGTTCGCCGGCGCGCGGTCCGGCACCCGCGCCGGCGGCGGCGCCACGTCCACCGGCCGCGACGCGACGAGCGCCCGCGACGCGAGGAGCGCGCGCGACGCGACGAGCGGCGGCGCGGCGAGCGGCCGGGCCGCGACGAGCGGCGGCGCGGCGAGCGGCCGGGCCGCGACGAGCACCCGGGCCGGCGCGGCGTCCCGGCCGGCGTCCTCGTCGAGCCCGGCGACCTCGTCCGGTCCGTCGGCCTCCTCCCCTCCGGCTGCGGCGGGGCGCGCTCCCGCCGCGCCGCCCACCGTCCCGCCGCCTCCGCCGAAGGCCACCGCCGCGCCGCGGGCCGGACGCCCCCCGGGCGCCGGGACGCCGGGCGCGCGACCCCCGGGGGCGGGCCAGGCTCCGCCGCAGAACCCGACGCAGCGACGGACGCCGCCGGGCGCAACGCAGAACCCGACACCGCCGCCCGCGACGCCCACCCCGGACGGCCGGCCGCCGCAGGGCCAGGCACCGAAGCCGCCCGCCGGCGCGCCGCCGCGAGGTGCGGCCGCGGCCGGGCCCGCGCCGGGGCGTGCACCCGGTGGCGGCCCGGCTCCGGCCGGTGCGGCTCCGGCCGGCCCCGCGCCCGGTGGCCCCGCGCCCGGTGGCCCCGCTCCCGGTGGCCCGGCCCCGACCGGCACCGCTCCCGCCGGCGCCGCGCCCGGCCGCGCGGCGCCTCAGGGCCCCGGTCCCCGCGGTGCGGGAGTCGCTCCCGCCGCTCCTCCGGGGAGTGCGCCCGGCGCCGGAGCGCCGCGGGGGAACCGGCCCGTCCGCCCGTCCGCCCCGGCGACGCCTCCCCCCGGCGGTCCGGCCGGCCCCGCCCGCCCCGCCGGTGCGCCCGCGCGTCCGACCGGTGCGCCCGCGGCCCCACCCGCGACGACCGGCACCGCCGGGCCCCGCCCGCTGGCCGCGCCGGCACGTCCCACCGGCCCCGCCGGCGCGTCCGCTCCCTCGGCCGGCGCGGGAGCACCCCCGGCCGCGGCGCCCGGCCGCCCGGGCGGCCCGCCGCCCGGCGGCGCCCCGAGCACCGCCGGCCCGGGCCGCGACGCGCCCGGACGCCCCGCGCAGGCGACGACGACCACCGCGGCCGCCACGAGCACCGCCCTGGCCGCGCCGCCCACGAGCACCGACACGACGTCCGCCCCGCAGCGCCCGGCGCGCCCCACCGGCACGGCCGCCATGCCCGCCGTCGACGCGCCCTCGCCCCGCGGGCCGGGGTCGGGCCCGCTCCCGCGCGACCGCAAGGGACGCCGCGACCGCGACGACGACGAGCTCGACGAGCAGGACCTCGAGGAGCTCCCCGAGGAGGACGACCTCGAGGACGACGAGGACGACGTCGCCACCCGCGCCGCCTCGCGCACCGGGCGCGCGTCCGCCCGCCACGGCGCGGCCGCCCGGGCGACGTCGCGCACCTCGGCCCGGTCCACGACGCGCTCGCGCAACCCCGCGAAGCGCCCCACGACCCGCGGCGGCGGCCGCGCCGGTGCGAGCCGCACCACCGCCGCCCGGAACACGGCGGGCTCCCGCGCGCCGGTCAGCACGGTCCCGCGCGGCCGGTTCGCCGTCCTCGTCGCGACGGTGCTGTCGGCCGTCGCCGCGCGGATCGTCGGCCTCCCCGGCGGGGAGCGGGTCGTCGCGTTCGGCCGCCGGATGCGCGACCGGGCCGTGCTCTACCTCGACGGCCCGCACCCCGAGGCGCTCACGGCGACCGCCCTGCGCTGGCGCCGGGTGCGCCGCAGCGTCTACGCCGGCCTCGCCGCGATGGTCGCCGCGCCCGTGCTGTCGATGGTGCTGGGCTTCATCTTCATCCCGGTGCCCAACGCCGACGACGCCGTCGAGAGCCAGCTCAACACCGTCTCGTTCGCTGATGGCTCCGTGCTCGCGCGGATCGCGCCGGGCGAGCAGGGCAACCGGCAGAAGGTCAACCTCGACCAGGTGCCGCCGCCGGTGCGCTTCGCCGTGCTCTCGGCCGAGGACCGCAGCTTCTTCTCCAACAGCGGCTTCGACATCACCGGCTTCGGCCGCGCGGTCTACAAGAACCTCACCGGCGGCAGCGGCGGCGGGTCGACGATCACGCAGCAGTACGTCAAGAACGCGATGGTGGGCGACGAGTACTCGCTGACGCGCAAGTACAAGGAGCTCATCATCTCCTTGAAGATCTCCCAGGAGCGCTCGAAGGACGAGATCCTGGGGGACTACCTCAACAGCATCTACTTCGGCCGCGGCGCCTACGGCATCCAGGCGGCGTCGCAGGCCTACTTCGGCAAGCCGGTCGAGACGCTGAACCCGGCCGAGGGCGCGCTCCTGGCCGGGGTCATCCAGGCGCCGTCCAAGTGGGACCCGGCGCAGAACCTCGACGAGTCCGTGCGTCGCTGGAACTACGTCATGGACGGCATGGTCGCCCAGGGCTGGCTGCCGGCGCCGGAACGCGCGGCGGCGCAGTTCCCGGCCACGGTGCCGCCCCGGCGGGTCACCGGCGGCGTGCCCGACGACGACCGCGGCCACATCTACAGCGCCGTCCGCGACGAGCTGCGCACGCTCGGCATCGACGAGGACGCGCTGGTGACGCAGGGCCTGCAGATCCAGACGACGATCCAGCCCCAGGCGCAGCGCGAGGCGGCCGAGGCGAACCAACGGCAGATGCGCGGCCAGCCGGACAACCTGCGCAGCGCGACGGTGTCGATCGACCCGCGGACCGGCGGCATCCTCGCCTACTTCGGCGGCGCCAACGGCTCGGGCCTCGACTACGCCCGCGTGGAGAAGCAGGCCGGCTCGACGTTCAAGCCGTTCGTGCTGCTCGCGGCGCTGCAGCACGACCCGCCGATCGGTATCTCGACCGAGTTCGACGGCCGCGCGATCCCCGGCCAGACCCCGCGCAACGTGGACGGCGCCGACTGCGCGAACTGCAGCCTCAAGCGCGCGATGACGCTGTCGAACAACGTCGTCTACAACGCGCTCGGCAACAGGGTCGGGCCGCAGGCCGTCGCGGCCGCGGCGCGGCAGGCCGGCATCTCGCAACCGATGGACAACCCGAACTCGGGCATCGCGCTGGGCAACCAGGAGACGACGGCCGTCGACCTGGCGTCGGCGTACGCGACGTTCTCCAACGAGGGCGTCTACCACCGCCCGCACCTCGTCCAGCGCGTCACGACGGCCAACGGCGAGGTGCTGTTCGACCAGTCGACCGACCAGGGCGAGCAGCGCATCGACCCGCGCGTGGCGCGCAACGTCACCGAGGCCATGCGGGACGTCCCCGATTACGACGGGGTGTCGCTGCAGGGCGGCCGGCAGTCGGCGGCGAAGACCGGCACCGTGCAGTCGCACGTCGCGGACCAGAACAACGACGCCTGGATGGCCGGCTACACGCCGGGAGCCTCGACGGCCGTGTGGGTCGGCACCGACGACAACACGCCGATCAAGACCTCCGACGGGCGCCCGGTGTACGGCCACGGTCTGCCCAGCGAGATCTGGAAGTCCTTCATGGACGAGGCGCTGGACGACACGCCACGCCAGACGTTCGGGCCGTTCACCCCGGTCGCGGGGTCCGACCCGGGCGACACGGCGAGCCGTGCGGACTCGTCGTCACCGACCCCGTCGAGCACCGCGACGCCGCGCTCGTCCACGACGCCCACGTCGACGACCGCCCCGCCGGCCGACACCAACGCTCCGGCCCAGCAGCCCGGCGACCAGCCCGCGGAGCCGCCGGCCGGCGATCCGGCCGCCGCCGCGGGGGCACCCGAGGGCGACGCCCCGGCGGGCGCCGATCCGCCCGAGAA
>NZ_JBTWNF010000014.1:0-191479 GCF_054796175.1 Actinomycetospora sp. C-140 | reverse complement strand
CGCTGGACCGGGCGCTCGAACGTCACCAGCAGCCCGTCGACGCCGCCCGGCCCGAGGCGGCCCTTGACGTCGGCGCTGGTGATCGTCCGGAGCTGCCAGCCGTCGGCGGCCTCGGCGTTGAGGACCTTCTCGAGCTTGTCGTCGGAGAGCTTGCCGCCCATGAGGCTCTCGCGGAGCTGGACGACCTTGTACTCGAAGCGCTGCATGCCCGCCGATCCTGCCAGCGGACGAGCCCGCGCCCGGGTGAGCTGGAATCCTCGGGGGCATGACCGAGTCCGCGATGTCGAGCCGGCGCCGCGACCGCACGGGACGGGCCCCGGCGCGACTCGGGCTCACCGACCCGGACGCCGGCCCGCGGCTCGCCGCCCTGGGGTGGTGGGACGGCGACGCGCCGACCGCGGACGCCGAGCCCACCGTGTGGGCGCTGGCGCGCAGCCCCGATCCGGACCTCGCCCTGCTGGCCCTCGAGCGGCTGCGCGAGGCGCTCGGCGAGACCGAGTGGGGCGCGCTGGTCGCGGCGCTGGGCGGCGACCAGGGCCTGCGCGGGCGGCTGTTCGGCGTACTGGGCGGGTCGACCGCGCTCGGCGACCACCTCGTCGCCCATCCCGAGCGCTGGCGCACGCTGCGCAGCGAGGGCACGCCGGGCCGCACCTACGACGCGTCCCAGCTGCCCGACCTCGCGGAGCGGACGGCGACGCTGCTGGGGGCGGTGGGGGCGTCCGTCGACGATCCCCGGGCGACCGTGCTCGAGCCGGCCGGGATCGGCGTGCTGCGCCTGGCCTACCGCGACGAGGTCCTCGCGCTCGCCGCGGCCGACCTGCAGTCGGTGTGCGAGCCGGACCTCCCGGTGGTGCCCGTCGAGGTCGTCGCCGCGCAGCTCGCCGACCTCGCCGCCGCCGGCCTGCGGGCGTCGCTCGCGGTGGCCGACGCGACGGTCGCCGACGCGCTGGGGACGAAGGACGGCCGCGAGCCCGGGGATCCGCTGCCGTGCCGGCTCGCGGTGATCGGGATGGGCAAGTGCGGCGGCCGCGAGCTCAACTACGTCAGCGACATCGACGTGATCTTCGTGGCCGAGGGCGCCACCGACGTCGCCACCCGCCTCGCGTCCACGATGATGCGCATCGCCACCGAGGCCTTCCTCGAGGTCGACGCCAACCTGCGCCCCGAGGGCCGGCAGGGCGCGCTCGTGCGCACGCTCGACGGGCACGTCTCCTACTACCGGCGCTGGGCGAAGACCTGGGAGTTCCAGGCGCTGCTCAAGGCCCGCCCGGTGGCCGGCGACGAGGAGCTCGCGCGGCAGTACTGCGACGAGCTCGACCCCATGGTGTGGAGCGCCGCCGACCGCGACGACTTCGTCGCCGACGTCCGGGCCATGCGCCGGCGCGTCGAGGACCACATCCGGGCCGACCACGCCGACCGCGAGATCAAGCTCGGGCGCGGCGGGCTGCGGGACGTCGAGTTCGCGGTGCAGATGCTCCAGCTGGTGCACGGCCGCGGCGACGAGTCGATCCGCAGCCAGAACACCCTCGAGGCCCTGGCCGCCCTGGCCGACGGCGGCTACGTCGGGCGTGACGACGCCGCCAACCTCGCCGCGTCCTACCGGTTCCTGCGGATGCTCGAGCACCGCGTGCAGCTGCAGAAGATGCGCCGCACCCACCTCTTCCCGCCCGACGACGACACCGCGGGCCTGCGCCGGCTCGCCCGGGCCGCCAAGCTGCGCCCCGACGGGTCCCGCGACGCGGTCGGCGTGCTGGCGCACGAGCGCTCGCGGCACACGGTGCGCGTGCGGCGGCTGCACGAGAAGCTCTTCTACCGCCCGCTGCTCGAGTCGGTGGCCCGCGTGCCGGGCGAGGACCTCGTGCTCACCTCGGAGTCGGCGATGCGCCGGCTCAAGGCGCTGGGGTGGACCTCGCCGCAGGGCGCGCTGGGCCACCTGCAGGCGCTGATCGGCGGGGTGAGCCGGGCGAGCCGCATCCAGCGGGCACTGCTGCCGGTGCTGCTCGACGAGCTCGGGCACACCGCCGACCCCGACCACGGACTGCTCGCCTACCGCAAGGTGTCCGAGGCGCTCGCCGACACCCCGTGGTTCCTGGGCTACCTGCGCGACGAGGGCGTGGCCGCCGAGCGGCTGATGCGGGTGCTCGGCACCTCGCGCTGGGTCGCGGAGATGATGCCGCGGACGCCGGAGGTGCTGCGGCTGCTCGCCGGGGACGGACCGCACGCCGAGCTGGTCGCCCGCCGCCCCGAGGAGGTGGCCGCGTCGCTGCGCAACGCCGTCGGCCGGCACACCGACCCGGAGTCGGCCGGGCAGGTCGGGCGCTCCATGCGCCGGATCGAGCTCGTCCGTGTCGCGTGCGCCGACCTGCTCGGTCTGCTCGACGTGCCCGCGGTGTGCGGGGCGCTCTCCAGCATCTGGGTCGCGGTGCTCCAGGCCGCGCTCGCAGCCGCCGAGCGAGGGCAGGCCGCCGAGGGCCCGGCACCCGCCCGCATCGCCGTGATCGGGATGGGGCGCCTCGGCGGGGCCGAGCTCGGCTACTCCTCGGACGCCGACGTGCTGTTCGTGTGCGAGCCGGCCGAGGGCGTCGAGGACGCCGAGGCCGTCCGCTACGCCAAGGCCGTCGCCGAGGCCGCCGTCGCCGCCCTCGGCGCGCCGAGCCCCGACCCGCCGCTCGAGGTCGACACCAAGCTGCGCCCCGAGGGCCGCGGCGGGCCGCTGGTGCGGACGCTGGACTCCTACCGGCAGTACTACGCGAAGCTCGCCGACACCTGGGAGTACCAGGCGCTCCTGCGCGCCCGTCCCGTCGCGGGCGACGAAGCCCTCGGTGCGGCCTTCGTCGCGGCGGTCGACTCCTACCGCTACCCGGACGGCGGGCTCCCCGACGAGAAGGCGATCGAGATCCGGCGGATCAAGGCCCGCGTCGACAACGAGCGGCTGCCGCGCCGGGCCGACAAGGCCCTGCACACCAAACTCGGCACCGGCGGGCTCTCCGACGTCGAGTGGACCGTGCAGCTGCTGCAGCTCCAGCACGCCGGGGCGGTGTCGTCGCTGCGGACGCCGTCGACCCTGGAGGCCCTCGACGCCGCGGCCAAGGCCGGCCTCGTGGAGCCCCAGGACGCCGAGGCGCTCGCGGCCGGCTGGACCATGGCCACCCACGCCCGCGCCGCGGCGACGCTCGTGCGCGGGCGTCCCACCGACGAGGTGCCGCACTCGGGCCGCGACCTCGCCGCCGTCGCCGCGGCGCTGGGGCACGACCCGGACGCCGATCCCGGCGAGTTCCTCGACGAGTACCGCCGCGTCACCCGCCGCGCCCGTGCCGTCGTCGACCGGATCTTCTATCTCGTGGACTGAGGGTCGGCCCGCGTCGGGAGCTCTGCACCGGACGAGCACGGTGGGGCCGAGGTCGTTCGCGGGCCCTTCGCGCCGCGGGTGCTCTCCAGTTCGATCTCCCGGGAGTGTCGCCGGCGTCGTGCCGTGGCAGGGACGCTGCTGACACTCTCGGGAGATCACCGTGGAGAGCTGTCCGTCGGGGCTCGCGGGACGGCGGCGTAGCCGGCGTCGGCCAACCATGCGCGGGCCCGCCCGCGCCGGCGTTCGTCGGAGTAGGTCCGCCAGGAGCCGATGTGGTCGGGCCACCGGTCCAGGACGGCGCGGAAACGGTGGAAGGCGCCGCGGCCGTCGAGTGCGCGTCGCAGGCGGTCGGCCACGACGGGCTCCGCCAGGGCGTCGGCGAAGAGCGCCATGTCGCGGTAGCCGTCCCGGGCGCCGACGCGCTCGATGGGCAACCACCGTTCCGGGTCGTCGAGGTCCTCCTCCTCGTCGGACCCGGTGAGTGCCGGGTCGAACACGTCGTCCGGCCACGCTTCACCCGTCAGGAGATCGATCCGTCCTCCGGTCTCTCGTGGATCGCCCTCGAGGAGGTCCGAGACCGCGTCGAGATCGACCGGGAGCGGCGACGACGAGGGCGCCGTGACGCCGCGCGCCTCGAGATGCGCGGCGAGCTCGTCGTCACCCGGCCAGTCGCGCCCGCGCAGCGCACGGGCACACGCGGAGGCCTGCTCCGACGCTCCGGGCACCCCCTGGCTGAGCGCGAGCAGGAGGCCGTCGCCGGCGTGCTGGAGGACGTTCTCGCCGAGACCGTCCTCGAGCAGGGCAAGGACGGCGTGGCCGTCGCCCCGGTGCGTCGCTCCGCGGAGCTCCCGGAGGACCTCGAACGTCATGGGAGCCATCGTGCCGTGAGGTGTGCCGGATCTCCGGACACGCACGGTCGTGTGGGTGGCGTTCGGGACGCCCATCACCGACCATCGAACACGTGTTCGACGAGCGAGGCCCGGCGCAGCGCCGCAACGACCGGTCCGGAGCCTTGCAGCGCGACGAGGTCAAGCGTGTCTGGGTCGATCTCGCCGTCGCCTACCCGCGCCCGCGGGACCGGCCGGTGCGGCCGATGCCCGAGGGGGTCGATCTCCAGAGCCGCGTTCCCGGCGAGCTGCTGGGGTGGCGCCGCACGACGACGGGGGAGTGGGTGGGGTGGGTCTGCCTGCCCGTCCGGCGCGGCGAGGAGATCCGTTACGTCTACCAGTACGTCGTGGCCGCGGCGCTGTCCCCGCGCGAGGACGTGCCGGACCGCCGGTCGCCCTGAGCGCGTGGAAGCATGGTGGGCATGTTCTCGGCACTCGGTCTCACCACGATCCGCGGCTGCGTCACCGGCTGGGTGGTCAGTGCCGTGGTGCTCCTCGCCGGCCTCGCGCTGATCTTCACGGTCAGCCCGGAGATCGGGATCGTGCTCTTCGTCCTCGGGGCGATCGGCTCGGTCGTCGTCACCGTGGCGATGCTGCGGGTCCGGTCGAAGGTGCCGCCCAAGCAGCAGCTGTAGGGAACCTGGACGCACGACGGCCCGGCACCCCGCGGGGCGCCGGGCCGTCGTCCTGCCGTCCGGTGATCAGCAGTTGTAGTACAGCTCGAACTCGTACGGGTGCGGCCGCAGGCGCAGGCCCGTCACGTCGTCGCGCTTGAGCTCGACCCACTTCTCGATGAGGTCGGACGTGAACACGCCGCCCTCGAGCAGGTAGTCGTGGTCGGCCTCGAGGTTGTTCACCGCGGCGTCCAGGCTGGCCGGGACCTGCGCGATGTTGGCGGCCTCCTCGGGCGGGAGCTCGTAGAGGTCCTTGTCGACCGGCGTCGGCGGCTCGATCTTGTTCCGGATGCCGTCGAGGCCCGCCATCATCATGGCGGCGAAGGCCAGGTACGGGTTGCCCGACGAGTCGGGGCAGCGGAACTCGAGGCGCTTGGCCTTCGGGTTGTCGCCGGTGATCGGGATGCGGACGCACGCCGAGCGGTTGCGGTTCGAGTAGACCAGGTTGATCGGGGCCTCGAAGCCGGGCACCAGGCGGTGGTACGAGTTCGCCGTGGCGTTGGTGAAGGCCACGAGCGAGGGCGCGTGGTGCAGGATGCCGCCGATGTAGTGGCGGCCCATGTCCGACAGGCCCGCGTAGCCGTTGGCGTCGTAGAACAGCGGCTCGCCGCCCTTGAACAGCGACTGGTGGCAGTGCATGCCCGAGCCGTTGTCGCCCGCGAGCGGCTTCGGCATGAAGGTCACGGTCTTGCCGGCCTGGGCCGCCGTGTTCTTGACGATGTACTTGAACAGCTGCAGGTCGTCCGCGGCGTGCAGCAGGGTGTTGAACTTGTAGTTGATCTCGGCCTGACCGCCGGTGCCGACCTCGTGGTGCAGCTTCTCGAGCTCGAAGCCCGCGTTGATGAGGTTGGTGCCGATCGCGGCGCGCAGGTCGGAGCTCTGGTCGGTGGGCTCGACCGGGAAGTAGCCGCCCTTGAAGGCGATCTTGTTGCCCTTGTTGCCGCCCGGCTCGTCGCGGCCCGCGTTCCAGGCGCCCTCGATCGAGTCGACCTCGTAGAACGTGCCGTTGGGCTTCGAGTCGTAGCGGATCGAGTCGAAGATGTAGAACTCCGCCTCGGGGCCGAAGAAGCAGGTGTCCGCGACGTCGACGGTCGAGAGGAACTTCTCGGCCTTGCGGGCGACGTTGCGCGGGTCGCGGCTGTAGGCCTCGAGGGTCAGCGGGTCGTGCACGAAGAAGTTCACGTTCAGGGTCTTCTGGGCCCGGAACGGGTCGATGCGCGACGTCGCGACGTCGGGCAGCAGCGTCATGTCCGACTCGTTGATGCTCTGGAACCCGGTGATCGACGAGCCGTCGAAGGCCAGACCGTCGGTGAAGACGCTCTCCTTGAACTCCGACGCCGGCACGGTGAAGTGCTGCATCTGCCCCGGCAGGTCGCAGAAGCGGACGTCGACGTACTTCACCCCCTCGTCGGAGATGTACTTGAAGACCTCGTCCTGATTGTTGAACACCCTCGGTGGCTCCTTCACACGCTTGCCGGGGACGACGGGGGTCGGTGGTCAGCGGGTCGCACCGTACCCACTGATCGGGGGCGTCGACCGTGACCGGTCCGGGTGATCCCGACGCTAGGTCGGTGCTGTTGCTCGGCCGTCACCAGCATGTTTCACAGCAGTTAACGAGCGCTGGGTGGTCGGCCGGCGACGCAGCGCCGTCCCGCCGCCGTCCCGCTCGGCCAGCCGTAGCCTGTCACGGTGTCGTGGTTTCGTGAATGGCTCACCGGCGGCGACGTGCGCCCCACCGCGGGCAACGCCGCTCCGGAGCGTCCCGTCGAGACGCGGCGCCGCACCGGCCGCGACGACGACACGGTGCCGGCCTACCCGGGGGAGCGCTTCGGTCTGCCGGAGAGCGGGCCGGGCTCGGTGGCCACGCTCGCGCGCCGCAGCGGGCAGTTCGTCCTCGACGCCGTGCTGGCGGGCCTGCTCGCCGCGATCTTCACCTACCCGGCGCTGCCGCAGAACTGGAGCCTGCTGACCTGGGCGATCATCATGATCGTGCCGGTGGCGGTGGTCGGCACCACCCCGGCCATGGCGCTGCTGGGCCTGCGGGTGGTGCGCCTCGACCGACCCGAGGCCTCGGGTGTGGGTCTGCTCTGGACGGTCGTGCGCACCTTCTCGGTGTTCTTCGTGATCCCCGCGCTGATCATCGACCGTGACGCGCGCGGCATCCAGGACCGCGCCAGCCGCACCGTGGTGGTGCGGACCCGCTGACGGGCCTCACCGGCCGCCGCGGCGGGCCGTGCGCTGCATGCCCTTCATCTGCTGGGCGTTCTTCGGCACCGGGCCCTTGGGCACGGCCGGGCCGCCGCGGTTGGCCAGCGCCGCGAGGCGCTTCTCGACGGTGTCCATCTGGGCCTTGTCGATGTTGCGCGGCAGCTTGGTGACGTGACGCTGGAGCTTGGCCAGCGGCACCTGGCCCTCCTCCTCGCCCACGGAGATCTCGTAGATCGGCACCTGCCCGATGATGCGGGAGACGCGCTTCTTCTCCTGGGCGACGAGGCTCTTCGTGCGGTGCGGGGCGCCCTCGGCCACGAGGATCACGCCCGGCCGGCCGATGACGCGGTGCACGGCGTCGAGCTGGGTGGTGCCCGCGACGGCCTGGGTGACGCGCCACTGGCCGCGCATGGTGTCGAGCGCCCAGCCGGCCGCCCCGGGCTGGCCGTTGGCCTTCGCGTAGACGTTCCGCTGCACCCGGCGCCCGAAGATGATCACCGCGAGGAGGACGCCGAGCAGGATGCCGGTCGGCAGCAGGAACCACTGCTGCCCGATGAGCAGGCCGATGCCGAACAGCACGGCCGCCGTGACGACGACCGCGCCGATCATCAGCGGCAGGAGGGCCTTGTCCTCCTTGCGCTGCATCTGGAACGCCTGCCAGATCTGGCTGAACCGCTCCTTGCGCGCCGCCCGCGCCGCCTGCTTCGCGGCCTTCTTCTCTTCCTTGCTCGCCGCGCCGGAGCCCTGCTTCGCCATGCGGGCCATTCTGCCCTACGGGGGCATGACGTCAGCCGTGCGTGCGGCCCGTCCGGGCCAGCACCTCGCCGACCTCCTGGCGGGCCGGGCCCTCCTCGGCGAGCTCCGCCATGCCCGCGGGCAGCTCCTCGCCGCGGGCGAGCACGGCCTGCGCGTAGAGCCGGCCGGCGCGGTACGAGGAGCGCACCAGCGGCCCGGCCATGACGCCGGGGAAGCCCATCGCCAGCGCCGCGTCGCGGTGCTCGACGAACTCCTCGGGCTTGACCCACCGCTCCACGGGGTGGTGGCGCAGGCTCGGGCGCAGGTACTGCGTGAGCGTCAGCAGCTCGCAGCCGGCGTCGACCAGGTCCTGCATCGCCGCCGTGACCTCCTCGGGGGTCTCGCCCATGCCGAGGATGAGGTTCGACTTGGTGACGAGGCCGGCCGCGCGGGCCTGGCGGATCACGTCGAGGGAGCGCTCGTAGCGGAACCCCGGGCGGATGCGGCGGAAGATGCGCGGCACGGTCTCGAGGTTGTGTGCGAGCACCTCGGGGGCGGCGTCGAACACCGGCCCGAGCTGGTCGTCACGCCCGTCGAAGTCGGGGATGAGCAGCTCCACGCCGGTGCCCGGGTTGAGCTCGTGGACCTGGCGGACGGTCTCGGCGTACAGCCACGAGCCGCCGTCGTCGAGGTCGTCGCGTGCGACACCGGTGATCGTCGAGTAGCGCAGGCCCATCTGGCGGACCGACTCGGCGACCTTCCGCGGCTCCATCGTGTCCAGCGGCGAGGGCTTGCCCGTGTCGATCTGGCAGAAGTCGCACCGGCGGGTGCACTGCTCGCCGCCGATGAGGAAGGTGGCCTCGCGGTCCTCCCAGCACTCGAAGATGTTCGGGCAGCCGGCCTCCTCGCACACGGTGGCGAGACCGGAGCCCTTCACCAGGCCCTTGAGCTCGGTGAAGTTGGGTCCGGTGGCCACGCGCGTCCGGATCCACTCCGGCTTGCGCTCGATGGGCGTCTGGGAGTTGCGGACCTCGAGCCGCAACATCTTCCGTCCTTCGGGGGCGACCGTCACGCGCCCGACCCTACGCCGCACGTCGCAGCCCGTCGGCCGGATGTGGCCCCGGGGACGGTTCGGAGCGTGACGGAATGACTACCCTGATCGTGTGGACCTTCGGATCTTCACCGAGCCGCAGCAGGGCGCCGCGTACGACGACCTGCTCCGCGTGGCGCGGGCGTCCGAGGACGCGGGCTTCGACGCGTTCTTCCGGTCCGACCACTACCTCGCCATGGGCGACGCCAACGGCCTGCCGGGGCCCACCGACGCGTGGGTCACCCTGGCGGGGCTGGCGCGTGAGACGAGCACCATTCGACTGGGCACGCTCATGACGGCCGCCACGTTCCGGTTGCCGGGCCCGCTGGGCGTCATGGTCGGCCAGGTGGACCAGATGTCCGGCGGACGCGTGGAGCTCGGGCTCGGCACCGGCTGGTACGAGGCCGAGCACCGCGCCTACGGCATCCCCTTCCCGCCGCTCGCGGAGCGCTTCTCGATGCTCGCCGAGCAGCTGGAGATCCTCACCGGCTCCTGGCGCACGCCCGTGGGCGTCACGTACTCCCACGCGGGCGAGCACTACCGGTTCGCGGACAGTCCCGGGCTCCCGAAGCCCGTCCAGACCCCGCACCCGCCGATCGTCGTCGGCGGCAACGGGCCCCGCCGGACCCCGGCGCTCGCCGCCGCCTACGGCACCGAGTTCAACATGCCCTTCGCCGGGATCGACGACCTCGCCGTCGGCCAGGAGCGCGTCGACGCCGCCTGCCGCGCGCTGGGCCGCGACCCGGCGACCCTGGGCCGCTCCACCGCCCAGGTGCTCTGCGCGGGCCGCGACGAGGCCGAGGTCGCCCGCCGCGCCGACGCCATCGGGCGCGATCCGGGGGAGCTGCGCAAGAGCGGCCTCGCGGGCACCCCGGCCGAGATCGTCGACAAGATCGGCACCTTCACCGACCGCGCCGGACTGCAGCGCATCTACCTCCAGGTGCTCGACCTCTCCGACCTCGACCACCTCGACCTCGTCGCGTCGGAGATCGCTCGCCAGGTCTGAGGACGTGTCAGCGAAGTGCCGTCACAGACACTCAGCGTCCGTATCGGTACTTCGATCACTCAGAGATGGGTCACCGCGAGGTCGCGGCGTCGTGGAAGCGTTCGAGCTCGCGGCGCGTGTCCGGCCCGCACGGCTGGAAGACGATCTCGGTGACGCCGGCGCCCGCGAGCGCGTCGATCTTGTCGCGGACCTCGCTGCGCGTGCCGGACAGGGTCGCGTCGCGCAGCATCGCGTGCCCGCCCGCGTCCCAGGCCGCGCGGTCGGCGTCGTTGAGCTCCACGCAGTGCCCGGCGTGGACCGCGAGGTGCTGCCGCTCGGCCGGGGCCTTCTCGACGACGCCCATCCACTCCGGCCCGCCCACCAGCTCGCGCGCCGCGTCGGGCCCGCCGAACTCGTAGGCGCCGTGGTACGCGAGCGCCCAGCCGGGACCCGCCGTGACCTTCGCGTGCTCGGAGTCCTGGGGCTCGTCGTCGTCGAGGACGGTGCCCCACGCGAGGTAGGGCACCCACGAGTACGCCGACATGAACTCCGGCTGCGCGAGGGTGACGAACAGCCCGTCGCCCAGCTCGCGCGCCACCGCGTCGCCCTTCGGCCCGAGGGCGCCGACGAGCACGGGCACGTCGACGGGACGGGCCGGGGCGTGGCCGTCGGGATGGAGCATCTGCATCGACGCGCCCTCCCACTCGACGACCTCGCCGCGCAGCAGCCCGCGGTAGGCGCGGATGTAGGCGTCCATGAACGACCACGGGATCGCCCGGTAGCCCATCGCGCGGCGCCCCGTGAAGCCGGTGCCGAACGCGACGGCGACGCGGCCGGGCGCGAGGGCGGCGAGGGTCGCGGTGGCGGCGGCGTTCGTCATGGGGTGGCGCAGCGTCGGCACGAGCACACCGGGACCGAGACCGATCCGCTCGGTGCGCTCGGCGGCGAGGGCGAGCGTCATCCACACGTCCGGGCTCTGCTGGGGGGTGTCGTAGACCCACGCCCGGGCGTAGCCGAGCTCCTCGGCCAGCGCGATGTCGTCCGGCGAGCTCAGGGCGGTCGGGAAGGCGACGGACACGTCCACGGGTTCTCCTCCTCGCGATCGGTGCGGATCAGGGCAGGCCGGCGTGCGGCACGTCGACGCGCACGGCGAGCAGCTGGGCCTCGCGCACCGGCCGCCGCTCGTGCTCGGGGAAGGACGGCGCGGCGCAGAGGAACAGGGTGCGGCCGTCGTCGCCGCCGAGCATGCAGGCGAACACGCCGGTCCCGGTCGGGATCTCGTCGACGATCTCCCCGCCCTCGCGGACGCGGATGACCCGCGAGTGCAGGGCGTCGGCGACCCAGATCGCGCCCTCGGCGTCCGCGCAGATGCCGTCGGGGCCGACCTCGAGCTGCCCGACGGCCTCGGTGACGTCGGTCGTGCGCGGCGGCGTGCCGAACCCGGCCCAGACCCGCCGGCCGGTGAGCGACCCGTCGTCGGCGATGTCGAAGGCGGTCAGCCGCCCGGCGAAGGTCTCGGCGACCACCAGGACGTCGCCGGGCAGGATCACCGCCCCGTTCGGGAACGCGAGGTCGCTCGCGGCCGTGGTCACGGTGCCGTCCGGGTCGACGCGGGTGAGGGTGGTGTCGCGCAGGGGCGCCCCGCCCATCAGGTCGAAGCCGAAGTTGCCGACGTAGGCGCGGCCGCGCTCGTCGACGACCATGTCGTTGAGCACGCCGGTGACGACGCCCGAGAGGTCGGCGTGCTCGGTGAGCTCGCCGGAGGCGCTGCGCGCCAGCAGGCGGTGGTCGCGCATGGAGACGATCAGCGCGCGCCCGTCGGGCAGGAAGCCGAGCCCGGAGGGCTGCTGCGGGACGTCGGCCTCGACCGTCGTGTCGCCGCGGGTGTCGGTGGAGACGACCTGCTCGGTGTAGAAGTCCGAGACCCAGAGGCGGCCGTCGTGCCAGCGCGGGCACTCCAGGTACGAGTAGCCGTCGAGCACGACGGTGATCGGCCTGCTCGCGGTCCGGTCCTGCGTCATCGGTGACCCACTCCCTCGCCTCGCTTGCCCCGCGATGTGACTGAGCGCATAGTTACCTCGTTGAGACGCCGTGTCAACAGCCTCCCGGTGCCCGCGGAAGGGGGTCCTCGTGCCGTTGCCGGCCGACGCCACGGGCGAGCACCCGACCGTGCCCGAGGGCTTCTGGGACGCGCGGACCACGCCCGCCGCCCGGGCCCTGCTGACGTCGGCCGTGCGGTGCTTCGCCGACCGCGGCTACCACGCGACGACGACCCGCGACATCACCGCCGCGGTCGGGCTGAGCCCCGGCGCCCTCTACGTGCACTTCGCCTCGAAGGAGCAGGTGCTCTTCGAGATCGCCCGGACGGGACACCGGCGTGCCCTCGAGGCCCTGGAGGCGCTCGGTGACGGCGCCGACAGCCGCGAGCACGTGCGCGGCCTGGTCGCGGCGCTGGTCACCTGGCACGCGCGGCACCACACGGTGGCCCGGGTCTGCCAGCACGAGCTGGCCGCCCTCGGCCCGGAGCACCGCGCGACGGTGCTCGACCTGCGGCAGCGCTTCACGGCGACCCTGCGCGCCGCCGTCGAGCGGGGCGTACGGGACGGCGTGTTCGACGTCCCCGAGGTCAACCGCGCCCTGCGGGCGATCATGTCCCTCGGGATCGACCTGGTGCGCTGGTACCGCCTCGACGGTGCCGACCCGCCCGAGCTCCTGGGCGAGATCTACGCCGACCTGGCGCTGCGGATGATCGAGGTCGCGCCCGGGCGGTGACGCGTCAGCGCGCGGCGCCGACCCGGACGGTGAGCCCGCCGACGGTGACGTCCCGCGGCGCGTCCGGGGCGGTGTCCTGGGCCGCCGGCAGCGTGCGGTCGGTGATCTCGAGGCGGCCGTCGAGCGCCGCGAGCACCGCGTCGCGGGTCGCGTCCCGGACCTCGTCGACGCCCACCCGGCGGCCGAGCTCGGCGGTGAGGCTGGTGACGCCCGCGTCCCGGATGCCGCAGGGCACGATCGCGCCGAAACCGGCGAGGTCGGGCTCGGCGTTGAGGGCGAACCCGTGCAGCGTGACGCCGCGGGCGACGCGCACGCCGATCGCGGCGATCTTGCGGGCGGGACCGCGGTCGTCGGCGGGCAGCCAGACGCCGCTGCGGCCGTCGATGCGCCCGACGGCCAGGCCGTAGGTGTCGCACACGGCGATCAGCGCCTGCTCGAGGCGCCGGACGTGCTCGACGACGTCGACGGGCTCGGCGAGCCGGATGATCGGGTAGCCGACGAGCTGGCCCGGGCCGTGCCAGGTGATCTTGCCGCCGCGGTCGACGTCGATCACCGGGGTGCCGTCGGCGGGTCGTTCCTCGGGCAGCGTGCGGCGCCCGGCCGTGTAGACCGAGGGGTGCTCGAGCAGCATCAGCACGTCGGGGCCGGTGCCGGCGACCCGCGCGTCGGCGTGGGCGCGCTGCTGGTCCCAGGCCTCGAGGTACTCGACGGTGCCGAGCTCGTGCACCTCGACGGGCTCGGCGGCGGCACGGCTGGAGCGGGTCACGACGGCGACGCTACCCCGCTCCGGAGGTACCGCAGGGCCTGCTGTGCCGTGCGCCGCCCGCTGACGAGCGCGCCCTGCACCGACGGCGTGTCGCGGTGGTCGCCGGCCACGAACAGGCCGTCGCCGAGGTCCACGGCCCGGCGCAGACCCTCCGGGGTCGGCGGCGTGGTCGCGGGCAGCGCCCGGGGCACGCGGACCGTCGCCAGCTCGTCCCACGCACCCACCGGCCTGCCCCACAGCCGCGCGAGCTCGCGGCGCAGCTCGGGCTCGGGCAGCGGGTCGGGGCCGAGGACCGTGCTCGCGACGAGGTGGCGGTGGTCGGGCGAGTAGGACGGTGCCGCGGCGGTGAGCACCACCGTGTTGACGATCGGGCCGCCGGTGCCGTCCAGGTGCAGCAGCGCCTGGCGCGTCGGCGGCTCGGCGGTGACGTGGAGGTGCGTGGTCAGCGCGAACGTCCGCGGCGTCGGGAGGCGGTCTCCCAGGAGCGCCGCGGCGTCCGTGCCCTCCGTCGCGACGATCACGGCGCCGGCGCGGACCCGGCCGTGCGGCGTCTCGACCAGACCGGGCGCCACGCGCTCGACCGGGGTGTCGGTGAGGACGGTGCCGGCGGGCAGCCGGGCCGCGAGCTGGGCCGGCACGGCACCGATGCCCCGCGAGGGCAGCGTGAGGTCGCCGCGCGCGAAGCTGCGCCAGAACAGCGAGAACACCCGCGACGACGTCTCCAGGTCGCGGTCGCCCAGCACGCCGGCGAGGAACGGTCGCAGGAACGCCTCGGTCGGCGTCCCGCCCAGCCCCCAGTGCGCCAGCTCCTCGGCCGTCGTGCGTTCGGGGGCCCGCGCCTGCCGCGCCGGCGGCACCACGAGCGAACGCAGGGAGAGCGCGGCGATCCGGGCCTTCGCCCGCGCCCCGAGCAGCCGGTCGGCCGCGGTGCGCGGCGCCCAGGACGGGACGCGGCGGGGATCGGCCAGGCGGTGCAGCCGCCCGTCGGCGTCACGGACTGCCGCGCCGGGCACGAAGCGGCGCAGATCGAGCGCGTCCAGGTCGATCTCGGTGCGCAGTGCCGGGTACGACGTGTTGAGGATCTGGAACCCGCGGTCGACGAGGAACCCGTCGACGACGTCGGTGCGCACCCGCCCGCCGACACCGTCGCCGGCCTCGCAGACGATCACCGAGCGTCCGGCGCGGGCGACGGTCCGCGCCGCGCGCAGGCCCGCGAGCCCGGCGCCGACCACCACGACGTCGACGGCGTCGGGCAGGACCGGGCCGCTCATCCGTCGAGCACCGCGGCCAGGGCCTCGGAGAGCGTGCCGTGGCGGAAGGTGAAGCCCTCGCGCTCGAGCACCCCGGGCATGACGCGCTGGCTGACGAGCACGCCCTCGTCGGCGAACTGCCCGAGCACCGTGCGCATGGCGAACCCGGGCACGACCCACGGCGCGGGGCGGTGCATCTGCGCGGCCAGCACGCGCGTGAACTCGTCGTTGCTCACCGGGTCCGGGCCCGTGGCGTTCATCGGCCCCGACACGGTGTCGTGCTCGAGCGCGTGGACGATCGCGCCCACCTCGTCGTCCAGGGAGATCCACGGCCAGAACTGGGAGCCCGACCCCAGCCGCCCGCCGAGCCCGAACTGGAACAGCGGCTTGATCCGTCCCATCAGCCCGCCGGAGGGGGAGAGCACCAGACCGGTGCGCACCAGCACGACGCGCGCCCCGCCCTCGGACGCCGGCGCGGTCGCGTGCTCCCAGTCGCGGCACAGGTCGGCGAGGAAGCCGGTGCCCTGGCGCGCGGTCTCGTCGACGGCCATGGCGCCGGTGTCGCCGTACCAGCCGACCGCCGAGCCGCTCACCATCGTCGGGATCCCGTGCTCGACCACCGCGCGGGCGAGCACGTCGGTGGGGATCATGCGGCTGTCGCGCAGCTCCTGCTTGCGCGCGCCGGTCCAGCGCTGGTCGCCGATGCCGGCGCCGCAGAGGTTGACGACCGCGTCCGCGCCCTCCAGGGCCCCCGGCGCGAGGTGGCCGGCGGCGGGGTCCCAGCCGCGCTCGTCCGGGGCCTGGGGTGTGCGCCGCACGAGACGCACGACCTCGTGGCCGCTCTCGCGCAGACGCGGGACCAGGGCGGTGCCGATGAGCCCGGAGGACCCGGCGATGACGACGCGCATGGGGTGATCGTCGCGGAGTGTCCGGCCCGCCGCGACCCGGGGTCGCCGACGCGGGCCGAGCGGCGGCGGCAGGGCCGGAGACGAACGAACGGCGCTCTCGCTGCTACCGAAGCAGCGAGAGCGCCGTTCGTTCCGCGAGGCGGGCGACGTGCGGCCCAGCCGCGTCGCCCGTGCGCGCTACAGACCCAGCTCGCCCTCGAAGGCGCCGCCCTCGAGACGGTCCTTGATCGTCGTCAGGAACCGCGCCGCGTCGGCGCCGTCGACGATCCGGTGGTCGTACGACAGGCACAGGTAGGCCATCGAGCGCACGGCGATGACGTCGCCGCCCGAGTCGTCCTGGAGCACGACGGGCTTCTTCACGACCGCGCCGGTGCCCAGGATGCCGACCTGGGGCTGGTTGATGATCGGCGTGTCGATCAGCGCGCCGCGCGAGCCGGTGTTCGTGATCGTGAACGTGCCGCCGGAGAGCTCGTCCGGCGTGATCTTGTTCGCCCGGGTGCGGTCGGCGACGTCCGCGATCTTGCGGGCGAGCCCGGCGAGGTTGAGGTCCCCCGCGTCGTGGACCACGGGCACGATCAGCCCGGCCGGCGAGTCGACGGCGATGCCCAGGTGCTCGGCGCCGTGGTAGGTGACCTCGCCCTTCTCGGTGTCGATCATCGCGTTGACCGAGGGGTGGGCCTTGAGGGCCTCGACGGTCGCCAGCGCCATGAACGGCAGGAACGAGAGCTTCACGCCCTCGCGGGCCTGGAAGTCGGCCTTCGCCCGGTCGCGCAGCCGCGCGATCCGGGTGACGTCGGCCTCGACGACCGTCGTGAGCTGCGCGGAGATCTGCAGCGACTCCACCATGCGCTTGGCGATCGTCGCCCGGCGCCGGGAGAGCTTCTGCGTCGTGCCGCGCAGGCCCGAGGTGTCCGGCGCGGGGGCGCCCGAGGCGCCGCGCGAGCCCGACGCCGACGGCTTCTGCACCTCGCCGGCGTGCACCGCACCGCCGCCCGACCCGCCCGAGGCGGTCGCCTGCGCCGGGGCGTCGCCCGCCGGGGCGGCCGCGCTCTGGTCCCGCTCGTCGGCGGCCTTGACGACGTCCTGCTTGCGGATGCGGCCGCCGACTCCGGTGCCGGACAGCGTCGAGAGGTCGACGCCGCGCTCGGCGGCCAGCTTGCGCACCAGCGGCGTGACGTACGGCGAGCCGGACTCGGTGGGCGCCGACGCGCCGTTGCCCTGCGAGGAGTCCCGGGGCCGGGTCGCGCCCGCGTTGGCGGGGCCGCTCGCGGTCGTGGGCTGCTCGGTCTCGTGGGAGACGTAGTCGTCGGCGCCGGACGCGGCCACGGCCTGCTGCGGCTCGGGCTGGGAGGGCTGGGAGGGCTGCTGGGCCGGCTGGGACGGCTGCTCGGTCTGCTGCTCGGCCTGCTCCTGCGCGGGCTCGGGAGCCTGCTGCGCCGCGCCACCGCCACCCGAGGCCTGCGACGCGTCGCCGATCACCGCCAGCGCGCCGCCGACCTCGACCGTGTCGTCCTCGCCGGCCTTGAGCTCGAGGACCGTGCCGGCGACCGGCGAGGGGATCTCGGTGTCGACCTTGTCGGTCGAGACCTCGAGCAGCGGCTCGTCGACGTCGACCGAGTCGCCGACCGCCTTGAGCCAGCGCGTCACCGTCCCCTCGGTGACCGACTCGCCCAGCGCGGGCATCTCGACGGTCGTGCCCGCAGAGGACCCGGAGGTGCCGCCGGACGACGACCCACCCGAGGAGCCGCCCGACGACGCCGCGGCGGGCTCCGGCTCGGACGGCTGCGGGGCGGGCTCGGGCTGTGACTGCTGCGACTGCTGCGGCTCCGGCTCGGCGGCCGGCTCGGGCTGCGACGACTCCGCGGGCTGCGCCGCGCCGCCGCCGTCACCCCCGGACGATCCGCCGGACTCGCCCTCGTCGCCGATCACGGCGAGGTCGCCGCCCACCTCGACGGTGTCGTCCTCCTGCGCCACGATCCGCTGCAGCACGCCCGCCTGGGGCGAGGGGATCTCGGTGTCGACCTTGTCGGTCGAGACCTCGAGCAACGGCTCGTCGACGTCGACGTGGTCGCCCTCCTGCTTGAGCCACCGCGTGACCGTGCCCTCGGTGACGCTCTCCCCGAGAGCCGGCATCTGGACGGTGTAGGCCATCGTGCTCGTACTCCTCGTCGCTCTGCTTCGGGGTCAGCTGTGGCTGTGCAGGGGCTTGCCGGCGAGCGCGAGGTGCGCCTCCCCGAGAGCCTCGTTCTGCGTGGGGTGGGCGTGGATGAGCGTGGCGACGTCGGTCGGCAGCGCCTCCCAGTTGTAGATCAACTGGGCCTCGCCGACCTGCTCGCCCATCCGCGAGCCGATCATGTGGACGCCGACCACCGGGTCGTCGTCGCCGGTGCCGCCCTTGACGAGCTTGATCGCCCCGGCGGTCTTGAGGATCTGCGACTTGCCGTTGCCGGCGAGGTCGTAGGTCATCGTCTTCACCTCGCCGTACAGCTCCTTGGCCTGCGCCTCGGTGAGCCCGACCGACGCGACCTCCGGCTCGCAGTACGTGACGCGCGGGATGCCCTTCTCGTCGATCACCGGCGGGTTCAGCCCGGCGATCTCCTCGGCGACGAAGATGCCCTGCTGGAAGCCGCGGTGGGCCAGCTGCAGGCCGGGCACGATGTCGCCGACCGCGTAGATGTTGGCGACGCCGGTGTGCAGGCGGTCGTTGGTCGGGACGAAGCCGCGGTCGAGGGTGACGCCGTTCTCCTCGTAGCCGAGGTCGGCGGTGTTCGGCCCGCGGCCGACGGCCACCAGCAGCAGGTCGGCCTCGATCTCCTCACCGTTCTCCAGCGAGATCGTCACCGAGTCGGCGGTCTGGGAGACGCCGGTGAACTTCGTGCCGGTCTTGAACGCGATCTTGCGCTTGCGGAACTGGCGCTCGAGCTGCTTGGAGAGGAACTCGTCCTCGTTGGGCACGAGGTTGGGCAGCGCCTCGACGATGGTGACCTCGGAGCCGAAGCTCTTCCAGACACTGGCGAACTCGACGCCGATGACGCCGCCGCCGAGCACGACCACGCGCTCGGGCACGTAGTCGAGGTTGATCGCCTCGGTGGAGGTCAGCACCCGGCCGCCGAGCTCGAGGCCCGGCAGCGTCTTCGAGTAGGAGCCGGAGGCCAGGACGATGTTGCGGCCCTGGTAGCGCTGCCCGTCGACCTCGACGGTGTCCTGCCCGACGAGCTTGCCCGCGCCCTCGATGAGGGTGACCTTGTTGGCCTTCACCAGGCCCTGCAGGCCCTTGTAGAGGCGGGAGACGACGTTGTCCTTGTACGAGTTCACGCCGCTCATGTCGATGCCCGACAGCGAGCTCTTCACGCCGAACTGCTCGCCCTCGCGCGCCGAGTCGGCCACCTCGGCGGCGTGCAGCAGCGCCTTGGTGGGGATGCAGCCGCGGTGCAGGCAGGTGCCGCCGACCTTGTCCTTCTCCACGAGCGCGACCGACAGGCCGAGCTCCGCGGCCCGGAAGGCGCAGGCGTAACCGCCCGACCCCGCTCCGAGGATGATGACGTCGTACGTGTCGCTCACTGCTGCTTCTCCCGCGTCGGCGTGTGGCGTGCGGTGCCTTCGACCCGGTGCTGTGGCGCCGGTGAGGCGATGTCGGGACTCATCCTTCCACCTCGCCCCGGCCGCCGTCGGGGCCGATCAGCCGTGGTGCGCGATGTCATCCAGCACCGCCGCGATCGTCCGGACGGGGACGCCCGTGCCGCCCTTGGGGGTGTAGCCGTGCGGGCCGCCGGTGTTGAACGCGGGGCCGGCGATGTCGAGGTGCACCCAGGGCACGCCGTCGGCGACGAACTCGCGCAGGAAGATCCCGCCGACGAGCATCCCGCCGAAGCGGTGGTTGGTGACGTTGGCCAGGTCCGCCACCCGGGAGTCGAGGTCGCCCCGCAGCTCCTCGGGCAGCGGCATCGCCCAGCCGCCGTCCCCGGCCGCGACGGCCCGGGCGGCCACGCGGTCGCGGAACGCGTCGGTGCCCATGACGCCCGGGGTCCGCGACCCCAGCGCCACGAGCTGGGCACCCGTGAGCGTCGAGGTCTCGAGCAGGTAGTCCGGCGAGTCCTCGCAGGCGCGGGCGATCGCGTCGCCGAGGACGAGCCGGCCCTCGGCGTCGGTGTTGAGCACCTCGACCGTCGTCCCGCCGTACATCGTCAGCACGTCGCCCGGGCGGTACGCGGTGCCCGACGGCATGTTCTCGGCCATCGGCACCGTCGCGACGACCTCGACGTCCAGGCCCAGCTCGGCGGCCAGGCAGGTGGCGGCGACGACGCCCGCGGCCCCGGACATGTCCGAGGTCATGTGGTCCATGTTCGCGGCCGGCTTGATCGAGATGCCGCCGGTGTCGAACGTGATGCCCTTGCCGACGAGCGCGACCTTCTTGACGGGGTCCGCGGGCCGGTAGGTGAGGCGCACCAGGCGCGGCGGCCGTGACGACCCCCCGCCGACACCGAGGACGCCGCCGTAGCCGTGCTCGGCCAGCTGGAACTCGTCGAGGATCTCCACGGACACCCCGGCGCCCTCGGCCAGCGTCCGCGCCCGCTCGGCGAAGGCGTCGGGGTAGAGGTCGTTGGGCGGGGTGTTGACGAGGTCGCGCGCGGCGGCGACCCAGCGGGCGACGGCCGTCGCGCGGGTGAGCTCGGAGGTGTCGCCGGGCTCCTGGTGGGCGCCGTGGGAGCCGTGGGCGCTCACCAGCCCGACCCGGGCGAGCTCGGTCGGCGCCGTCGACGGGGTCTTCTTGTAGGCGGTGAAGCCGTAGTCGCCCAGCAGCGTGCCCTCGACCGCCGCCGCGAGGTCGAGCGTCGAGAGGGTGGTGACGACGTGCGCGGCGTGCCCGTGCAGGGCGCGTGCCGCGGCGCCGGCCGCCCGCCGGACCTGCTCGGCCAGGTCGGGCGCCTCGCCCGGGCCCGCCTCGGCCGCGGGCTCTGGACCGAGCCCCACCGCGAGCACCACCGGGACGCCCAGGGCGCCGCGCGTCGGGACGCGCGTCACCTCCTCGGCCTTGCCGGAGCCGCCGAGCAGGCCGACGAGCCCGGGCAGCTCGCCCGCCAGCTCGCCGAGCGCGGAGGTGTTGCCGACGACGACGGGGTCCGCACCGTCCTGACCAGGGCGGACGCCCACGACGAGCGCGTCGGCGCCGTCGAGGGCGTCGGCGCCTGGCTCGGCGCCGAGGAGCTCCAGGTGGGGGGTGCTGCTCACGTCGTGCCTCTCCTTCGCGCGGTGTCGATCACATGCTAGGACCGCGCCCGCTCCCGTACGGTGCCGCGGGTGTCCGACCCCGACTCCCGCCGCAGCCCCGTGCACGACCACCACGTCGCCCTCGGCGCCTCGTTCGCGCCGTTCGGCGGGTGGGAGATGCCCGTCCAGTACTCGGGCACGGTGGCCGAGCACACGGCGACCCGCGAGGCCGTCGGCCTGTTCGACGTCAGCCACCTCGGCAAGGTCCGCATCAGCGGGCCGGGCGCGGCGGCGTTCGTCGACCGGTGCCTGACGAACTCGCTGGAGCGCATCGTGCCGGGCAAGGCGCAGTACACCCTGTGCTGTGCCGAGGACGGCGGCGTCGTCGACGACCTCATCCTCTACCTCGTCGGCCCCGACGAGGTGTTCGCGGTGCCCAACGCCGCCAACTCCGCGGGCGTGGGTCGCCGGCTCGCCGAGGTCGCCCCGCCCGGGATCGCCGTCGACGACGAGCACGACGCCCACGTGGTGCTCGCCGTGCAGGGCCCGTCGTCGCCGGCGGTGCTCGCCGAGGTGGGGCTGCTCACCGATCCCGACCCGCTCGACTACATGGCCTTCGTCGACGCGCAGTGGCAGGGGCGGCCGGTGCGCGTGTGCCGCACCGGCTACACCGGCGAGCGGGGCTACGAGCTGATCGCGCCGGCGGACGGTGCGGGGGAGCTGTGGGACGCGCTGGCGGCCGTCGTGGCGGAGCAGGGCGGCCTGCCGGCCGGGCTGGGGGCGCGCGACACGCTGCGCACCGAGGCCGGGCTACCGCTGCACGGCCAGGACCTCGGCCCCGACATCACCCCGCTGCAGGCGCGGTGCGGGTTCGCGGTCGGGTGGAAGAAGGACGGGTTCTGGGGCCGCGACGCGCTCGTCGCCGAGCGGGAGGCCGGCCCCCGACGCCGCTCGTGGGGGCTGAGGGCCACGGGCCGGGGCGTCCCGCGGGGTCACATGACGGTGCGGCGCGGGGACGAGCCCGTCGGCGAGACCACCTCGGGGACGTTCTCCCCGACCTTGAGGACGGGCATCGCGCTGGCCCTGCTCGACACGGCGGCCGGCGTCGAGGAGGGCGACGTGCTCGCGATCGACGTGCGCGGCCGGGCGCTGGAGTGCGAGGTCGTCAGCCCGCCTTTCGTCCCGTCGCACGTCCGGTGACGATGTCCCGGTGAGCTTCCCCACGGACATCCCGCCGTCCGATCCCGGGACCTACCGGTCCCGATCCGAGGCCGAGCAGGCGGGCCCGGTGCGGTTCATCGCCCCGTCCGACGTCGTCGGCGGCGGCTACGGCCTCTTCGAGAACGCCGCCGAGCCCGGCCGCTGGGGCGCGATCCCGCACTACCACCAGGGCTTCACCGAGTCGTTCTGGGTGATCTCGGGGCGGCTCGCCGTGATGAGCGGGACGGCCTGGCAGGTGCTCGGCAGCGGCGACTTCGCGCACGTGCCGGTGAACGGCGTGCACGGCTTCCACGCCGTCGGCGACGAGACCGCGCGGTTCCTGATCCTGTTCGTGCCCGGCGCGCCGCGCGAGAAGTACTTCCGCGGCCTCGTGGAGCTGTTCACCCGCGGCGCGAGCACCGACGAGATCGACGCCTTCGCCCTCGAGTGCGACCAGGTCAACCTGCGCGACTGGCCCCACGAGCCCGTCCCGGTGAGCTGATCCGAGATCCCACTGCGAGGAATACCCGACGAGATACCGAGAGTCATCGGGTCATCGTCCGCTCGTGTGCAATTCGTTGACAGTGTGTCCAGCCATGGCTGTACTCGACTCCGCGATATCACTCGGAGTAACACGTCGGGGAGTGAGATCCGGAATGATTCCTGTGCTTTGTCGACGAATTCGTTGGCTTCGGTAACGAATTCCGATGAACGCGCCGACCCACGCCCTCCGACCGCTGCCCGTCAGCGGGCCGGACGACCACGTGGTCGCGGCGCTCGCGGAACCCGGCGTCGCCATTCTCGACGGTCCGCCCGGGTCCTACGTCGCCGAGCGCCTCGCAGGCGTGATCGCGAATTGGGGCCGCTGGCGGCACTGTGTGTGGTGGCGCGCCGGGAACGTGCCGCTCGCCGAGCTCTGCGCGGCCCTGGCGGAGGCCGGCGTCCGGCGCTGGGAGGACTCGTCGGCCCCGGGAACGGACAGCGACGTCGACGGCGGGCTGCGGCGGGCTCCGGCGGGCGCGGTCGTGGTCCTCGAGCTGCCCCGCGACACCTCCGCGGCCGTCGTCCGGTGGATCTCGTCCGCCCGCCCCCTGGCGCGGCGTCGGGGGCTGAGCCTCGTTGCGGTCACGGAGCACAGCAACCCCGCCGTCACCTGGAGCGGTCTCGACGACGCCGTGCACCACTGGGCGGTCGGGCCGCCCGTCGGACCCGAGCCGCTGCCGGCCGGACGGTGCCGCCGACTGGTGGAGCTCGCCGGGCCCCGGGCGGCCGTCGTGCGCGACGTGGTCGACGCCGCGCGCGTGTGGTCGCCCGAGCCGGTCGCGCGGGCACTCGACAGTGGCCACGAGCTCGGCACCGTCCTGGACGTCCTCACCGAGGAGCTGCACGCCCGGTGCAGCGCCGAGCAGCAGGCCGCCCTGCGGATCAGTGCGCTCACCGGGTACTGGCACCCGTCGCTGGCCCCGTACCCGGTCGACGCGGCCGGGCTGCGTCCGTGGATCGTCCCGCTGGAGGACGGGTGGGGTTGGGTGCGGCCGCTGTGGCGGCGGGCGCTGCGCCGGGTCCTGGGGGACGACCCCGCCGGCCGCTCCCGCTCCGCGGTGACTCAGCGGCGGACGACGACACCGACGCCGGTGCCGCCGTCACCCGACCCGGCCGGCGATCGGCCGGCGATCCTCCTCGAGGCGCGGCTCCTCGGCCCCTTCGAGGTCCGGGTGGACGGGCGCGCGGTGAGCCGCTGGCGCGGGCGGCTGGGTCCCGATCTCCTCCGGTTCCTGCTCGCGCGCCCGGGTCACGTCTGCGCCCGCGATGAGCTGCTGGCGGAGTTCTGGCCGGAGACCGCGCCGGACGTGGCGCGGAACCGCCTGCAGGTCGTGGTGAGCGGGCTGCGTCGTGCCCTCGGCGAGCTCGCCGGGACGCCGGTCCTGGAATACGTCGACGGCGGCTATCGCATCGCGGCGGACGTCCGCGTGGAGACCGACACGGCGAGGTTCGAGGAGGCTCTCGAGGTCGCGCGCGAGGCCGAGCGGGCCGGCGACACCGCGCGGGCCGCGGGCGCCTACCAGGAGATGCTCGACCTGTACCGGGGTGACTTCGCCGTGGACTCACCGTCGGACTCCTGGACGCTGCTGCCGCGGGAGAGCCTGCGGATCGGCTATCTCGACGCACTCGACCGTCTGAGCCGGATCCACCTCGACGCCGGACGGCTCGACGACGCCATCTCCGTCGGGCACAGGATGGTGGAGGCGGACGTGTGCCGCGAGGACGCCCACCGCCTGATCATCTTCTGCTACGCCCGCCAGGGGCGCTCCTACCAGGCGCTGCGGCAGTTCGACTTCTGCGTACGTGTGCTCCGGTCGCAGCTCGACGTCGGACCGCAGCCCAGCACGCTCGATCTCGTGCGGTCCATCCGCGACGGTGCGCGCGTCCCGGCGCTGACGGAGTGATCGTCACCAACCGATGCCGCGACCCCGTACTCCATGGCCTGCCCCGCCGCCTGCGCAGGCGGCGGGGCAGGCCACGGTCATTCGACCGGAGACCGGTCACGGCGTTGCCTTCGTACGGCTGCTCGACCGTCAGTTCATGTCCTCGACCTGGATGATCGGGCCTTCGCGGAAACCGATCATGTCGAAGCCCGGCGCGGGCAGGGTGCTGTCCAGGAAGACGGTGACGGCGAGCTTGTAGAGACCGCTCACCTCGGTGCCCGGATCGGCCTCCTGCAGCTTGTTGGCCGGCACCGTGATGGTCGCCGTGTAGTCCCGCTGGTTGGGGTCCGCCGCCACCGACTCGTTCGTCCCCAGCAGCCCCTCGAAGCCGGCGCCGATCGACTCGGCGTACGCCGACACGACCCAGTTGCTCGTCCGGCCGCTGAGCCAGAGCGGCACGTCGGTGCCGCTGAGCGTCCACGCCACCGTCACCTCGAACGGCTTCGTGGGGTCGACGACGCGGTTGCCCTGGTGGGGCGGCTGAGGTGCCACCGGGTCGATGACGAGAAGAGCGGTGATCTCGCCCTCGATCTCTCCGGGCCGGTTCGGATCGAACTGATCCATGATTCCTGCTCCTTGTTCGCTCCCACGGCCCGGTCCGGACCGTGTGCGACGCAGGCTAGGAATACCCTCTGAGCCCATCGGATCGTCAGCGCTGAGCAGCGTCGCTCAGCCCGGCCTCAGCGACGGCGAAGCCGCCCGGCACGACCTCTCCACGTCGATCTCTCGGGAGTGTCGCCAGCGGTCGACCCTCCTGACACTCTCGAGAGATCACATTGGAGAGCCCAGCGACATCAGGGGTCGACCGAGGCCGACATCGACAGACCGAGGCTCCCACCGGAGTGCATGGCGAAGAAGTCGCCGCGATCGATCACGACGAAGCCGCCGCCGCGCCGGAGCACCACCCGGCGTCCGCAGGCGGAAACGGGACAGACCAGGAGCAGCTCGTCGCCGTTGTCGGCCTCGACGGTCATGCGGTGCTCGTCCATATCGAGGAACGAACCACGCCACGTGTGGGTTCCGCGTCGGGAGATCCGGGTGTTCCGCTCAGCGGCGACGGCCGCCGGGGCGGTCGGCGGTGTCGTCGAGGTCGACGCCGACGTGCTCGTCGAGCCACTGCCCGAGGGGCTCGAGGCGGCGCCAGGTGGTGGCGACGCGGTCGGCGAGCTCGGGGGTGTGCAGCTCGTCCGACGGCGGCCAGGAGCGCCAGGCGAACAGCGCCTTGTGCCGCATCAGGTCCAGGCGCGGGTGCTCGGGGTCGACGCCGCGCGGCCGCGACTTGAGCTGCTCGCCGGCGATCGTGAAGTCCTCGGCGCGCAGACCCTCGACGATCGAGGCCAGCGCCGGCCCGTGGCGGTCGTCGTCGATCGCCGCCCGGAAGCGGGCGACCTGGGCCGAGGTCATCCGGTAGTAGCCGGTCGCGACCATGACCCCGTCCGCCGACACCTGGACGTAGTGGTGGCCCGCCGTCGCGCCGCACTGGACCTTGTAGGGGGTCTTGTCGGCCGCGAACCGCACGTCGCGATAGGGCCGGAACACCTTGCCCGCGCCGAACTCCGACTCGAGGTCGGCGAGCAGCGCGAGCATCGGCGCCCGCACGTGCTCGTCGTAGATCGTCTTGTTGTCGGTCCAGTACGCCTTGGTGTTGTCGGCCTCGAGGCCCTCGTAGAAGTCGACGACCGCCTCGCCGAAGCCCGGGAACGTCACGGGGTCCATCCTGGCGTGTAGACACGAGCCGTGTCCGGGAGCGTGCACGAGTCGGTGCTCGACGCCATCGGGGCCACCCCGCTGATCCGGCTGCGCCGGGTCACCGAGGGCCTGGCGCCCCGCGTCTACGTCAAGGCCGAGTGGCAGAACGCCGGTGGCAGCGTCAAGGACCGGGCCGCGCTGTGGATGGTCCGGGCCGCCGAGCGCTCCGGGGCGCTGCGGCCGGGCGGCGTGATCGTCGAGGGGACCTCGGGCAACACCGGCATCGGGCTCGCGCTGGTCGGCGGGTACCTCGGCTACCGCACCGTGATCGTCATCCCGGACACGACCGCGGTCGAGAAGGTCGCGACGCTGCGGGCCTACGGCGCGGAGGTCGTCGCGACGCCGGCCGGGCTCGCCCGCGAGGACCCGCGGCACGTCATGAACCTGGCGGCCCGCCTGGCCGGTGAGATCCCGGGCGGCTGGCTCGCCGACCAGTACGACAACCCCGCCAACCCCCAGGCCCACCGCGACACCACCGCGCCCGAGATCTGGGAGCAGACCGACGGCGCGGTGACCTGCTTCGTCGCCGGGATCGGCACGGGCGGCACGCTGTCGGGCACCGGCGCCGCGCTCCAGGAGAAGGGCCCGGTCCGCGTGGTCGGCGTCGACCCGATGACCTCGGCCTACGGCGGCGGGGACGGCAGCCCGTACTACGTCGAGGCGATCGGCCACTACCGCCACCCCGACACCGTCGACGACCCCTGGCCCGCCAACTGGGACCGGGCGGTGGCCGACGAGATCGTCCGCGTCGACGACCGCACGACGATGCTCACGGCCCGCCGGCTGGCCCGCGAGGAGGGTCTGCTGCTGGGCGGGTCGTCGGCGACGGCCGTGGCCGCCGCGCTGCGGGTCGCGCGGGACCTCGGCCCGGACGACGTCGTCGTGGTCGTCGCGCCCGACTCGGGCCGGGCCTACCTGTCGAAGTACTTCGACGACGGGTGGCTGCGCCGGCTCGGCTTCCTCACCGAGCCCGGCCCCGACGCCACGTCGCCGCTGGTCGACGAGCTGCCGATCGCCCCGCTGCCGGTGGTCCGGGCGTCGTGGACGGTGGGACGGGCGCGGACGGAGGTGGGCGCGAGCCCGGCGCCCGCCCCCGTGGCCCGCGACCGCGAGGGACCCCCGGCGCCGTCGGAGGTCCTGGGCGCGGTGACCGCCGCCGACCTCGACGGTCGCCCCGACGACGCCCCGGTGCGCGACCTCGCCCGACCGGTGCCGCCGAGCGTGGGGGCGGGGGAGGACCTGACCTCGGCCCGGGCCGCGCTCGGCGACGCGGCGGCGGCGTGGGTGGTGCGCGACGGGCGGCTCGTCGGTCTGGTGACGCGGGACGTGCTTGCCCCGGCGGACTAGTGTGCGGGACATGAGTACGACCTTCGCCCACACCCCGCACCCCGCCCCGGCGACCGCGGAGCGTGTGGCGGAGGTACTCGCCGCGCCCGGGTTCGGGAAGTTCTTCACCGACCACATGGTCACGATCTCCTGGAACGCCGCCGAGGGCTGGCACGACGCCCGGGTGGGCCCGTACGAGCCGTTGTCGATGGACCCGGCGTCGGTTGTCCTGCACTACAGCCAGACGATCTTCGAGGGCCTCAAGGCCTACCGCTGGGCCGACGACTCGGTGCACGCGTTCCGCCCGGAGGCGAACGCCGACCGGATGGCGCGCTCGGCCGAGCGTCTCGCGATGCCGCCGCTGCCGCGCGAGCTGTTCGTGCAGTCGCTGCACGAGCTGCTGGCCGTCGACCACCGCTGGGTGCCGGCGGCCGGCGGCGAGGACGCGCTCTACCTGCGGCCGTTCATGATCGGGTCGTCGACCGGCCTGGGCGTGCGGCCCAGCGAGGAGTACCTCTACCTGCTCATCGCCTCCCCGGCCGGCGCGTACTTCCCGCGCGGCCTGGCGCCGGTGACGGTGTGGCTGTCCACCGACTACGTCCGCGCCGTGCCCGGCGGCACCGGCGAGGCCAAGTGCGGCGGCAACTACGCGGCCTCGCTCGCCGCGCAGGCCCAGGCGTCGGCCCAGGGCTGCGACCAGGTGGTGTGGCTCGACGCCCTCGAGCACCGGTGGATCGAGGAGATGGGGGGCATGAACCTGTTCTTCGTGTTCACCGACTCCTCGGGCGCCGTCGAGGTCGTCACCCCCGAGCTCTCCGGCTCGCTGCTGCCCGGCGTGACGCGGCGGTCGCTGCTGGAGCTGGCGAAGGAGGAGGGCGCCACGGTCACCGAGCGCCGCATCTCCACCGACGAGATGGAGAAGGAGGTCGCGGCCGGGCACCTCACCGAGGTGTTCGCCTGCGGCACCGCGGCGGTGATCACGCCGGTGGGGACCGTGAAGTACGAGGGCGGTGAGTACGACATCGCGGACGGCAAGCCCGGCGCGATGACCCAGCGCCTCCGCGAGCGCCTCACGGCCATCCAGCGCGGTGCCGCCGAGGACCACCGCGGCTGGATGCGGCGCCTGCTCTAGACGCGGTCAGCCGAGGGTCGACACCGCCAGGGCGGCGGTGACGGCGAGCTCGGCGCACGCGCCGAACACGTCGCCCGACACGCCCCCGAGGCGCCGCCGGGCGTGGGCGGCGACGAGCACGACGACGGCGGCGGCGAGCAGCGCGGCGCCCGGTGCCCGCAGGCCGAGCACCGGGACCGCGGCCGCCGCCAGCACGACGGCCCAGGCCGGGGCGACCCACACCGGCTGGGTGCCGGCGACGAGCGCGCCGAGGCCGTCGGGCGACGCCGCCGGCACCCCGCGGCGGGCCACCCAGGCGAACGACGCGCGCCCCAGCCCGAGGGCGAGCCCGCCGGCGACGGCCGCGACGAGCACGCCCTGACCGGCGAGCGCGCCGAACGCCGCGGCCTGCACCCCGAGCACGACGACCAGCCACACGACGGCGAACGCACCGGTGCCCGGGTCGCGCATCACCGCGAGCGTGCGGGCGGCGTCGCCGTGGCTGCCGAGCCCGTCGGCGAGGTCGGCGAGCCCGTCGAGGTGCAGGCCGCGCGTGGCCGCCGCACCGAGACCGACGGCCACGAGCCCCGCGAGCAGCTCCGGCGCGCCCGCCGCCACCAGACCGGCCGCCGCGGCACCCAGCACCCCGCCGAGGACCAGGCCGACCACCGGCACCACCGCGATCGCGACGCCCGCCGCGGGCCGGTCGACCCGGGTGGCCCGCAGCGGCACGACGGTGAACATCGCGACGGCCAGCGCTACGCCGGCGCGGACGGCCGCCACCTCAGGCGGTGATCGCGGTGGCCGCCCGGACCAGACCGACGGCCGCGAGCGCCCCCGTCGCCTGCCCGGCGCGCATCTGCAGGTCCAGCAGCGGCTCGAGGGCCAGCACGTCGAGCGCGAGCGCCTGGGCGGGCTCGGTGCACCGCGTGCCGGCGACCCACCAGGACCGGGCCCCCGGGGCCTCGGTGTCCGCGAGCAGCGCGGCCACGCTGGTCGCGGCGCCGTCGAGCACCACCGGGGTGCGCCGGCGCGCGGCCTGGGCGAGGAAGCCCGTCAGCGCGGCGAGGTCCGCGCCACCGGCGACGCGCAGCAGGCCCTGCGGGTCGCGGCCGACGGCGCGGGTGCGCCAGAGGGCGTCGCGGACCGCCGCGGCCTTGATCATCCACCGGCGGTCGTCGATCCCGCTGCCGCGCCCGACCACGGCCACCGGCTCGCGACCCGTCGACGCCGCGGCGAGGACCGCGGTCGGGGTGCTGACGCCCACGGCGAGCTCGCCGACGACGAGCAGGTCGGCGCCCTCGTCGACCTCCTCGTCGGCCACCTCGCGGCCCGCGCGCAGGGCGGCCGCGGCCTGGTCGTCGGTGAGCACGTCCTCGACGTCGAGGCGCCCGCCGCCGCGGACCACGGCGCGGTCGTCGCGGGCGTCCCCGACCACCGGTGCGGCGAGCCCGACGTCGACCACCCGCAGGCCCGCCCCGGCGGCCTCGGCGAACCGGCAGGCCGGCGCCGACCCGTCCCGCGCGGCGGCCACGCGGGCCGCTGTCTCGCCGGGCTCGTGGGCGGAGACCCCGGCCGCGGCGATCGCGTGGTCGGCGGCGAAGAGCACGGCCCGCACCCGGCGCGGTTCCCGGGCGGGCGCGCGGCCCTGGCAGGCGGCCAGCCAGGCGGCGAGCTCCTCGAGACGCCCGTAGCTGCCGTCGGGCCGGCCGGCGAGGGCCTCGCGGCGCGCCGTCTCGTCGGGCGGCGCCACGCCGGCGCGGGCGGCGCCGGCCGTCGAGCCGTCGACCACGGGGTGCACGGACGTCTCCTTCGCGGGCGGAGGGGTGGACCGACCGTAGCCGGAGGACGCGGTCACCTCAGGCGCAGGGGCAGCCCGGCCACCAGCAGCCACACCTCGTCGCACACCGCGGCGAGCGCCTGGTTCAGCGCGCCGAGCTCGTCGCGGAAGCGCCGGCCCGCGCTCGTGGACGGCACGACGCCCAGCCCGACCTCGGCGGAGACGAGCACCAGCTCGCCGGCGAAGCCGGACACCGCCGTCACGAGCTCGGCGCGCGCAGCCTCCACCGACGGCGCGTCCCGCTCCCAGCCCGCGTCGTCGAGGAGGCCCGTCACCCAGGTGGCGAGGTCGTCCACGAGCACCGGATCAGCGGGCGCCGTGCCGAGCACGGCGGGCAGGTCGGCGTCCTCGACGGTGCGCCACCCGGCGGGTCGGCGGGCACGGTGCACGGCGACGCGGTCGGCCCACTCCGGGTCGGCCCCGGGGTCGACGCCCCGGGCGGTGGCGACGTAGAGGGCCGCGGCGGCCGGGTCGAGCAGGCCCTCGGCGTACGCCGACTTGCCCGACCGGGTGCCGCCGAGGACGAGCGTGCGGGCGATCTCGCGGACCCGCTAGTCGATCCTGGTGCCGCGGGCGACGCGCGGCTTGGGCATGCGCAGGCGGCGCAGCTGGGTGGCGCGGGTGAAGGCGTACCAGCCGAAGGACAGGCCGCCGACCTGCTCGTTCGGGAACTTCGCCCGCACGCGCGTGACGACGTAGCGCCCGAGCATGACGCCCTCGAGCGCCATCATCACGAGCATCACCAGGCAGACGAGGCTGCCGAACGTCTGCACCTGGGGCACCGGGACGATCACCGTCACGAAGATCACGATCGCCAGCGGCATGAACAGGCCCATGAGGTTGCGCCGGGCGTCGACGAGGTCGCGGGCGTAGGCCCGTGCGGGACCGCGGTCGCGGGGCAGCAGCACCGAGTCGTCGCCGGCCATCATGCGCTTGCGACGGTCGTCGGCCTTGGCCTTGCGGTCCTCCTTGGTGCCGCGCAGCGCCTTCGCCCGCTTCATGGCCTCGCGCTGGGTCTTCGGTGCCGGCGCGACGGGCCCGCGGCGCTTGCCCTGCGCGTCACGGCGCGACGGCGTCGGGCGGCCCTTGGCGGCGGTCTGCGCGCGCGTCTGGTCGCCGACGACGACCGTCTCGCGACCCTCGTCGTCCGTCGTGTCGTCGACGGGCCCGTCGGTGGCGGGCGCGGAACCGCGGCGCAGGAAGTTCACGCCGCCCAGGATAGGACACCGCGTCGAGGGTCGAGCTCCGCTTCGCTTCGTCTCCGCCCACCCCTACCGTGATCGCTCATGCGCGTCCTCCTCGCCCCCGACTCCTTCGGCGGCAGCCTCACGGCCGCCGAGGCCGCGGCCGCGATGGCGCGGGGCTGGGGGCGCTCCGTGCCCGCCGACACGACGGTGCTGCTGCCGCTCGCGGACGGCGGGACGGGGTTCGTCGAGGTCCTGCACACCGCGCGTGGCGGCACCCGGCACCAGGTGGAGGTCACGGGCCCGCTCGGGGAGCCGACGACGGCGACGTGGCTGGAGCTCGAGTCGACGGCCTACGTCGAGTCGGCGTCGGCGTGCGGGCTGCACCTGGTCGCGGAACGCACCCCGGAGACCGCGGCGGCCGCCACGAGCCGGGGCGTCGGTGAGCTCGTGGCCGCGGCCGCCGCGACCGGGCCCGCGTCGATCGTCGTCGGACTCGGCGGTTCGGCCTGCACCGACGGCGGCGCGGGTCTGCTCGCCGCGCTCGGCGCCGTGGCGCGGGACGCGGACGGGACGCCCCTGCCCGACGGCGGCGGCGCGCTCGACGTCGTCGCCCGCCTGGACGGCCTGCGCGACGCCCTCGCGGCGCTGGCGGGGATCGACCTCGTCGTCGCCGCCGACGTCGACCACGTGCTGACGGGCCCGCAGGGCGCCGCCGCGGTGTTCGGGCCGCAGAAGGGCGCGGACGAGGAGACCGTCGCCGCGCTCGATGCGGCCCTCGCCACCTGGGGCGCCGTGCTGGGGGAGGCCTGCGGGGACCCGGGGCTGGTGGAGCGCCCGGGCGCCGGGGCGGCCGGTGGTCTCGGCGCCGCGCTCGCCGCCCTGGGGGCCCGGCGCGTCGCCGGCGGCCAGCTGGTCCGGGAGGTCGCCGGGCTGGACGAGGCCCTGGACCGCGCGGACCTCGTCGTCACCGGTGAGGGCGCGCTCGACGAGCAGTCGCTGCACGGCAAGCTCGTGTCGGTGGTGGCCGCGCGGGCGCGCGAGCACGGCGTGCCGTGCATCGCGCTGGCCGGGCAGGTGCACCTCGGCGGGAACCAGGCGCTCGAGGCCGGGATCGAGAGCGCCTACTCCGTGGCGGCCGACGCCGGGTCGGTCGAGGCCGCCCTGGCCGACCCCGCCGCGCGGCTGGCCGACCTCGCCGAGGGCGTGGCGCGGCACTGGGGTGCTCGTCCGCCGGGAGACGGACCGGAGGGGAGCTCGACCCGTCGGGACGGGTGATCCCGCGCACGCATGAGGCACGGCCCCACGTGTGCGAGCATGGAGACAGGCCGCGGGGGCGGGTACACCGGTCCCGCGGGAATACACGGCACCGCGACCAGTTGTGCCGAGTACGTGCACTGCGTCCCGGGAGCTCAAGGGAGAACCATGACCGTCGAGAACCCTGCCGCGCCGACCGAGGCCGAAGCCAAGCCGCACGGCGTCGAGCTGACCGACACCGCCGCGGGCAAGGCCAAGGCCCTGCTCGACCAGGAGGGTCGCACCGACATGTCGCTGCGCATCGCCGTCCAGCCGGGTGGCTGCGCAGGGCTGCGCTACCAGCTCTTCTTCGACGACCGCAGCCTCGACGGCGACCTCCAGCGCGACTTCAACGGCCTGACCGTCGCGGTCGACCGCATGAGCGCCCCGTACCTCCAGGGTGCGGTCATCGACTTCGTCGACACCATCGAGAAGCAGGGCTTCACGATCGACAACCCGAACGCGGGCGGATCGTGCGCCTGCGGCGACAGCTTCAACTGAGCCACACGCACGACGGCCCCGGACCTCACCGAGGTCCGGGGCCGTCGTGTGTCTGACGGCTGCTACGCCAGGCCGGGCACCTCGGCCGCGACCTTCTCGCGCAGCTTCTCCGGCGGCTGGGCGCCGAGCTGGGCGACGACGTGCGACGCCGCGACGGCGCCGATCCGCCCCGAGGTGGCGTGGTCGAGCCCGTGGGTCCAGCCGTAGAGGAACCCGCCCGCGTACGCGTCGCCGGCCCCGGTGGTGTCGACGAGCTCGTCGGCGTCGCGGACCCCGACCTCCTCGACCGAGCCGTTCGCGTCGTACACCGTCGAGCCCTTCGGGCCGTGGGTGACGACGACGACCTCGCAGTTGCCGCCGTGGCCGCGCAGCAGCGAGGTGACGGGGTCCTCACCGACCAGCGCCGCGACCTCGTCCTCGTCGGCGATGATGATCTCGACGTTCTCGCGCGCCAGCTCGCGGAAGTACTCCCGGTGGCGCTCGACGCAGCCGGCGTCCGAGAGCGTCAGGCCGACACGGGCCTCGCTCTTGGCGGCGGCGTCGACGATCTTGCCGATCGTGGCGCGGGCCTGCTCGGTGTCGGCGAGGTAGCCCTCGATGAGGCTGACCTTCGAGCCCGCGACGTCGTCCTGCTCGATGTCGTCGGGCCCGAGCGCGGTGCAGGCGCCGAGGAACGTGGACATCGTGCGCTCACCGTCGGGCGTCACCATCACCAGGCAGCGGGCCGTCGCCGGGGAACCCGACAGGGCCGGCGTGGAGAACGCCACCCCGTGCGACCGGATCGACTCGGTGAACGAGGTGCCGAGCCGGTCGTTCGAGACCTTGCCGACGTAGCCGCTCTCGGCGCCCAGGGCGGCCGCGATGGCGGTGGTGTTGGCGACGCTGCCGCCCGAGCGCTCGGTCGTGTCGCCGGCCTCGGTGTAGAGCTTCTCGGCCTGCGCCTCGTCGATGAGCGTCATGCCGCCCTTGGGCAGCTCGTGCGCACGGATGGTGTCGTCGTCCGTGCGGAACAGCACGTCGACGATGGCGTTGCCGATCCCCAGTACGTCCATGCCTACCTCTCGAATCGCACTACGTCCTTCGGACCAGCGATCGAGCCTAGGTGAAACTCAGGGCAACCGGGACCGGACCGTTGCGTGGCGCACGTTCACGCATACACCGGGTAGTTGGGTTCCGGGATCTCCGGGCGGATGCGCCCCTCGACGAAGATGCCGTGCCAGAGCATGAACACGAGCAGTGTCCAGATGCGCCGGGAGTGATCGACGGGACCCGCGCGGTGCTCGTCGATGAGGCGCAGGACGGCGGCCTTGTCGATGATCGCGTCGGTCTGCGAGTCGCGGACGATGCCGCGCGCCCAGTCGAGCATGTCGTGGGCGAGCCAGTACCGGATCGGGACGGGGAACCCGAGCTTGCGGCGGTTCAGCACGTGCGGCGGCACGATCCCGTCGATCGCCCGGCGCAGGGCGTACTTCGTGGTGCCGTGCGCGACCTTCTGCTCGGTGGGCAGGTGCGACGCGACCTCGAAGACCTCGCGGTCGAGGAACGGCACGCGCAGCTCGAGCGAGTTCGCCATGGTCATCTTGTCGGCCTTGACGAGGATGTCGCCGCGCAGCCAGGTGAACAGGTCGACGTGCTGCATGCGCGCCACCGGGTCCCAGGAGCCCGAGTCGGCGTAGAGGGGCGCGGTGACGTCGACGTGCGAGAGCTCGGGGTCGTGCCCGCGCAGCACCGCGCCGAGCTGGTCGTCGCGGAAGATGCGGGCGTTGCCGTAGTAGCGCTGCTCGAGAGGCAGCGCGCCGCGCCGCAGCAGGTCCTTGCCGCGCATGCCGTCGGGCAGCCGGGTCGAGAGGGCCCCGGCGAGCTTGCGCACGGCGCCGGGCAGCTTCTCGAACGGCGCGAGCGACAGCGGCTCCTTGTAGATCGTGTAACCGCCGAAGAGCTCGTCGGCGCCCTCGCCCGACAGGACGACCTTGACGTGCTTGCGGGCCTCGCGCGCCACGAACCACAGGGGCACGAGCGCGGGGTCGGCCACCGGGTCGTCGAGGTACCAGACGATGAGCGGCAGCGAGTCCATCATCTCCTGGGCGGAGACCGTGCGGACCACGTGCCGCACCCCGATGGCCTCGGCCGACTCCTTCGCGACGTCGACCTCGGAGTAGCCCTCGCGCTCGAAGCCGGTGGTGAAGGTGATGAGGTCGGGGTTGTGCTCGCGGGCGAGCGCCGCGATCGCCGTCGAGTCGACGCCGCCGGAGAGGAACGCCCCGACGGTGACGTCGGCGCGCATGTGCTTGGCCACCGAGTCGCGCAGCACCTCGGTGATCTCGGCGTGCAGGCGCGCCTCGTCGTCGACCGGCTTGGCGTCGAACTGCGGGGTGAAGTAGCGCTCGGCGCTCAGCGGCTCGCCGGGGGAGACGACGAAGCTCGTCCCCGACTCGACGCGGCGGATCGAGCGGTGCAGCGACAGCGGCTCGGGGACGTACTGCAGCTGGAGGTAGTGCTGCAGCGCGGTGGGGTCGGGCGCCGTGATGGGCTCGCCGAGGGCCGTGGCCAGCTCGAGCAGGCTCTTCTTCTCGCTGGCGAACGCCACACCGTGCGGGCCGGCGGCGAGGAAGAGCGGCTTGATGCCGAACGGGTCCCGCGCGCCGAAGAGCACCTTCTCGTGCGTGTCCCAGATGAGGAACGCGAACATGCCGCGCAGCCGGCGGACCGCGTCCTGTCCCCAGACGTCGTACGCGGCGACGATGGCCTCGGTGTCACCCTCGGTCGCGAACGTGACCCCGTGGTCGCGGGCCAGCTCCTCGCGCAGCTCGAGGTAGTTGTAGATCTCGCCGTTGAAGACGATGCGGTAGCGGTCGCTCGCGTACGTCAGGGGCTGGTGCGAGCCCTCGACGTCGATGATCGACAGGCGGTTGAAGCCGAGGACCACGTCGTCGTCGTGCCACGTCCCGGACTCGTCCGGGCCGCGGTGGCGCATGCACTCGAGGCTCGCGCGCACCGCGTCCGCCCGCGCCGCGCCGGATCCGTCGGGCGTGATCAATCCCATCAGGCCGCACACGCGTCCGCTGACACCTCCGCTTGCCGGTTTCGCGTTCCCGCCCCGCGGGCGTGCCGGGGGGCCGCCCCAGTATGCCGACGGTCCTCGACGGGCCCGCCTGTGGGCGACCCGCCGCGCCCCTCCGACAGCGCGTAGTGGCTCGCTCGGCTAGTCTCCGCACCGACGTCGGGGCCCGGGTCCACCGGGCCGCCCACCACGACGCCGTCGGGTCGGATGACCAGGGGCGACGAGGGGGACCCGCCCGAGGAGGAAGGCAGCCAGCAGTGCGCCGAGATGGGACGCCGGTCCGGAGCCGCACCGGTCGCGTGCGCCGGGCCGTGGGCCTGGCTGCGGCGGCCGTCGCCGTCGCCGTGACCACCTCCGGCTGCTCCGTCGAGGAGGTCCTGCGCTTCGGCTGGCCGATCGGGGTCACCCCCGAGGCCACGCAGATGCGCACGCTGTGGACCTGGGCCGCGGTCGCCGCGCTGATCGTCGGTGCCCTCGTGTGGGGGGCGACGGCGTGGACCGTCGCGTTCCACCGCAAGAAGGCCGGCGAGTCGGACCTGCCGCGGCAGTTCCAGTACAACCTGCCGCTCGAGCTGGTGCTGACGGTCGTCCCGCTGATCATCGTCGCGGTGCTCTTCTACTTCACCGTCGTCGTGCAGAACGTCGTCGACCGCACCGCGACCGGCAACGAGCTCAAGGTCGACGTCATCGGCTTCCAGTGGAACTGGGAGTTCTCGTACCCGGACACCCGCGGCCCCAACGGCCTCCCGGCGTCCACCGTGGGCTCCACCGGCCAGGTGCCGCTCCTCGTGCTGCCCACGAACCGGCCCATCGCCTTCACCCAGGACTCGCAGGACGTCATCCACTCGTTCTGGGTGCCGGAGTTCCTCTTCAAGCGCGACGTCCTGCCCGACCCGGAGAAGAACGACCAGAAGAACACCTGGGTCATCGACCGGATCGAGCAGCCCGGGGCCTTCGTCGGGCGCTGCGCCGAGTTCTGCGGCGCGTACCACTCGATGATGAACTTCGAGGTCCGGGCGCTGCCGCCGGAGCAGTTCGACCAGTTCCTGCGTCTGCGCACGCAGGTGAACCCGCAGACCGGCCAGGGCTACACCACGCCGGACGCCCTCGCGGCGCTGAACTGCGGCGAGCTCTGCAACCCGGAGGCGGTCACCACGGCGCCGTTCGACCCGAACCCGACCGCCCGCCAGGCCTTCAAGTGATCATGCGCACCCAGAGAGCGAGGACCCGATGAAGGTCGAATCGCGCATCTTCGAGATCCTCACGGTCTTCTGCTTCGTCTGCGCGATCGTGTACGGGATCCTCTCCGGTGAGGAGGTCGGCATCGTCGGCCTCACGCTCACCGGCGGTCTGACCCTCATCGTCGGGACGTACTTCCGGTTCGTCGCCCGGCGCCTCGAGGAGCGCCCGGAGGACAACCCGGAGGCGGAGGTCTCCGACGGCGCCGGCGACCTGGGCTTCTTCAGCCCGGGCAGCTACTGGCCGATCGCCGTCGCCGGCGGCGTCGCCTTCACCGGGCTCGGCGTCGCGATGTGGCAGTGGTGGCTCATCGTCCTGGCCGGCATCGGCCTGCTCGTCGCCATCTGCGGCCTCGTCTTCGAGTACCACGCCGGTCCCTCGGCCCACTAGTCCCACCCGCCCGGCCTCGCTCCGTGCTTCGGAGTGGGGCCGGCGTGCGTCCGCGGTGTGTCCCGCCCGGCGCATTGGTCGGCGGGGCTGACGGAGCGAACGCGCTGTTCGTGCGCAGAGAAGCAGCGAACGGCGCGTTCGTGGCGGGGGAGTGGGCGCTCGCGGCGCCGGGTGAGCGCTCGAGGCGTCGGGGCGGGCCTCGGGCCGTGCAGGAGACCAGGGCCCCCTCCCTGGCCGCAGGAGTGCGTCGAGGTGCCGAGAGTGCGTCTGACGGCGCGCTGAGCTGGGAACCGGGGGGCAGGGGGTGCGACAGGCGTTGCCCGGAGGGCCGGGGCCGAACGAACGGCGCTTTCGCTGCTACCGAGGCAGCGAGAGTGCCGTTCGTTTCTCTTGGAGGGCCCGCCCTGACGGGCCCGGACGGCCCCACGCCTGACGCCTCGTGCCTGAAGGCGCCCCTGATGTGCCCGGAGCGGCCGTCTGGTGCCTCGAGGGGCCGTCCTGGTGCGTGGGAGGGGCCAGCGCCTGACGTGCCTGGAGGGGCTCGCCCGAGGAGGTGCCTGGAGGGGCCCGCCCGAGGTGTCCGGAGGGGCTGCCCGAGGTGCCTGGAGGGCATCGGGCGGCGCGGATCCGCGCCGCGCCGCCGGGCCACGCGCCGCAGCCGAGATCAGGGGCGCGTCATCCACCCCGCGGACGCTCCGGCGGTGCACCAGGTGCTCGTGATCTCGGGCTCGCGCGGGTGCGAGGGCCAGCTCGGCGCGCGAGCGGCACGTTCGGCACCTCGCGCGGCCTCTCGATCATGCGGAACGTGCCCCTCGCGGCGCGTCAATGGAAACGACGGCGAGCGGCCGGCGCGGGCAGCGCCCGGGCGCGGCGTGTCGGCGCGGCGAGCGTGTGGCGATCCTGGCGTCACACGCCAGGAAAGCCGCATTCCTCGTACAGGGGAGCTGACCACACAGACGACGGGCCGGGAGCGTCGGTGACGCTCCCGGCCCGTGTCGGACGTGCGGGCGGTGCTATTCCTGGATGTCGCGCGGGCGGCCGGCGTCGGGACGCCCGGCGAGCTCGCGGGACTCGGTGGACCCGCTCGGCTCGATCTCCAGCGGGTCGCCGCCGTGGGGCCCGCCGGTGAGCTGGTCCTGCTCCTCGGCCGGGTCCGGGCGGAACCAGCCGCCCTTGAGCGGCTTGCCCGCAGAGCCCAGGTCGTTCATGCGCTTCGGCACCTTGGCGCCCTGGTAGGCCAGCGGGACGGCGTGACCGTGCTCGTCGACCCCGCCCAGGGGCTGGTGCACCTCGATGAACTCACCGTGCGGCAGCCGCTTGATGTGCCCGGTCTCGACGCCGTGCTCCAGGACCTCGCGGTCGCTGCGCTGGAGGCCCAGGCAGATCCGGTAGGTCGCGAAGTAGACGAGCGGCGGGAGCACGAGCAGCCCGATGCGGCCGATCCACGTCATCACGTTCAGGGAGATGTCGAACGTGTAGGCGAAGATGTCGTTGCCGCACGCCAGGACCAGCCAGAAGTAGAAGGTCATGGCCATCATGCCCGTGGCGGTGCGCACGGGGACGTCGCGCGGACGCTGCAGCAGGTTGTGGTGGGCGTTGTCGCCGGTCAGCTTGCGCTCGATGATCGGGTAGAGCGCGAGCAGCGTGGTGAGGATGCCCATCCCGATCACGGCCGGGAAGAAGATCGCCGGGATCGTGTACCGGCCGAACAGGTACATCTCCCACGAGGGCCAGAGCCGGACCGCGCCGTCGAACAGCGCCATGTACCAGTCGGGCTGCGAGCCTGCGGAGACCTGCGTCGGGTCGTACGGGCCGAGCTTCCAGATCGGGTTGATCTGGAACCAGCCCGACATGATCGCGGTGGCGCCGACGACGACGGCCGTGAAGCCGCCGCCCTTGCTGGCGAACGTCGGCAGGATGCGGACGCCGACGACGTTGCGCTCGGTGCGCCCGGGCCCGGGGAACTGGGTGTGCTTCTGGAACCACACCAGCGCCACGTGGACCGCGATGACCGCGGTGATGATCCCCGGGAGCAGGAAGACGTGGACGATGTACAGGCGCGGGATGATGATCGTGCCCGGGTACTCGCCGCCGAGGATCGCCCAGTGCAGCCACGTGCCGATCACCGGGATCGACAGGACGATCGCGGAGAGGCCGGTGCGGATGCCGGTGCCCGAGAGCAGGTCGTCGGGCAGCGAGTAGCCGATGAAGCCCTCGATCATGCCGGTGAGCAGCAGGACGACGCCGAGCACCCAGTTGGTCTCGCGCGGGCGGCGGAACGCTCCGGTGAAGAACGTCCGCATCATGTGGACGATCATCGCCGCGACGAACAGCAGCGCCGCCCAGTGGTGCACCTGGCGGATGAACAGGCCGCCGCGCACGTCCATCGAGATGTTGATGGACGACTCGTAGGCCATCGACATCGTCACGCCGCGCAGGCCCGAGTAGCTGCCGTCGTACGTGGTCTCGGCCATCGACGGGTCGTAGAAGACGGCCAGCCAGGTGCCCGACAGCAGCAGCACGATGAAGCTGTACATCGCGATCTCGCCGAGCATGAACGACCAGTGCGTCGGGAAGACCTTGTTGATCTGACGACGGACGCCGCCGGCCGGGTGGATGCGGCTGTCGATCTCGTCGGCGGCCGTGCCGACCAGCTTCATGGCCGTGCCGCCGCCCTTGCGGGTGGGTGTGGTGATCGAACTCATGAATTCCGCTCCCAGAACGCCGGCCCCACCGGTTCGATGAAGTCACTGCGTGCGTACAGGTAGCCCTGATCGTCCACGCTGATGGGCAATTGCGCCAGCGGACGCGTGGCCGGGCCGAAGACGGGCTTGGCGAACTCGTTGGCCTGGAACTGCGACTGGTGGCACGGGCAGAGGATCCGCATCGTCTGGTCCTCGTACAGCGACGTGGGGCACCCCATGTGGCTGCAGATCTTCGAGTAGGCGAAGAGCGTGCCGTAGTTGAAGTCCTCCTGGCCGGCCCGCTTGATGACGGGCACGTCCGGCCGCAGGCGGATGAGCATGACCGGGGAGTCCGACGACCGGACCGTCTCGGCCACGTGCTCGGGGTCGACGAGGTCGTCCTCGCCCAGGACGGCCTCGCCGCCGTTCGCCCCGGCGGTGAGGAACTCGGCGAACACGGCCGGGTCCTTCACCTCGTCGGCGTGGAACGGGAACACGGTCTCCATCGCGCCGGGCTCGAGGTCGCCGGACCGCACCAGGACGACGTCCTTGGAGTTGCCGTCGAACTTGCGCACGTAGACGCGCTCGCCGTGCAGCGACTTCCACTGCGTCACCAGCAGAGGGGAGTTCGGCCCCTCCTTCCACGGGTTCTTGACGAGCCCGCCGAAGGCCGCGACGAGGACGCCGATGCCGAGGACGCCGCCGGCGGCCCCGACCGAGCGGATGATCAGCTTGCGGCGGCCGATCCCGCTCTGCTGGCCGGCCTGCACGAGGCGGGCCGCCGCGGTGCGGCGGTCGAGCTCGGAGGACCGGCCGTCGTGGCGCTGCTGGATCGTGAGGTCCTCGGGCAGCAGCTTCTTCGAGTACGCGATCACGCCCATGCCGGTGGCGAGGACCGCGACACCGAACGTCGTCCCGATGATCGGCGTGTAGAGCGCGTAGACCCACGCCCCCTCGTCGGTGCCCGGGCGGTACTCCCACGGCCACGCGATGAAGGCGACGATGAACAGCAGGCCCGCGACGGCGGCGAGGATGAACCAGCCGGCCACCTGGCGGACCGCGCGCTTCTCGGCCCGCGTGCCCGGCACCGGGAAGCGCTCGCGGCCCGAGACGACCTCGATGTCGTCGATCTGGTTGCCCAGACGGACGAGGTCGTCGGTGCTCATCTGCGCGAGCTCGGCGTCCGAGGGGATGCGCGGGCCGTCCGACGGGCGGTTCTCGGTGGGCGCGTTCGCGCCGTGGTCAGCGGGGCTCACTGGCGGGATCCGATCCAGAGGGAAATGCCGATGAGGGCGGCGATGCCGACGAAGAAGGCGACGAGGCCCTCGGGCACCGGGCCGAAGCCGCCGAGCCCGTTGCCGCCCGGGTTGACGCCGGTGTTGTTGCTCGACACCGACTTGATGTAGCCGATGATGTCGCGCTTCTCCTCGGGGGAGAGCTGGGAGTCGGCGAACGTGGGCATGTTCGCCGGGCCCGACAGCATCGCCGCGTAGATCTGCTGCTCGTTCGCCGGGTCGAGCACCGGCGCGAACTTGCCCTGCGAGAGTGCGCCGCCGCGGCCGGTGAAGTTGTGGCAGGACGCGCAGTTGAGACGGAACAGCTCGCCGCCGCGGCCGAGGTCCTCGCCGCGCAGCTCCGCGCCGTTCGCGACGGCCGGCGTCACCGGTCCGCCGCCGTTGGCCTGGACGAACGCGCCGAGGGCGTCGATCTGCGCCTCGTCGTAGCGCGGGGGCTTGCGCTCCGCCGCCGCGCCCTGCGCGGCCAGCGGCATCCGGCCCGTCGAGACCTGGTAGTAGACCGAGGCCTCGCCGACGCCGACGAGGCTGGGCCCGCGTCCCTGCACGCCCTGCAGATTGGTGCCGTGACAGGTGATGCAGGAGTTGTCGTACAGCTGCTGACCCTCGCGCACGATCGCCGGGTCGGCGGCCTGCGCGGCGTCCGGCTTCGGGGTGAACACCGTGTAGAGGCCGCCGACGGCGACCAGGGCGACGCCCAGGGCGAGCAGCCCCGAGAGGCGCCGCCGCATCTTGCTCCCGCGACGCGCCCGCGTGCGGGCGGGGCGGGGCTTCTCGTCACTCATCGGGTGCCCAACCTCGAGCTCTCCTCGCTGATGGTCCTGGGGGTCCGGCGACCGGGGTGGTGGTGTCGCTGCCATCGGTCAGCGGATGAAGTAGATGACGGCGAACAGGCCGATCCAGACCACGTCCACGAAGTGCCAGTAGTACGAGACGACGATCGCCGCCGTGGCCTGCGCCGGGGTGAACCGACTGAGGAACGTGCGGGACACGAGCAGGATGAACGCGATCAGGCCGCCCGTGACGTGCAGCGCGTGGAACCCGGTCGTGATGTAGAAGACCGAGCCGTAGGAGCTGCTGGAGATCGTCGTGGCGTGCTCGGTGACGAGCGTGTGGTACTCGTTCACCTGCCCGAGCACGAAGATCAGGCCCATCACGAACGTCACCGCGTACCAGCGCCGCAGACCGAACACGTCGCCGCGCTCCGCCGCGAACACGCCGTACTGACACGTGAACGACGACGCCACGAGGATGATCGTGTTCACCAGGGCGTAGGGGATGTCGAGCTCGGTGGGCTCCGGCGGCCAGCCCTCGGTGGCGTTCGCACGCGCGACGAAGTACATGGCGAACAGCCCGGCGAAGAACATCAGCTCGCTGGAGAGCCAGATGATGGTCCCCACGCTCACGACGTTGGGCCGGTTGAGGGAATGAATCCTCGCGCTGAAAGAAGGCGCCGGCGCACCCTGGGCGGTCGTCACGGGCGTCATGATGACACCTCCGACCGACACCAGCCCGTCGGGGCGAGCCCCCGCGGTGTCGCGTCGCGGCGGCCCGTGCGGCCGGGTCCGTACCCGCGCCGACCTGCACCGCCCCTCACCTGCGTGTTCTCCTACCCGCCGTCGTACGTCGGCTCGTCGTACGGATCTGTCGCTCGCGTGCCGTCTGCTCGTGACTCTCCGGGGTGACCGCTAACATCGCCGACCATGGAGGACACGCGATGACCGCTCCGGGCCCCACCCTCACGGTCGTGGTGATGAGTCATCGCGCGGAGGTGCGCGAGGCCATCGCCACCGCGGTCGGGCGCCGGCCCGCGCCGGACCTGCCACGCCTGCGCTTCGTCGACGCCGCGAACGTCGCGGACGTGCTCGGTGCCGCCGACGCCGGCGAGATCGATCTCGCCGTGCTCGACGCGGAGGCCCAGCCCACGGGCGGGATGGGCGTGTGCCGCCAGCTCAAGAACGAGAGCGCCGACCCGCCGCCGGTGATCGTCGCCGTCCGCCGCCGGGACGACCACTGGCTCGCGACGTGGTCGCAGGCCGACGCCGTGCTGGTGCAGCCGCTCGACCCCGTGACCGCGGCCGAGACCGTGGCCACGGTCCTGCGCGAGCGCGCCCGCCCCGTCGTCCGGGGATGACCGCCGGCGTGCCGCCGACCTGGCCCGCGCTCATCGGGCGCCTGCTCGCGGGCCAGGACCTCGCCGCCGGCGACACCGAGTGGGCGATGGACCAGGTGATGTCCGGGGAGGCGTCGCCCGCCCAGGTCGCGGGGTTCGTCGTCGCCCTGCGCGCGAAAGGGGAGACGGCGCCCGAGATCGCCGGACTGGCGACGGCGATGCTGGCGCACGCCAGGGCGGTCGAGGTCCCGCCGCCCGTGGTCGACATCGTCGGCACCGGTGGCGACGGCGCGCACACCGTGAACATCTCGACGATGTCCGCCGTCGTCATGGCGGCCGCCGGGGCGCGCGTGGTGAAGCACGGCGGGCGCGCCGCGTCCTCCCAGAGCGGGTCGGTGGACGTGCTCGAGGCCCTCGGCGTCCCGGTCGACCTCGGCCCCGACGCCGTCGCGCACTGCGTGGCCGAGGTGGGCATCGGCTTCTGCTTCGCGCAGGTGTTCCACCCCGCGATGCGGCACGCCGGCCCGGTCCGTGGCCAGCTCGGTGTCCCGACCGCGTTCAACCTGCTCGGCCCGCTGACCAACCCGGCGCGACCGGGGGCCGCGCTCATCGGGTGCGCCGACGTGCGGTTCGCCCCGATCCTCGCCGAGGTCCTCGCCGCCCGCGGCGACCGCGCCGTCGTGGTGCGCGGCGACGACGGGCTCGACGAGGTCACCACCGCCACCACCACGACCGTGTGGCACGCCGGCCCGGCCGGGGTCCGCGTCGAGACCCTCGACCCCGCGGCGCTGGGTGTGCCGGCCTCGGGCCAGGAGGCCCTGCGCGGCGGCGACGCCGCGCACAACGCCGCCGTCGCCCGCGCGGTCTTCGCCGGGGAGGCGGGCGCGGTGCGGGACGCCGTGCTGCTCAACGCCGGCGCCGCGCTGGCCGCCCACGAGGAGGCCGTCACCGGGACGCCGATGACCGACCTGCACGCGGGCGTCGCCGCCGGGCAGCGCCGGGCGGCCGAGGCCGTCGACTCCGGGGCGGCCGCCGCGCTGCTCGACCGGTGGTCGGCCGTGGCGCGGGAGGCCCGGGGCTAGCTGGCCCTCATCGGGACCTGGTCGAGTGTCTAGTCGAGCCCGACCGAGAACGCCGACGCGTCGTCGCGCGCCGAGTACGACCGGAACGCGATGTGCGTCGACGTGCTCCGCACGCCCGTCACCTTGGACAGCCCGCCGGCGATGACCTCGGCGAGCTGCTCGTGCTCGCGGACGCGCACCACGGCGACGAGGTCGACATCGCCCGCGCACGAGTAGACCTCGGCGACGCCGTCGAGGTCGGCGATCGCCTGCGCCGTCTCGGGGATGCGGTCGGCGTCGGCGTGGACCATCACGAAGGCCGTGATCACGGAGCTCTCCTCGGCGGCGTCGGTGGGGCCCGCAGTCTAGGGGCGCGCCGCGGGCGAGGGCGGAGGGCCCGGACCCGGTGCGGGTCCGCCGCGATCCTCCAGGGCCCACCCACCTGGTCCCGCGGAGCGGGCGATCTCTCGTGTCACGGCCGCCGCTCCCGTCTCAGTGCTCCCGTGCGTCCCGGGACCACCGCGGGCGAACGCCGCATTTCCGCGGGTGAGTTCTCGGCGAACGGCTCCGCCGTTCGGTCTCCGCGATTCCCCGGGGGCGTCGGACACCCGTACGCCGTCCGGCGTTCCGCCCGTGGGCGAACGGGGGTCCGCGACGCCCGTTTCTGCTGCTCGGTGAATCGTGGCTCGCGATCTGTATCGGTTTCTCGTTCTCCTGTGTCCGGACGATCTCGGAGTTGAGGACGCCATTCCGGAGTTCTACGGCCCCGAACTTGCAGCCGTTGGGGTGAACAAGCGCCCCAACGGGTGAGGGGGGAAGGGACGTTGGTGACGGAGGATCGGAACGGCGCTGCGCGCGCTCCTCTCCCCGCGCGGACGCCGCGCGCCGCACTGGCCGCGAAGCGCGAGTACTGGGAATGGCGGCGGCCCGGACCGGACCCGCTCGCCGGGCCGGTCCCACCCCTCGCGCCCGCCACGGCCGGCGACGGCGCCGACGGGGTCGGGACCGCACCACGGGGGGAGTCGCGGGCCGTCACCCCGATGGTGGTGCCTCCGCCGCCACCGCCGTCTCGGCCTCCGCTGCCGCCCCCGCCCGCGTCCCCGGTCCCGTCCCCGCCTGCGTCCCCGGTTCCGTCCCCACGCGCGGCCCGGCGGAGGCCGGTCGCCCCGGGCCGCGACCTGTCCCGCGAGGCGCCGCGGGGCGACGAGGGCGGCGCCGGTCGATGGCACTCGGCGTTCGACGACCTCGCGGGTCTGCCCGGCGCCGAGTACGTCGCGAGCGTCGACGACGAGACCGGCGCGTGCCTGCGGGAACGCGGCGAGCGCGACGAGCAGGTGGATGCGCTGCTCGGGTGGGCGCGGCGTACCGCGGCCGTGTCGGCCGACCGTCGAGGGTCCGTCGAGGACATCGTCGTCACGACGCCGACGGCCCACCACCTCCTCCGTCCGCTCGACGCCCCGAGCGGGAGGCCGGCCTGGGTCCACCTGCGGCTCGGACGACCGCGCGGGAACCTCGCGATGGCCCGCCAGCAGCTCGCCGAGCTCGGTCGGGACGCGACGGGCCCGCGGTCGCTCCCGCCGGCACCGTCCCGGATCCCCGCGCCGCGCCCGCCCCGGCCGTCCCCGCTCCCGCCGCTCTCGTCGTCGGTCCCGCCGCCGTCTTCCTCGCTCCCGCCGCCGTCGTCCTCGCTCCCGCCGCCCTCATCGCCGCCCTCACGGCCCCCGACACCGCCGTCGCCGCGGCGACCGGAGCCCGACCGCGCGCCGGCGGCCCCGTCGCCGCGACCGACCCCGGCGCCGATCCCGGCGCCGACTCCGGACCCCGCGCCCGATGCGGACGGCCGGCCGGACGACCACGCGGGCGACGAGCCCGGCGAGACGGCGTCGCGTCCGGGCGCCGTGTCCCGGTGCCTCGCCGTGCTGCGCGACTTCGTCCACGGCCCCGATGACGATCCCGACCCCCGTCGGCGGGCCGTCCGCCCACCGACCCCGCCGACGCCGTCCGTCTGACCCGACACCCCGAGGAGAACACCCATGGCCGATGTCGACTACGTCCTCAACGCCGCCGCGAACATCAAGGGCGCATTCGCCGTCGCCCTCGTCGACTACGACAGCGGGATGACGCTCGGCTCGCGCGGCGGCAGCGCCGAGTTCGATCTCGACGTGGCCGCGCCCGGGAACAGCGAGGTCGTGCGGGCGAAGTTCGACGTCATGCAGAAGCTGGGCCTGCGCGAGACGATCGAGGACATCCTCATCACGCTCGACACGCAGTACCACCTGATCCGCCCGATCTACTCGAGCGGCGACGACAAGTTGTTCTTCTATCTGGTCCTGAACCGCCAGCAGGCCAACCTGGCGATGGCCCGCCGCGATCTCAAGATGATCGCGCAACGATTCTTCATCGACGATCCCGGAGCGGCCGCGGGCCCGGCCATGGCGACGCTGGCCGAGCCCGGCTACTCACAGCAGCCCGGCCCGCGCTGACACGACCACCGGCCGCCGAGGAAGGGAGCACCGTGGCCCGCCATCGCCACGTGGTGTGCGTCCGCGACGACGGCCTCTCGGCGGTGCTGCGCCCGCTCCTCGACCACCGGTGGATCGCCGCGGCCACCCTCGTGGACGCCGCGAGCGGGTTCGTGTTGGACGGTTACGCGACCGGCCGCGACGACGTGGACGTCGAACGGCTCGGGACCGGCCACGCCGAGCTGGCGCGCGGGGCCGCGGCGATCGACGGGGTCGGCGGACCGTCCGGAGAGGTCACCGTGGCCACCGGTGACGGCCGGCGACACCTGCTGCAGCCGCTCGCCGACCCGCACGGGGACCACCTCGTGCTCGTGGTGGTCGTCGAGGGCGGCGCGCTGCGTGCCCGGCGGGTGCGGCGGCGTCTGCGGACGGTGTCACCGGACGCCGTGACCGCCGGCCCGAGCCTGCGCCGCCGGCCCGTCGACGGAGTCTGGTCGTCGACCCCGTCCCTGGCCGACCCCGCCGCCACCCCGGACCCACCGACGGACCGTCAGGTCCCCGGGCGCGGTACGGCGGACCGGGAGCACCGCGCCGCGACGAGTGAGAACAGTCCGGAGCCGCTCCCACCTGCGGCCATGATCCCGCGCGCCGACCCGCCCGAGCACCCGGATCGACCGGCGGCCCGCGGCCCGACGGTGCGCGACGGACGGCGACGCGGCCTGTGAGGTGGTCGGCTCCCGGCGGGACGCGCCCGGTCACCGGACCTCCCCCGGGGCGGGGGCGCCCCCACGGTCGCCCCGCCGCGCCTCCCGGGCGCGCCCGATCCACGCGCCCCACGCCCCGGCGCCGGCGGCGGGCATGGCCCAGGGCGTCGTGGTGCGGACCATCCGCGTGCCCGGCCGCTCGAGCCACCGGGTCACGACCGCGACCTCCTCGGGCGGCGCCCCGCACAGGGGGCCCGCGTCGGGCCGGACCGTCTCCGCCGAGGCCACCAGCGACTCGACGACCGGCATGGGCGGCACCCCGCGCCGGGCGCGTCCGGCGGCGGCGAGGCGCCCGTGCCGGACCACGGCGAGGTCCCACCCCCGCTCGCCGTCCGGCCTCGCGGCGATCATCTCCGGCGCTGCGGCGACCGCGGACAGGCGCTGGACCCGGCCGAGGGCGTGGGCGAGCTCGGCGAGGCGGTCGCGGTGGGCGGCCGCGTCCTCGAACCGCTCGGCCGCGGCGAGCTCGGTGACGGTGGCCGAGAGGCGTCGCAGCCCCGCGTCGTCGTTCCCCCGCACCAGCGCCCGGGCGTCGTCCACCACCGGGCGGTAGGCCTCGACGTCGAGGTGACCCGCGCACGGGGCCGCGCAACGGCCCATCTCGTGCAGGGCGCACGGCGTGCCCGACGCCCCGCGGGCCGGGATCCGCTGGGTGCACGGCCGCAGGCGCACTGCGTCCTGCAGCGCGGCGACCGCGTCCACGGCGTTCGGGCGGCGGGTGAAGGGCCCGATCGCGTCGGCTCGGGGCGTCCGGACCACCGACAGGCGCGGGAAGGGCTCGTCGGTGAGCGCCACCCACCACCCGCGGTGGGGGAAGCGGGAACGGCGGTTGTAGCGGGGGGCGTGCCCGGCGAGCAGGCGCAGCTCGCGGACCTCCGCCTCGAGAGCGTGGGCGCACACCACCCAGTCGACGCGTTCGACGAGACCGATCATCTCCTTGATGCGGGCCCGTTTGTCGCCGCCGGTGAAGTAGGAGCGCACGCGGCGGCGGAGCTCGCCGCTGGTGCCCACGTAGAGCACCTCGTCGCCGGGGCCGCGGAAGAGGTAGACGCCGGGCTGCTCGGGCACGGCGTCCGCGAGGTGGCGCTTGGCGCGTTGCGCGGGGCTGACCTCCACCTGCAGCGCGAGGAGGTCCTCCAACGTCGACACCCCGCGCCCGCCGACGCGCTCGAGCAGCCCGTGCAGCACGTCGACGGTGGCCTTCGCGTCGTCGAGGGCGCGGTGGACGGGGCGCGTGCGGGCGTGGAAGAGCGTCGCCAGCGCCGAGAGCCGGCACGACGGGGCCTCGTCGCGCGTCAGCACGCGGCGTCCGAGCCGCGCCGTGCACACGACCGCCGGGCGCGGCCACGACGGACCGTGGCGCCGGCAGGCGGCGCGCAGGTGTCCGATGTCGAACGGGGCGTTGTGCGCGACGAGCACGGCGCCGGCGCAGAACTCCAGGAACGCGCCCAGCACGTCGCGCAGCCGGGGAGCGCCGGTGACCATGGCCGTGGTGATGCCGGTGAGCTGGATGATCGCCGGCGGCACGGACACCCCCGGGTCGACCAGCGTGGCGAACTCGCCGACCACCTCGCCGCCGCGCACCTTGACCGCGCCGATCTCGGTGATCGCGTCGGAGTCGGGAGGGCCACCGGTCGTCTCCAGGTCGACCACGACGAACGTGACCGCCGACAGGGGCGTGCCGAGCTCGCCGAACGAGAGCTGGGGGTCCGGCCCGGTGACCGGACGGGCGGGTGCGTCCATCGCGGCGGGACGCTACGAGCGCCCCCCGACAGTCCCTGCCGGCCGCGCGGACGGGCCCGGTCGTGGGGCCGCGCCGGGACTAGCCTGACCGGTCATGGAGGCGTGCGGCGACGGCCCGGGAGGTCCGGGCACGACGGCACCCCCCGATGCCCCCGATGCCCCCGGCGCGGCGGACGGGGCGCCGGACGACGACGGGGTCGCCGTGGACGACGCGCCGGACGTTGCGGCGGAGGACGCGGTGGACGACGCGGCGCGGGCCGCGGTGCGCACCCGCCTCCTGGAGCAGGCCCCCGAGCCGGTGCGGGCCAAGGTGGCGGAGCTGGCGTCGGTCGCCGTCGGCAACATCCCGGTCACGGAGCTGCCCCCGCCGGTCCGGGCCGTGGCGCGGTTCGCCCCGGCCAAGCGGGCACGGGCCGGCGCGGCGCCCCTGCTCGCCGCCGTCGGGCGCACCGAGGGGTTCGCCGCGCGGATCGTCGGCTGGTGGACCGAGGAGCGCCCCGACGGTTGGAGCCCGCCGTCGCCCGATCCCGTGCACGCGGCCGCCGTCGCCGTGCTCGAGGGCCGCGAGGAGGGGTCCGGGCTGGTCCGCGACGTGGGCGACCGGCAGGACGCCGTCCGGGCCCGTGCCGAGCGCGATGCCGCGCTCGCCCGCGTCGAACGGCTCGAGGGGGAGGTGCGCAGGCTCACCGCCGAGCGCGACGAGGCCCGCGCCGCGGTGGGGTCCGTGGGCGAGGAGAACCGTGACGAGGTCGCCAAGCTGCGCGCCCGCCTGCGCGAGCAGGGCACGCGGGTGCGTCGGGCCGAGGACGAGGCGACGGCGCTGCGGGCGGCGCAGGAGGCGGGCGACGGCGGGCTGCGCGCCGAGCTGGAGGAGCTGCGCCGCGACCGTGATCGCCGGCGGGACGCCGCGGCCGCCGCCGAGGACCGGGCGCGCCGCGCCACCGAGGAGCTCGCCGGGGCGCGCCGCGCCTCGCTGGAGGCCCGCCGGGTCGACGACGCGCGCCTCGCCCTGCTCGTCGACACCGTCGCCGGCGCCGCCGAGGGCCTGCGCCGCGAGCTCGGCCTGCGGACGGCCGACCCCGGCGCCCGGCCGGCGGAGCTCGTCGGCGCCGGGTCCGGCGGGGCGCCGAAGGCCCGCGTCACCGACCCCGCCGCCCTCGACCGGCTGCTCGCGCTGCCCGAGGTGCACCTCGTCGTGGACGGCTACAACGTCACCAAGACCGGCTGGCCGGAGTTGTCCCTGGCCACCCAGCGGGAACGCCTCGTCGCGGCGGTCGCGCCCCTCGCGGCCCGGACGGGTGCCGAGACCACCCTGGTGTTCGACGGCGCCGGCATCACCAACGTGCCGACGCACTCCGTGCGCGGGGTGCGGGTGCTCTTCAGCGACGCGGGGGTCCTGGCCGACGACCTCATCCGCTCGCTCGTCGGCGCGGAGCCCGAGGGCCGCCCCCTGGTGGTGGTCACCTCCGACCGCGCGGTCGTCGACTCGGTGCGGCGGTCGGGTGCGCACCCGGTGCCCTCGAGCGTCCTGCTCAGCCGGTTGTCGCGCATCTGACCTGCGGTTCCGTCGGGCTGCGGGATCGACGCGGGCGGCGTTGTCGGGGGTCGCTCCTAGCGTGCGTGCCACGACCCCGGACCCGCCGGGGACTCCTGACCGGGAGGCCACCGTGCTCATCGACTGCGACTCCTGCGCCGTCCGCGACATCGCCTGCCACGACTGCGTCGTCGGCGTCCTGCTCGGCACGCCGTCCGTGCCGTCCGCCCCGCCGGCGGACGGGTCGGTGGTGCCGAGCGACGCGGCGCCCGGCGGCCCCCTGCCGCTGGAGTTCGGGCCCGTCGAGCAACGGGCGCTCGAGGTCCTCGCCGACCACGGACTGATCCCGCGGCTGCGGCTCGTGCCGCCGGCCCCGCCGCCCGAGGCCCCGCGCGAGCAGCGGGGAGCGCCCCGTCCGCGCCGGGCCCGGGACGCCGGGTGACGGCTCTGATCGGGCGCACGTCACGGCGGAGCGTGCTTCGCCCGGTGCGCGCCGGACCGTGGGCCGTCCGGGCGCCCGCCGTTCGACACCGCCCGGTGCGGGGCGCCGTCAGGCCTTCGATAATCTCCGCCCACCCACGCGGCGCCGGGTGCGCCGCCGGGGGTTCCGGATCGAGGCCGTCGGGGGCTGACGTGTCCGGCCCGAGGACGGTCGACGGCCGCCGGCGGGTCCGGGGACGCGGTCGTGCCAGACTGCGCAGAGAGGACCCGACGACGCGGTGGTGTCCCCCCGTTCCGCACGACGCGCCACCGAGCACCCTGCCGAGCACCCCGCTGGACGCTCCCGGCCCGCGGTCATCGTCCGAGGCGTCGTGCTGCTCCTGCTCGGGGTCCTGCTCGCGGCCGGAGCGGGGGTGGGGGCCGCGCCCGCGGGGACCGCACGGGCCGACCCCATCGTCCCGCCCGGAGCCTCCGACGCCGTCACGGCCCTCGCCCAGGCCAACGCCCGTGCGGCCGACGCCACGGAGGCGTCGATGGACGCGGCTGAGCAGCTCGGGGTGCGCCGGTCCGAGGCCGACCGCACCCGCCGCGAGGCCGACGACGCCCGCGAGGTGGCCGACGGCGCCCGCGCCGACCGCGACCGGGCCTTCGCCGAGGTCGACCCGGTCACCGCGGCCGCATTCCAGGGTGGCCAGCTCGACGCGCTCGGCGCGCTGCTGGGCAGCGAGTCCCCGCAGGCCTACCTCGACCGCACCAGCCTGCTCGACACGATCTCCACCGAGAACCAGAGGTTCGTCCAGCGCTTCCTCGACGCCACCGCAGCCGCCGAGGGCGCCGAGCGCGACGCCGGCGCCCGCGCCACCGACGCCGACCGGTCGGCCTCGGACGCGCAGCGCAGCGCGGACGACGCCCAGCGGCGCCGCGACGACGCCGACCGCGAGGTCGCCGCGGCGGAGGCGGCTCTCGCCGACGCGTCCCCGGCGACGCTGGCCGCGCTGCGCCGCGGCGGTACCACGAAGTTCCCCACGAACGTCCCAGGCTCCGGGATCGCGGTCGAGGCGCTGCGCGCGGCGCTGACCCAGCAGGGCAAGCCCTACGTCTGGGGCGCCACCGGGCCCTCGACGTTCGACTGCTCCGGGCTGGTGCAGTGGGCCTACCGACAGGTCGGGGTCGGGCTCCCGCGGGTGTCACGCCAGCAGGCCCTGGTCGGTGTGCCGGTCTCGATGGCCGACGCCCGCCCCGGCGACCTGCTGTTCTTCAACGACCCCGTCACCCACGTCGGCTTCTACGTCGGCGACGGCAAGTTCCTCGAGGCGCCGCAGTCCGGCGACGTCGTCAAGGTCTCCGACGTCCGCTCCAGCCTCACCGGCGTCCGGCGCATCGTCCTCTGAGCGGCCCCCGGGACGACGGTGTGATTGACACCGTCGTGGGCCGGGTCACAGGCTCGGGCTCGTGGACTCCGCCCAGACGATCACCGTGCCCCACCTCGGCTCCTCGACGATCGGGTACGCCCTGGGCGGCCCGTACGACGCGACGCTCCCGACGCTCGTCCTGGTCAACTCGTTCACGACCTCGGCGGAGCTGTACCGCCCGCAGTTCGCCGACGAGGAGCTGACCCGGACCGCGAACGTCCTCGCGATCGAGCCCTACGGCCACGGGGCCACGCGAGCCGGGTACGCCGACTACACCTACTGGGACAGCGCCGCGGCGGCGCTCCAGGTGCTCGACGCCCTCGGGATCGACCGTGCGTTCGTCCTCGGCACGTCCCAGGGCGGGTGGATCGCCGTCCGCATGGCCCTCCTCGCGCCCGACGTCGTCCGCGGCGTCATCCCGCTGGGCACGTCGATGGACTTCGAGAGCCCACGGAGCCGCGAGCTCGGGTGCTGGGACGGCATCGCGTTCCTCAGCCCGGCGATCGACGCCCTCGCCGAGCCCGTCGGCGACGACTGGGTCATCCCCGTCGAGCTGGTCGACGCGGTCCTGGCGGAGGGCTTCGGCGAGGACGTCGACCCGGACGAGCGCGCGTTCTGGCACGCGACCCACCAGCGCAACTACACCGGCGACGCCGGGCGCCGGCGGCTGCGGATCAGCTCGATCAACCTGCGGGACCGCGACGGGCTGCACGGTCGGCTCGACGCCGTGCGCTGCCCGGTGCTCTGGCTGCACGGCACCGACGACCGCGTGTACTCGGTCGCCAACGCCGAGGACGAAATCCCACGGTTCACGAGCTCCCCGCAGGCCGAGCTGCGGGTCGTCGACGGGGGCCAGCACTTCCTCAGCGCGACGCACCCGGAGGTCGTCAACGCGGCCACGGTGGAGTTCCTGCGCCGTTCGTCCTAGCGGCGTCCGGCCCGTGGCGGGCGGCGCGGAGACTCGTGCGAGGCTCCGCGGCGTGGCGCGCACGTTGCTGGTCACCAACGACTTCCCGCCCCGGCCGGGCGGCATCCAGTCCTACCTCCACGCGCTCGCCACCCGCCTCCCCGCCGACGAGCTCGTCGTCCTCGCCTCCACCTGGCGGCGCACGGACGAGGCACGGGAGGCGTGCCGGCGTTTCGACGCGGACCAGCCCTTCGAGGTCCACCGCCTGCCCACCACGATGATGCTGCCCACGCCGGGCGCGACGCAGCGCGCGGCGGAGCTGCTGCGCACGCGGGAGATCGACACCGTGTGGTTCGGCGCGGCGGCTCCCCTCGGGCTGATGGCGTCCGCGCTGCGCCGGGCCGGAGCACGCCGGATCCTCGCGAGCACCCACGGACACGAGGTCGGCTGGTCGATGCTGCCGGCCAGTCGCCAGGCGCTGGGGCACATCGGGCGCGAGAGCGACGTCGTCACCACGGTCAGTCGCTACACCCGCGGCCGGATCGCCCCGGCCCTCGGCCCGGACGCCGCCCTCGAACCGTTGCCGTCGGGGATCGACGGCGAACGCTTCCGGCCCGACCCCGGGGCCCGGGACGCGATCCGGCGCCGGTACGGGCTGGGGGAGCGGCCGCTCGTGGGCTGCGTGTCCCGGCTCGTGCGCCGCAAGGGGCAGGACGTGCTGATCGCGGCACTGCCCCACCTGCGCGGGAGCGTGCCGGGCGCCGCGCTGCTCATCGCGGGCGACGGCCCCGACCGCGATCGGTTGCGGCGACTGGCGCGCACCCACGACGTCGCCGACCACGTCGTGTTCACCGGCCCCATGGCACCCGACGAGGTCCCGGCGCACCACGCCGCCCTCGACGTCGGCGCCCTCCCGTGCCGCACCCTCGGGGGCGGGCTGGACGTCGAGGGCCTGGGCATCGTCCTGCTCGAGGCGCAGGCCAGCGGCGTGCCCGTCGTCGCCGGCCGCTCCGGCGGCGCCCCGGAGACCGTGCGGCCCGGCCGGACCGGGCGCCTCGTCGACGGCCGCGACCGCCGCGACGTCGCCGACACCCTCGCCGACCTGCTCGCCGACCCGGACGCCGCCCGGGCCATGGGCGAGGCGGGTCGGCGGTGGATGCGCGACGAGTGGACCTGGGAGTCCCGCGCCGCGCGCCTGCGCGCCCTCGCCGCCGGCTGAGCACCTCCCAGGCGGGTGATCAACGGGGACTTCGGGCGCATAGAAGCAGCGAGATACCCGTTCGCTGCGGAAACCCCGGGCCTCAGTGCTGCTCGTAGACCGCGTCGATGTCGGCGGCGCGGTTCTCGGCGATGACGTTGCGCTTGAGCTTCATCGTCGGCGTGAGCTCGCCGCTCTCCTCGGTGAAGTCGGTCGAGAGGATGCGCCACTGCTTGATGGCCTCGGCCTTCGAGACGGCCTTGTTCGCGTCGTCGATCGCCGCGGTGATCTCCGCCCGGATGTCGGGGTCGTCGGCGAGGGCGGCGGCGTCGGAGGAGTCCTTGCCGTGCTCGGTGCTCCAGCCGGGCAGCGCCTCGGGGTCGAGGGTGATCAGCGCGCCGACGTAGGGGCGGTTGTCGCCGACGACGAGCGCCTGGCTGACCAGGCGGTGGGCGCGGACGCGGTCCTCGAGCACGGCGGGGGCCACGTTCTTGCCGCCCGCGGTGACGATGAGCTCCTTCTTGCGGCCGGTGATCGAGAGGTAGCCCTCGTCGTCGAGGCTGCCGAGGTCGCCGGTGTGGAACCAGCCGTCGACGATGGTCGACGTCGTGGCCTCCTCGTTGTTCCAGTAGCCGCGGAAGACGACGTCGCCCTTCGCGAGGATCTCGCCGTCCTCGCCGATCGCGACCGTGATGCCCGGGATCGGCTTGCCGACGGTGCCGACCTTGATGCGGCCGCTCGGGTTCGCGGTGATCGCCGCGCTGGTCTCGGTGAGGCCATAGCCCTCGTGGATCGGCACGCCGATGCCGCGGAAGAAGTGGCCGATGCGCGCGCCGAGCGCCGAGCCGCCCGACACCGCGCCGATGCAGCGCCCGCCCAGCGCCGCGCGGAGCTTGCCGTAGACGAGCTTGTCGAACAGCCCGTGCTGCAGGCGCAGGACGATCCCCGGGCCGCCGGCGTCGAGGGCCTCGCTGTAGGAGACGGCCGTGGCCTCGGCGGCGTCGAAGATCCGCCCCTTGCCGTCGTTGTGGGCCTTGACCTTGGCGCCGTTGTAGACCTTCTCGAACACCCGGGGCACCGAGAGCAGGAAGTCCGGCCGGAACCGCGGGAGCTCGGTGGTCAGCTTCTTGGTGTCGGCGAAGTGGCCGATGGTGTAGCGGTACTCCTGCGCCGCGCACTGGATGACGCGGGCGAAGATGTGGGCGAGGGGGAGGAACAGCAGTGTCGAGTTGCCCGGGGTCATGAGGTCCCCGAAGGTCTCGGCCACGGCGCGCACCTCGAACAGCAGGTTGCGGTGGCTGATCTCGCAGCCCTTCGGGCGTCCGGTGGTGCCGGAGGTGTAGATCAGGGTCGCGAGGTCGTCGGCGTGCACGGCCGTGCGCCGCGCCTCGACCGTCGCGTCGTCGACGTCCGCGCCGGCCTCGCGCAGGCCGCCCACGGCGCCGTCGGCGCCGTCGATCTGCCAGACGTGCTCCAGCTCCGGGAGCTTCTCGCGCAGCGCGGAGACGATCGAGAAGTGCTCGTCGGACTCGACGATCACGCCGCGCGCGCCCGAGTCGGAGAGGCACCACTCGACCTGGTCGGACGAGGAGGTCTCGTAGATCGGCAGGGTCACCGCGCCGGCGGTCCAGAGCGCGTAGTCCAGCAGGGTCCACTCGTAGCGGGTCTTCGAGATCAGCCCGACCCGGTCGCCGGGCTGGATGCCCGCGGCCACGAAGCCCTTGGCGGTCGCGACCACCTCGTCGCGGAAGGCGGCGAAGGTGACGTCCTGCCACTGGTCACCCTGTAGGCGCTTGTAGGCGACGTCGCCACCGTGGGCGTCGGCGTTCGCCCAGGGTGCGGCGGTGAGGTTGTCGTCGTCGGCGACCTTCGCGATCGCCGGCTCCGTGTACTGCTGCATGTCGTCCACCACTCCTGCCCCGCGCGCCTCGCTGCGTCCGGCTGTGACCCTAGTCGCGGGGTCTACCTCCCGGTAGCCGGACATTTCGCCCAGCCATGTGGGACGTGAGCGATGGAGAAGGAGGGGTCCTGGGACGCTGGACGCGTGGCGAGCGTGGATGTGGTGGACGAGACGTTCCTCGCCGTGCCGCCCGAGCGCCTCGCGGCCGAGTTCGCCGACCCGGCGGCCTGGCGGCGGCTCTGGCCGGACCTCGCGCTGCGCGTCTTCGCCGACCGGGGCCCCCAGGGCGTGCGCTGGAGCGTCGTCGGCGATGCCTGGCGGGGCAGCATGGAGGTCTGGCTCGAGGCCGTCGGCGACGGCACGGTGCTGCACTACTTCCTGCGCGTCGACCCGGCGGACGGGACCCTCTCGCGGCGGGCGGCGACCCGCGAGGGGGTGCGCCGCCAGCGCGCGGCGAAGGCCCTCGCGTTCGCGCTCAAGGACCGTCTCGAGGCCGGTCGACCGCCGGGCGTGCCGCCGCTCCCGACCGGGGAGCGGTGAGGGCCCGATCACGCCGATCCGGCCCGGTGAGGGCCTGGTCACGGCGCTCCGGACGGGGTGTATGGGGCGTGACGTGCGCGTCGGGCTCGGCGGTAGCCTTCCGCGCCATGGCCGACGAGTCGACCCAGTCCATCACCATCGCGGCCCCGGCCGCCGATGTCCTCGGGGTCATCGCCGACTTCCCGGCCTACCCGGAGTGGGCTGACTCGATCACCTCGGCCTCGGTGCTCACGCACGACGACGAGGGACGTCCGGAGCAGGTCCGCTTCTCCCTGGACGCCGGTCCGATCAAGGACACCTACGTGCTGGCCTACGACTGGCAGGACGACGGCGTCACCTGGGACCTCGTCTCCGGACAGATGCAGCGCTCGCAGCGTGGCCGCTACCGGCTGGCGGAGGCCGGGGACGGCACCGAGGTCACCTACACCCTGTCGGTGGATCTCGCCGTGCCGCTGCCCGGCATGCTCAAGCGACGCGCCGAGAAGCGGATCATGGACCAGGCACTGACCGGGCTGAAGCGTCGCGTGGAGGGCTGAGTGCGGGTCCTGCTGTTCACCGGCAAGGGCGGGGTCGGGAAGACCACCACGGCGGCCGCGACGGCGGTGGCGCTCGCCCGTGGCGGGCGCAAGGTGCTCGTCCTGTCCGCGGACCCCGCGCACTCCTTGGGCGACGCGTTCGCCGCCCGTCTCGACGGCACGCCCGCCGAGGTCGCGCCCGACACCTTGCCGGGCCTGTTCGCGGCCCACATCGACACCCGCGCGCTGGTCGACGACGCCTGGGAGCCGCTGCGTGCCCAGCTGCGCACCCTGCTCGCGGGGGCCGGGGTCGACGAGATGGTCGCCGACGAGCTGACCGTGCTCCCCGGCGTCGAGGAGCTCCTCGCCCTCGAGGACGTGCGGCGCGCGACGGTCGACGGGCCCTGGGAGGTCGTGGTCGTCGACTGCGGACCGACCGCCGAGACCCTGCGGCTGCTCGCGCTGCCCGAGGCCCTCGGCTCCTACCTCGAGCGGTTGTTCCCGGCACACCGCCGGGCCGTCCGCGGGGTCCTCGCCGGACTCGCCGGCAGCAGCGCGACCGTCGCGAAGTGGGACGCCGCGGCGGCGTCGCTCTCGCGGCTGGCCGAGCAGCTCGCCGGCCTGCGCGACCTGCTCGGCGACCACCGCACCACCACGATCCGCCTGGTCCTCACCCCCGAACGGGTCGTCGCCGCCGAGACGCGACGCACCCTGACCGCGCTGGCCCTGCACGGCCTGCACGTCGACGGGATGGTGGCCAACCGTCTCGTCCCGGACGCCGGCAAGGGACGGGGCGCGGCCGCGAACTGGGTCCGGGCCCGGCGCGCCGAGCAGGAGGCGGTGCTCGCCGACCTCGCCGGCGCCGGCGGCGACGTCCCCGTCCGGCGTGTCGCCCACCACCCCGGCGAGCCGGTCGGCGTCGACGCCCTCGCCGACCTCGCCGACACCCTCTACGGCGACGACGACCCGCTCGACGGGCCGATCGGGCGGGCGCTCGTGGCCGTGCGGCGCACCGCCGGCACCGGGACGGAGCAGGACAGCGAGTTCGTGCTCGACCTGCACGTCGCGGGGATCGGTGACGCCGAGGTCGATCTCGCGCGCATCGGCGACGAGCTGGCCGTCACCGTCGACGGCCGCCGCCGGGCGGTCGCCCTGCCGCCGGTGCTGCGCCGCTGCGAGGTGACCGGCGCGGACCTCGCCGACGACCTGCTCTCGGTGGTCTTCCGCCCCGACCCGACGGTGTGGATGCGGTGACCGGCGCGGGGAGCGGTGCGGGTGACGCCGGCCGGGCCGCGCAGGAGCGCCTGACCGAGGAGGCCCGCGCGACGGCGTCGGCCCTGCTCGACTGGCTCGGCACGCGGATGGACGTGCCGACCGACGGGGCCCGCCCTCCGGGAGCCAACGGGCTGACGGGATCGCGCCGGCTGGGGATGCGCCCGCCGCAGAGCCCCGGCCCCTGCGCGTGGTGCCCGGTCTGCGCGCTCGTCGCGGCCCTGCGTGGCGAGCAGCCCGAGCTGACGGCGCGCCTCGCGGAGCAGGCGTCCGGGCTGATGATGTTGCTGCGGCTGATGCTGCAGACCCACCAGGACGCGGGGCACGGGCACACGCACGGGCACACGCACGGGGCGGCTCCTGAGGCGACTCCCGGCCCGGACGGTGCGCCGCCGCCCGGCTGGCCGGCCGAGTGGGGCGCGTGGGACGGCTGGGGCGCGACTCCGGGCTCCGCCGAGGACCACGCCGCCGAGGACCACGCCGCCGAGGACCACGCCGCCGAGGACCACGCCGCCGAGGACCACGCCGCCGAGGACCACGCCGCCGAGGACCACGCCGCCGAGGACCACGCCGCCGTCGGCGACGAGGTCCCCGACAGCACGGGCGACGGGATGCCGCCGGGAACGCCCGCGGCCTCCGGCGACGTCCGGGACGTCGGCCCCGCCACGGACGCCCGGGCACGGCGCAGGGTCCCGATCCGTCGGGCCTCGCCGCGGTCCGCTGCCTTCCGCGGCGCGGGTGGCGCCGGGACGTCGCCGTCGGAGACGCCGGGCGAGGGCACGAGCACCGCCCCAGAGGCGGGACGGACCGACGCCCGGCCCGAGCAGGACGCCACGCCGAACGGTGGTGCCCCGGTCGGCGCGCCTCGGCCGGGACCCCGGGCCTCCGGCGGCGGGCCCCGTCCGGCACCGCGCCGGGCGAGCGCCCGTCCCGCGGCGACGGGCCGGCCCGCGACGAGGGGCCGGCCGACGACCGCCGACCCGGCCGCGTCGGGTGCCGCCGCGCCGGGACGGGACGCCACGCCCACCGTCCCGCCGCGCCCGTCCGTCCAGCGCATCGCGATCCGCCGCCCCGCACGAGGGCCCGGCGCGGCCTCCGGGGACCCCCACGACACCGAGCCACCGTGCTGACGGTCGGCGTCGACGTCGGCGGGACGTCCGTGCGCGCCGCGGTGGTCGACGGCGACGGCCGGGTCCTGGCCGAGGCCGCGGCCCCGACCGCCCGGGAGGCGTCGGCGCTCGACGACGTGGTCGTCGAGCTGGTCGGCGGGCTCGCCACGACCCACCCCGTGCGCGCGGTCGGGCTGGCCGTGGCCGGGTTCGTCGACCCCGACCGGCGCACGGTCGCCTTCGGGGCCCACCTGCCGTGGCGCGACGACCCGGTGGTCGACCGCCTGGCCGAGCGGCTGGCCCTGCCCGTGGTCGTCGAGCACGACGCGAACGCCGCCGGGCTGGCCGAGCACCGGGTCGGCGCCGCCTCCGGCGCCTCGGTGGCCGTGCTGGTGGCGCTCGGCACCGGGATCGGCGCGGCCCTGTTGATCGACGGCGCCGTGTTCCGTGGTGCCCACGGCGTGGCCCCCGAGCTCGGGCACCTGACCGTGGTGCGGGGCGGGCGTCCCTGTCCCTGCGGCAAGTCCGGCTGCCTCGAGCGCTACTGCAGCGGCAGCGCGCTGGGCCGGTCGGCGGAGGAGCTGGTCGCCGCGACCGACGACTTCTCGGTGCTGCGCGCCGCCTGGGAACGGGCCGAGCCCCTGACCGGCCGCGACGTCGCGCGGGCCGCCGAGCAGGGTGATGCCCTGGCCGGTCGGGTGGTCGCGGAGTTCGCGGACTGGCTGGGCCAGGCGCTCGCCCTGGTCGCCGACGTCTTCGACCCCGACGTCGTCGTGGTGGGCGGCGAGGTGTCCGCGTCGGCGCCGCTCTACCTCGAGCGCGCGCGGCGCCGATACGCCCAGAAGGTCACCGGCGACGGGCACCGCCGGCTGGCCGACATCAGGACCGCCGAGCTGGGCGGTCGCGCCGGGGTGATCGGCGCGGCGCTGGACGCCCGGGAGCGCGCGGGCGTCTAGAGGATGGCGCCGTCGTCGGACCCGTCGTCGGACCCGCGGCCTCGCCGGAGGCCGAACACGAGCCAGCCCAGGCCGGCGGTCATCGCGAGCAGGCCGGGCACGATGCCCAGCCCGATGGGCCCGCCGAGCAGGCCGGGCACCGCGAGCAGGACCACCCCGACGATCAGCAGGCCGATGCCGAGCAGGCTGCTCAGACCGAGCCGGGGCAGCGGCGGCGGGTCCGGCGGCACGTAGTGCTCGTCCTCGGCGGGCCGCGCGGGCGGGGAGCGCCGGGCGTCGGGCACCGGCGGATCCACGCGGGGACCCGTGCCGGGACGCGGGGCGCGCCGGCCGGGCACGTCCCGCGGCGCGGGCTGCCCGCCGGGCGGGGTGGCGGTGCCGATCCCCGAGGACGGACCGTCGTCACGCGGGTCGGTCGCGGGGCGGCGGGGCGCGTCGGGGACGTCGGGCGCCTCGTCGGGCCAGCGCGGCGCGCCGTCGGCCGCCCAGTCGGCGACGATCGAGGCGAACGCGGCGTCGATGTCCTCGGGCAGGTCCGGACGGCGGGCACCACCCGCGTCGCGTCCCGCCGGGTCGGGGCGGGTCTGGTCCGGACCGTCGGGCTCGGGCGCGGTCATGCGGTGGTCCCTGTGGTGGTCCCGGCGGTGGTGCCGGAGATGGAGTCGGTCGAACCGCCGGTGCGGTCGGCGTGCACGCGGCGCACGAACGCCAAGCTGTCGGCGAAGATCGTCGGGGCGTCGTTGTCGAGGGTCGCGACGTGGTGGCTGTCGGCGAGCACGACGTCCGTGACGTCGTCGGAGCCGATGCCCTCGAGCACGAGCGTGCTGTTCACCGGCTCGACCACGTGGTCGGACGGCGAGTGGAACAGCAGCACGGGGCAGCGCACCCGCGGCAGGTCGGCGCGCACCAGCCGCCACAGCGCCGTGAGCGACACGGCCGCGCGGGTGGGCAGCCGGTCGTACGCGAGCTCGGTGACTCCCGGCTTGCGGATGTCGTTGGCGACGCCCGGCACCCACGGCACGACCCACTGGATGTACGGGGCGATCGCGGCGTCGCGCCGCAGCGTCGTGACCGACGGGTTGACCAGGGCGATGCCGGCCAGGTCGTCGCCGCGCTCCTGCGCGAGGCGCAGCGTCAGCGTGCCGCCCATGGACTGCCCGAACACGAACACCGAGCGGTACTCGCGCCGCAGGTCGTCGACCGCGCGCTCCACCTCGCCGTACCAGTCGGGCCAGCGCGTGCGGTTGAGGTCCTGCCAGCGCGTGCCGTGCCCGGGCAGGCGGGGCCCGCGGACGCCGACCCCCTCGCCGGCCAGGTACTCGCCCCAGGCGCGCATGCTCTGCGGCGTGCCGGTGAGCCCGTGGCTGAGCACGACACCGATCTCCCGCGAGCCGTCGCCGGGATCGGAGGCGAACGGCTCGGCTCCGGGCATCACGGGCACGTGGTTCCTCCGGGCGCGGCGGCGCGACGTCGGCACCCGCCGGGCGGGCGGGGGAGCGGATCGGGACCACCATCGTGGCACGTCCCACACGTCCGGGTCACGCGGTGGGGGTCGTGTCGCGCCGGACGGTTCCCCGGGGCGGTCCGGGGACGCCTACGCTCGGCGCAACGGACGGGCAGCGGGTCGACAGAGGGTCGACAGTGGGCCGAGGAAGTCACCACGCACCGGTGTCGGCAGCGGCGAGGAACGGAGCCCGGGTGCTGTACTGGATCATGAAATACGCCCTGCTCGGGCCGCTCATGCGCGTGGCGTTCCGCCCGCACGTCGAGGGCGCCGAGCACCTGCCGCGCCGCGGCGGGGCCCTGGTCGCGTCGAACCACCTCGCGGTGATCGACTCGTTCGTCCTGCCGCTGATGGTGCCCCGGCGGATGGCCTTCCCGGCCAAGTCCGAGTACTTCACCCAGCCCGGCCCCGTCGGCACGCTGAAGCGCTGGTTCTTCACCGGTATGGGCCAGGTGCCGATCGAGCGCGGCAACGGTCGCGCGGCGCGGGCGGCGCTCGACACCGGGATCGGCGTCCTGCGCGAGGGGCGGCTGTTCGGCATCTACCCGGAGGGCACCCGGTCGCCCGACGGCCGCCTCTACAAGGGCCGCACGGGCGTCGCCCGGATGGCGCTCGAGGCAGGCGTGCCCGTCGTCCCCGTCGCCATGATCGGCACGGACCGGGCCAACCCCGTCGGCTCCCGCTTCTGGCGGCCCTGCCGCATCGGCATCCGCATCGGGGAGCCCCTCGACTTCTCCCGCTTCCACGGGATCACCGACGACCGGCAGGTCGAGCGGGCGATCACCGACGAGGTCATGGACGCGGTGCGGGCGCTGTCCGAGCAGGAGTACGTCGACGTCTACGCGAGCACGATGAAGGACAAGGGCGCCGACGCCGAGGCGGCCTGAGCCCGTCGTGAGCGGCCCCGTCACGCGGCCGGGGGCCGCTGCGGACAGAATGCGCCCGTGGCCCGCTACTTCTACGACTGCGAGTTCATCGAGGACGGGACCACGATCGAGCTGGTCTCGGTGGGCGTGGTCGACGAGCAGGGCCACGAGTTCTACGCGATCTCCCGCCAGTTCGACCCGATGCGCGCCGGCCCGTGGGTGCGGAAGAACGTCCTGGACAAGCTGCCCCCGACCTCGGACCCGGCGTGGCGCAGCCGCCTGGCGATCCGGGAGGCGTTCTACGAGTTCGTGACCGCCGGCGAGGGCCCGGTCGAGCTGTGGGCCTGGTACGCGGCGTACGACCACGTGGCGATCGCCCAGCTCTGGGGCGCGATGCCGGACCTCCCGCGCGCGCTGCCCCGGTTCACCCGCGACCTGCGCCAGCGCTGGGACGACGTCGGGCGCCCGGAGCTCCCCGCGGCCCCCGCGGACGCGCACGACGCCCTCGCCGACGCCCGGCACAACCTCGCCCGCTGGCAGGTCATCGACGCCGCGTGGCAGCGGCTCCACGACGGGACGTCGCCCGCGGGGCGGTGACGGGCCGGGCGTCGCGGGGAACACGTCGGGCCCCGACGGGCCACGACTACGCTGGGCGATGTGTGGTCCGTCGACCTTCCCGTGGATGCCCTGCCCGGCCTGCCCCCGCTCTCCGCCGAACTGCGCGAGCGTCTCGATGCCGCCCTCGCGCGCCCCGCGGCGCAGCAGCCCGACTGGCCGGACGAGCAGGCGGTGACCGACGTCCGCACGGTGCTCGAGCACGTGCCGCCGATCACCGTGCCCGCGGAGGTCGACCGGTTGCAGACCCAGCTCGCGGCGGTTGCCCGCGGGGAGGCGTTCCTGCTGCAGGGCGGCGACTGCGCCGAGACCTTCGCCGACAACACCGAGCCGCACCTGCGCGGCAACATCCGCACGCTGCTGCAGATGGCCGTGGTGCTGACCTACGGCGCGTCGCTGCCGGTGGTCAAGATCGGGCGGATCGCCGGGCAGTACGCCAAGCCCCGCTCGGCGCCGATCGACGCCCTCGGCCTGCCGTCCTACCGGGGCGACATGGTCAACTCACTGGCCGCCAACGCGGAGCGCCGCGTCCCGGACCCGGGCCGGATGATCCGTGCCTACGCCAACGCGGGCGCCGCGATGAACCTGGTGCGGGCGCTGACCAGCGGCGGGATGGCCGACCTGCACGAGGTGCACGACTGGAACCGCGAGTTCGTGCGCACCTCCGCGGCCGGCGAGCGCTACGAGGCGGTGGCCGCGGAGATCGACCGGGCGCTGCGGTTCATGTCCGCGGCCGGGGTCACCGACCACTCGCTGCGCCACACCGAGATCTTCGCGTCGCACGAGGCGCTCGTGCTCGACTACGAGCGCGCGCTGCTGCGGCTGGACTCCCGCGTGGAGGCCACGAGCAGCGACGACGCCCGGCTGTTCAGCCTGGGTGCGCACTTCCTGTGGATCGGGGAGCGCACGCGGGCGCTCGACGGCGCCCACATCGCCTTCGCCGAGCTGCTGGCCAACCCGATCGGGCTCAAGATCGGGCCGGGCACGACTCCGGAGCAGGCCGTCGAGTACGTGGAGCGCCTCGACCCGCACCGCCAGCCCGGTCGGCTCACCCTGATCAGCCGCATGGGCGCGGGCAAGGTCCGCGACGTGCTGCCCGGCATCGTCGAGAAGGTCACCGCCTCGGGCCACCAGGTGATCTGGCAGTGCGACCCGATGCACGGCAACACCGTCGAGGCCACCACCGGCTACAAGACCCGGCACTTCGACGCCGTGGTCGACGAGGTCCAGGGGTTCTTCGAGGTCCACCAGCGCCTGGGCACCCACCCCGGCGGCATCCACGTCGAGCTCACCGGCGAGGACGTCACCGAGTGCCTCGGCGGTGCCCAGGACATCTCCGACACCGACCTCGCGGGCCGCTACGAGACCGCCTGCGACCCGCGCCTGAACACCCAGCAGTCCCTCGAGCTCGCCTTCCTCGTGGCGGAGATGCTGCGCGGCTGAGGGTTGTCAGCGAAGTGCCGTCGCTGACGCTCAGCGTCCGTATCGGGACTTCGATCACCTGGGACGGGGGCGTCAGCCCGGGAACCCGAGACCCCAGCCGGCGGCCCCGGCCGCGATGGTCGCGATCGCCTCGAGCAGCAGCCACGCCGCGAGCAGGCGCCGCGACCGCGACCGTGCCCGCCGGCGCTCGATCTGCTCGATGGCGACGTCGATGTCGTCGACGGGGTCGTCGGGACCGCGCCGTCGGCGGGTGGACCGGGTCTCGTCCACCGCGTCGTCGTCGGGCTCGTCGACCTCGTCGTCGACCCAGGGCGCGTCCTCGCCGTCGGCGTCGTCCGCGTCGTCCCACTCGCCCTCCACCACCGGCGGCGGGCGGCGACCGCGGGGCGCGGCCGGCGCCTCCGGCTCGAGGTCCAGCAGCCGCGTGCCCCGCAGGGGCCGCGAGCCGTTCGCCCCGCGGCGGCGGCGGGGCGGCGGCACGGTGAGGAACGGCAGGTCCGCGTCCATCCGGACGCCGCGGGCGGCGGCCAGGAACGCCTCGGCGTCGGCGAGGCGGGCGTCCGGGTCGCGGCGGGTGGCCGCCGCGACGAGGCGGTCGAGCGCCCTCGGGATGCCCCCGGCGAGGCCCGAGGGCGGTGGGACGTCGACGTGCACGTGACGGCGGGCGACCTCGACCGCGTCGTCGCCGCCGTGGGGCGGGACGCCGGTGAGCAGCTCGAACAGCACCACGCCCGTCGCGTAGAGGTCGCTGCGCTCGTCGGCGCGGCCGTCGGTGACCTGCTCGGGGGCCAGGTAGGCGACGGTGCCGAGCACCAGCTCGCCGGACTCCTCGGGGTCGCCGGGTTCGGCGCCCGCCTCCCACGCCGCGGCCACCAGACCGAAGTCGGCGACCTTGACCGCCCCGTCGCTGCCGACGAGCACGTTCTCGGGCTTGACGTCGCGGTGGACGAGCCCGCGGTCGTGGGCGACCTGCAGCGCGGTCACCACCTGCTCGACGACCGTCAGCGCCGCCGCGGGGTGCAGGCGCCCCTGCTCCCGCAGGACGTCGCGCAGGGTCCCGCCCTCGACCAGCTCGAGGACGAGGAAGACGGTGCCGTCGTCGTCGCGCCCCTGGTCGTGCACGGCGACGATGCCCGGGTGCGCGAGCCGGGCCGCCGCCCGCGCCTCGCGCTCGAAGCGCCGCACGAACGCCGGGTCGGCGGCGAGCTCGCGGTCGAGCACCTTGATCGCCACGGGCCGGTCGAGGCGCAGGTCCGACCCGCGGTGCACCACCGACATCCCGCCCCGCGCGATCACCCCGTCCACGCGGTAGCGCCCCTCCAGCACCGTCCCCTCGGGGTGGGCGGTGGGAGCGGCCATGGCCCCGATGCTACGAGGACGGCGGTGACCTGCGGGGATCCTCGGACGCGACGCGCGGCGCCCCGTCCGGGTGGGCCTAGTGTCCTCGCGGTGACGACCTGGCTGCTCGTGCCCGGCGCCGGCGGCGCGGGCTGGTACTGGCACCTCGTGGCCGACCGGTTGCGGGCCCGCGGCGACACGGCGATCGCGGTGGACCTGCCCGCCGACGACCCCGCGGCGGGCATCCCGCGCTACGTCGAGGTGGCGCTCGAGGCGCTGGGTGACCGGCCGGACCCCGTCGTCGTGGGGCAGTCCCTGGGCGGGCCGACCGCGGTCGAGATCGCGCGGCGCATGCAGGAGACGGAGCGGAGCGGAGCTGGACCATCGAGCTCCGTCCGGCACCTCGTCCTGGTCAACGCCATGATCCCGGCCGTCGGCGAGAACCCGGGGGACTGGTGGACCGACTCGGGCCACCGGGCGGCGAAGGAGGCCGCGGTCCGCGCCGCGGGGCGGGAGGACGCGGGTTTCGACGAGGCCTGGGAGTTCCTGCACGACGTCCCCGCCGACGTCGCGGCCGCCGGTGCCGAGCACCAGCGCGAGCAGTCCGGCGGCCCGTTCTCCGACGGCTGGTCTCTGTCCGCGTGGCCCGACGTCCCGGTCACGGTCGTCGTGGGTCGCGACGACCGGTTCTTCCCCGCCGACTTCCAGGTCCGGCTGGCCCGCGAGCGCGCCGGTGTGGAGCCGCACGTGCTCCCCGGCGGGCACCTGCTCGCCCTCGCGGACCCCGACGGGCTCGTCCGCGTGCTCGTCGACGCGAGCGGCGGCTGACGCCAGGGCGTTTCGGGGTCCGCCGTACGCCCTTCCTCTGGCACAGTGACGCGCGTGTCCGAGTCCGTCGCCGCCGTCGTGGGCCACGACATCGAGGTCGTGTCGCTCGCCCAGTGTGCCGAGCGTCTGGGCGTGCCCCGCACGCGCGTCAGCCAGATGATCAAGCAGGGCCAGCTGCTGGGCGTGCGCGAGGGCGACCGGTGGATCGTGCCCGCCGCGTTCCTCACCGACGACGGGGTGGTCAAGGGCCTGCCCGGCACCATCTCGCTGCTGCGCGACGGCGGCTACGCCGACGGCGAGATCCTGCGCTGGCTGTTCGCCGACGACGAGTCCCTGCCGGGGATGCCGATCGACGCGCTGCGCTCGGACCGCGGCCGCGAGGTCAAGCGTCGCGCCCAGGCGATGGCCTTCTAGGCCGGGGCGGACGGCCTCCCGGGCCGCGCGAGCAGACCGCCGAGGGCATCGCCGAGCACGCCGTGGGCCCGCAGTGTCGCCACGATCCGCAGCGTCCGCCGGGGTCCGAGCCGCCGGAGCAGCGCCGCGCCGATCGCGGGGCCCGTCCGGGCGCGGACGCGGTCGTCGCCGTCCGTGGGCGTGATCTCGATCAGGGTCGGGAGGTCGCCCGCGACCCCGGCCTCGGCGCACCAGGCCGTCACCCGGTAGTCCGCCAGCGGCAGGACGTCCACCTCCGTGACCGCCGCGGCGACCGCCCGGCAGCGTGCGCAGGACGCGTCGACGCCGAGGACGAGGTCGGTCACACCGGGGTTGGTAGCACGCGGCGGCGCCACCGGGTACCGACCGCCCGGGCCAGGCCGGGCAGCGCGACCGCCGCCCGCCGGCCGGTGCCGACGGCGACCCGTCCGCCCAGCACGTCGTAGTCGGCCGCGACGATCTGGTCGAGGATGCCGCCGTAGAGAACGTGGGCGGTGCGGACGCAGGGCCGGGACACGGGGTGCAGGAGCGCGATGCCGCGCTCGGCGCGGCGGTAGACCGCCCGGGTGCGCGCGACGAGGTGGGCCAGGGCGCGCCGGACCCGCGGGTCGGTGCGGCCGGTCCGGCGGCAGCGGTCGAGCAGGTCGCGGTCCACGCCGAAGGCGGCGAGCTCGTCGCGCGGGAGGTAGACACGCCCGCGGTCGAGGTCCTCGCCGACGTCCCGCAGGAAGTTCGTCACCTGGAACGCGACGCCCAGGTCGGCGGCGTACGGGGCGGCCTCCTCGCGGGGCACGACCGTGCCCAGCACCGGCAGCACCTGCAGGCCGATGACCGCGGCCGAGCCGTGCACGTAGCCGGCGAGGTCGTCGAACGTCGCGTACTCGGTGACCGTGAGGTCCATGGCCATCGAGTCCATGAAGTCCTCGAGGTGGCGGTGCTCGATGCCGTACCGCGCGACCGTGTCGGCCAGCGCCGCCACCACCGGCTCGCCCTCGGCCACCAGCGCCCGCGGGTCGGTGCCGGCGAGCCCGCGGCGCATCCGGGCGCGGACCTCCTCCAGCCGGGCCGCGACGGCGGCGGGGGAGGCGTCGGCCGCGGGGTCGTCGACGACGTCGTCGGCCATCCGCGCGAACCCGTAGAGCGCGTGGATCGCGGGACGCTGGGCGGGCGCGAGCAGGCGGGTGGCCAGGAAGTACGTGCGCCCGTGGGCCGCGTTGAGCCCCCGGCAGCGGGTGTAGGCCGCGCGCAGGGCGGGGTCGGCGACGCCGGCGGCGTCGAGCTCCGCGGTGCTCATCCCGTGATCCGGGCGGCGGCGAGCTTGCCGGACACCAGCACCGTCGGGACCCCGACGCCCGGCGTCGTCCCCGAGCCGGCCAGCACGACGTTGCCCTCGCCCCGCACGAGGTTGCGCGACCGGAAGGGGCCGGTCTGGGCGAACGTGTGGGCCGCCGAGAAGGGCGTGCCCGCGGCGAGGCCGAGGGCGGACCAGTCGGCGGGGGTGATGGTGTGCTCGACGACCGGCTCGCCCAGCGTGATCCCGCGCCCGCCCAGGAGCCCGCGCAGCTCGTCGCGGTAGCGCGGGCCGATCCGCTCCCAGTCCAGCGGCGCGACCTCGGTGTTGGGGCACGGCGCGAGGACGCTGACGTACTCGTGGCCGGCGGGCGCCAGCGAGGGGTCCGTCGCGGTCGGGTGCGTGATCAGCAGCGACGGGTCGGACATCAGCCGGCCCTCGGTGATGATCTCGTCGAACGTGCCGGCCCAGGCGTCGCCGAACGAGATCGTGTGGTGGCCCAGCCCCGTCCCCGCCGGCACCCCGGCGTGCCAGACGAACGCCGACGGCGACCAGCGCAGCGGCACCGCCCGGCGCGGCGTGCGACCCAGCAGGGCGTGCGCCGCGGGGAGGTCGCAGGTCAGGACGACGGCGTCGGCGGCGAGGCGCTCGCCGTCGGCGCCCGGGTCGCCGGTGGGGACGGTGCGCAGCGCACGCACGCGCCCGCCCGCGCGTTCCAGCCCGGTGACCGTGGTGCCGTAGCGGAACTCGGCGCCCGCGTCGGCGGCCGCGTCGGCCAGCGCCTGCGGCAGCGCCCGGACACCGCCGCGCGGGAACGAGACGCCCGCGATCGTGTCCATGTAGGCGATGACGGCGTAGGCGGCGAGCGCCCGCGCCGGCGGCACGCCCGCGTAGAGCGCCTGGAAGGAGAAGACGCGCCGCAGGCGCTCGTCGGCGAGGAAGCTCCCGATCCTCGGCCCGAGCCGGCCGAAGCCGCCGAGCACGCCGAGCCGCGCCAGCTCGGGGGACAGGACGTCGAGCGGGGTGTCGAAGTTGGCGTCGATGAACGTCGCCATCTGCACGCGGTACAGCTCGGTGAGCCAGGCCCGCATCCGGCGGTAGCCGTCCGCGTCGGCGGCCGAGACCTTCTCCCGGATCTCCTGTTCCATCGCGCCCGGCTCGGTGTGGACGTCGATGGCGCTGCCGTCGGCGAACCGCGCGTGGTACGCCGGGTGCAGGTCGACCAGGTCGAGGCGGTCCCCGAGCTTCTCCCCGACCGCCCCCAGGGCCTCCTCGACCAGCTCCGGCATCGTGATGACGGTCGGGCCGGTGTCGAGGTGGAAGCCCTGGAGATCGAGGCGCCCGGCGCGACCGCCGGGGGTCGGGTCGCGCTCGACGACCGTGACGCGGCGTCCCGAACCGAGCAGGTGCAGCGCGGTCGCCAGCCCGGCGAGGCCGGCGCCGACGACCACGACGTGGTCGGTGGGGGACTGGACGGTGCGCATGCTCAGCGGGCGCGGCGGGTGGCCGCGACCGCGAGGTCGGCCAGCCGCTCGGGAGCGGGCGCGGTGAGCTCCGGGGCGTCGGCGCCGCGGACGGCGTCCAGCGCCGACGCGGTGAGCTCGGCGATGCGCGCCTCGACGTCGTCGACGACGCCGAGGGTCAGCAGTGCCTCGCGGGCGGCGGCGACGTCGTCGGCGGTGAGGTCGGGCTTGCCGATCGTGCGCTCGACCACGGCGGCCGTGTCGCGGTCGGGGTGGGCGCGGGAGAGCGCCACGAGCAGGGTGAGCTTGCCCTCGCGCAGGTCGTCGCCCGCGGGCTTGCCGGTCACCGCGGGGTCGCCGAACACCCCGAGCACGTCGTCGCGCAGCTGGAACGCGATCCCGAGGTCGGTGCCGTAGCGGCGCAGGGCCCGCACGGTCTCGTCGTCGGCGCCGGCGAGCGCCGCGCCGAGGTGCAGGGGCCGTTCGACGGTGTACGCCGCGGTCTTGTAGCGGCTGATGCGCAGCGCGGTCTCGGGCCGCGAGTCGGACGCGGCGTGCCCCTGGACGTCCAGGAACTGCCCGCCGAGCACCTCGGTGCGCATGCCCTGCCACACCGGGCGGGCCCGGGCGAGCGCTATGGGGTCGACGCCGGACTCGTGGAGCATGTCGTCGGCCCAGGCCAGCGCGACGTCGCCGAGCAGCACCGCCACCGCGGCCCCGAAGCGCGTCGGGTCGCCCGCCCAGGCGGCGTCCGCGTGACGGGCGCCCCAGCGCGCGTGCACGGTCGGCTGACCGCGCCGTGTCGCGGAGTCGTCGATGAGGTCGTCGTGCACCAGCGCGCAGGCCTGGATGAGCTCCAGGGCGCTCACGGCGCGCAGCACCGCGGTCGGCTCGTCCGCGCCGCCGGCGGCCCGCCATCCCCACCACGCGAACGTGGGACGCAGGCGCTTGCCCCCGGCGAGGACGAAGCGGGTGAGGTCGTCGGTGGCCTCGGCGAACTCCTCGGCGATCTCGGCGCACGCGACGCGGCGGGCCTCGAGGTAGTCGGCGAGGGCGGCCGTGACGGCGGCCGGCAGGTCGTGCTCGAGCGCGTCCCGTTCGTGCGGTCCGTCCGGCGTGTTGAAGGGGTCGTACGGTCCGGTGCCGACCGTCGTCGACGCTCCGCCGACCGTCATACGCGCTCGTCCCCTCCGCCGCGATCGTCCTGTCGCCACCGAGGGTAGGGGCGGACGCCGGAACCGGCTGATCGGGCGGTCCCGGTCACAACGACCCTCCGTATCAACGCCGTGTCACCGTAGGGTCGACGGATGGCTACTGTGACGGAGCGCATCCAGCGCGGGGTGCCCACGTTCTCGGCGGAGTTCTTCCCGCCCAAGGACGACGAGGGTGAGGCCACCCTCTGGCGGACCATCCGTGACCTCGAGCCGCTGGACCCGGCCTTCGTGTCGGTCACGTACGGCGCGGGCGGTTCCAGCCGCGACCGCACCGTGCGGACCACCGGGCGCATCGCCACCGACACCACGCTCACGGCGATGGCCCACCTCACGGCCGTGGACGCGTCCCTCGACGACCTGCGCCAGGTGATCGGCTCGTACGCGGCCGCGGGCATCAGCAACGTGCTCGCCATCCGCGGCGACCCTCCCGGCGACAAGGACGCCGACTGGGTGCCGCACCCGGCCGGGCTCAGCTACACCGACGAGCTGGTGCACATGCTCCGCCGTCTCGGCGACTTCTGCTGCGGCGTCGCGGCGTTCCCGTACCTGCACCCGCGGTCGGCCGACGAGGACGCGGACACCCGCTTCTTCGTGCAGAAGGTGAAGGCCGGCGCGGAGTTCGCCATCACCCAGATGTTCTACGACGCCGACCAGTTCCTCCGGATGCGGGACCGCATCGCGGCGGCGGGCTGCGACATCCCGATCATGCCCGGTCTCATGCCGGTGACGACGCCCAAGTCGGCCGAGCGCGGCGCGGACTTCTCCGGGGCGCCGCTGCCCGCGGCGATGACCGAGCGGCTGGAGCCGCTGGCCGAGGACAAGGCCGGGTACCGCGACGCCGGCATCGACCTCTGCGTCGAGCTCTCCCAGCGGATGTTCGACGAGGGCGTGACGAACATCCACTACATCAGCATGAACCGCTCGCCGGCGGTGGTGGACGTCGTGGACCGTCTCGGCATCGCCGCGCGACCCGGCGCCTGACCGGCCCGCGCCCGTGCCCGCCGGTCAGCGGCGGGCGCGGGTGCGGAGCTGGGTCCGCGACGACGCCGCGAGCAGCACGACGATCGCGACCGCCACCGCGACCACCCCGAGCAGCAGCAGCGCCCACAGGATCCACGACGGCGCGTCCGGGTCGGGGTACTCGACCACCGCGTTCACGTCGGTGACGGTGCCCGGCTGGAAGGTCCAGCTGATGAGGCCCTGCGTCGCCGTGCCGTCGGTCTGCCGGATGGTGCCCGGGAACGCCATCTTCAGCTGCACGTCGGAGCTCTCGGGCGAGACGCGCGTCAGGTCGACCTGCCCGGACACGACGACGCGGTCGCCCGAGCGTCGCATCTGCACCCGGATCGCCTGGGTGCTCGACGGGCTGATCGCGGGCAGCAGGCGCGTGACCTGGTCGAACGTGAGGTCCTCGAACCGGAGCCGGGAGCCGATGTAGCCGTCCTGCTCGTAGCGCTCGACGCTGACGTCACCGCTGAGGTCGTCGGGCACCGTGAGCGGCGGCCCCGACCCGTTCGGCGCGCCGTCCGGCGTCGCGATGTCGACCTGCCCGGAGACGCGGTCGTCGGGGGAGACGGCCATGCCGGCCCGCACCCGCACGCACCCGGTGCCCAGCACGCCGACCAGCGCGAGGACCACGGCGAGGAGCACGAGGCCGCGGCGGCGGGGCCGCGTGGGGGCCGGCGGGACGGGACGGGCGCCGGCGGGGTCGACGGTCGGGGTGGGGGCGCTCGCAGGCACCCGCGCATGGTGCCAGGCGCCCCCGACGGTCGCGGTCAGGCGCGGCGACCCGAGCGGTGGCGCCCGGGTTCCCCCGGCTCGTCGCCGGTCGGGGCGACCTCGAGCCGGCCGGGCGGGGGGAGGGGCGCCCCGGGCGGGTCGAGCGGCAGCGCGCGTCCGAGCACGGCGAACGGGCGTGGGTCGCTGGTGAACCGGTGGTGGCGCAGCACGTCGGAGAACCCGAGACGCCGGTAGAGCGACCAGGCCCGGTTGGGGTCGTCGGCGCCGGGGGTCTCGGGCGTCGAGAGCAGGACGTGGCGGTTCGCGGGGCGGGCGAGCAGGCGGCGCGCGAGCGCCTCGCCCACGCCGCCGCCCTGCACGTCGGGGCGCACGTGCAGCTCGGTGAGCTCGAAGTAGTCGGCGAGGATCGCCGCCGCCAGCTCCCGGCCCTCGGCGCCCTGTGCCAGCAGGCCGCGGCGGACCTCCTCGAACCACCACTGGCCCCGGGCGCCCGGATAGCCGTAGGCGACGCCCCACAGCGAGCGGTCGGGGCCGATCGCGGCGACCGCGTGCCAGCCCGGCCGCCGCGAGTGCTCCACCCACATCGGGCGGCGCTGGCGCACCGTCCCGGGCGGATAGCCCATCGCGTCGACGTAGACCGCCAGCGCCTCGTCGAGCCGGGCGCCGAGGTCGTCGGGCGTGAGGTCGACGACGGACGCGCGGGTGGGTGCGGCGGTCACCGTCCGGCTCCCGCGCGGGCGGAGGGGGAGTCGGTCACGGCGGGCACCCGGCCATCACACCACGCCGCGCCCGGCGCGCCACCCGTCGATCCCCGGACGGCCGACTTGACGGTGTCGGACCGACCGGGTTCACTGGACCGCATCGAACACATGTTCGATCGCACGGTCGGCGGGGCGGGGGAAGCGCCCCGTCGCCCGTGCGTGCCGCCGGCTTCCCACGGTGGCAGGCACCGCTCGGTCTGAGCCACGGGCCGAGGAGCACGAGCCCGCCGTGGAGGACGCATCGTGGTTCGCAGTCCCTCGCCGGTCCAGGTCCGCTGCGCGGACGGCGACCCCGTCGAGTTCCATCGCCGCCCGAACCGGCGCGACAGTCACTACCTGGTCGAGGAGGTCCGCGAGCGCTGGATCGAGGAGTCCCGCTGGCCGTTCCTGTCGGCGATGCCGGTGGGGGGCGACCGGTGCCGGTGCTGGCGCGTGCTCGCCCGTCGCTCGGACGAGCCGCACCTGCCGCCGGGGGAGTTCGTGCTGCGCATGCGCTCCGGCCCCGGGGTGTGGGACCTGCGGTGGGCCGGGGCCTGAGCCGGCGGGCCGGCCGCTGACCCGGTCGCCGAGCCGCTCCCGCCCGCCATCGCCCCCGACGCCCGCTCCGAGACCACCGAGGAGATCACCGTGACCAGTGCCCTCGCCCTGCCCGGCCTGTTCGACACCAGCCCGCCCGACGCCGACCACCCCCCGGTCGGCGTGCCCGACGGGTCCGCGGGCGGGCGGGTCCCCGCCCCTCCGCCCGCGGGCCCGTCCTCCTCGCCGATCCCGCCGGCGCCCTCCCGCTCGGCGACGCGCGGCGCCACGGCCCGTGCCGAGGCGCCCGCCGCGCCGCCCTCGCCGCCGCCGTCGCGCACGGTGGTGCAGCTGCTCGGGGCCGCCCGCGACGAGCTGCGGGCCGCGCAGGAGGAGGACGACCCGGCGGAGCGGTTCCGGTCCGCCCATCTCGGGGCGCTGCGCGCGGCCGCGGCGGTGCTCGCCCTGCGGGCCCGGGCCAAGCGCTCCTCGCGGCCCACCGACGCCTGGACGCTGCTGGCGTCGGTCGCTCCGGAGTACGGCGAGTGGGCGGCGTTCTTCGCGGCGCACTCGGCCACGCGCTCGGCGGTCGAGGCCGGTGTGCGCGGACGGGTGTCCCAGCGCGACGCCGACGACATGGTCCGCCAGGCCGACCTCTTCCTCGCCCTCGTCACCCGCACGGTGGCGGGCCGCACGCGCTGAGACCGGGGCGGGGGCTCGCGGGATCCGGTCTCAGGCGTCCGGCGCCTGGCGGGCCCGGGCCCGGTGCGAGCGCTGGGCGCGCGAGCGCACGATCCGGCCGAGCAGCGAGTCGAACGAGCTGGAGATCTCCCGGGCGCCGGGGGTGTCCCAGCGCTGGATCGGGACGCCGGCGCCCTGGGCCTGCTGCACCGCGCTGCGGTCGGGCAGCACGGCCGAGAGCACGAGCGGGCCGAAGAGCTCGCGCAGCTCGGCGACGCGGAACTCGTGCTCCGAGGAGCGGGCGCGGTACTTGTTCACCAGCACGCCCAGCGGCTGGAGGTCGGGGTTGTGCTCCCGCTCGGCCTGCACGGCCTCGAACGCCCGCTGGACGCCCGACACCGCGAAGATCGTCGGCTCGGTCACCAGCACCGCGCGGTCCACGGCCACGAGCGCGGAGCGGGTCAGCTGACCGAGCGACGGCGGGCAGTCGATCAGCACCAGGTCGTACTCCGCGATCCCGGTCGCCGTGGCGCCCTGCCCGTCGCGGGGCAGGCCGGCCAGCAGGCGCGCGAGGCGCCCGAGGCGCTGCGAGTTCGGATCCGGGTGGTTGTGGCGCTCGACGTCCTCGGATCCCACGAGCACGTCGAGGTCCTCGCCCCAGGCGCTCGGGCCGATCGACGAGGCGAGCAACGCCGCCGACGGGCGTTCCATCGCCTGGGCGATCGTCGTCTCGGTCGGTTCGGGTTCCAGCGCCGTGGTGGCGTTGCCCTGGGGATCCAGGTCGACCACCAGGGTGCGCAGGCCGGCCCGCAGGGCGGAACCGGCCAGACCCAGGACGACCGTCGTCTTCCCGACGCCGCCCTTGAGGCTCAGGACCGCCGTGACGTGCACGGGGGGAACCTACCGGGCGGTCGCCGCGGTTGCCGGTACGCCCGCGCACGCGTCACACGTTCTACGGTGTCGCCGTGAGCCGTACCGCGTCGTTCGCCCCGGTCGACGTCGTCGCGCGCACGCTGCGGGTGGAGCTCACCGCCGCGCGCTCGCGACGTGACGGTGCCGCCCCCCGGGTGCTCGACGTCGGCGGCGGCAGCGGCACCTGGGCGGTGCCGCTCGCGGCGGACGGGTGCGAGGTCACGGTCGTCGACTCGAGCGCGAACGCCCTCGCGGTCCTGCGCAGCCGGGCGCGCGACGCCGGGGTCGCCGACGGGGTGCACGCGATCCAGGGCGACGTCGACACGCTCGTCGACGCGATCGGCTCCGCGGAGGCCGACCTCGTGCTCGGCCACGGTCTGCTCGAGTACGTCGACGACCCCGCCGAGGCGTGCCGGGCGCTCGCCGCGGCCACGGTGCCCGGCGGCGCGGTCTCGCTGCTGGTGGCCGGCCGGTTCGCGGCCGTGCTCTCCCGGGTGGTCGCGGGCCGTCTCGCCGAGGCCCGCCAGGTGCTCGTCGACCCCCGCGGCCGGTGGGGCGAGGACGACCCGCTGCGCCGGCGCATGGACGTCGAGGAGATCCGCACGCTCGTCGAGGCCGGGGGGCAGCTGACCGTCGAGCGGGTGCAGGGCCACCGCGTCCTCGCCGACCTGGTGCCCGACGGCGTCCTCGAGCCCGGCGGCGCGCCGAGCGACCCGCTCGCCGAGCTCGAGGACATCGCCGCGGGCACGCCCCCGTTGCGTGACATGGCCTCGCGGCTGCACGTCCTCGCCCGGCGGCCGGGCTGAGCGAGCCAGAGCCCGGCCCCGCCCGGGACGCGGGCTGCGGTGTCCTGCACGTCGACATGGACGCCTTCTACGCGGCCGTGGAGATCCGCTCGCGGCCCGAGCTGCGCGGCCGGCCCGTCGTCGTCGGCGGGGGACCGGAACGCGGCGTCGTGCTCTCGGCCAGCTACGAGGCCCGGGCGTACGGGGTCCGGTCGGCGATGCCCTCGGCCCGCGCGCACCGGCTCTGCCCGCAGGCCGTGTTCCTCCGCCCGGACTTCGCCACCTACGCCGAGGTCTCCCGCGCCGTCATGGCGGTGTTCCGGTCGGTCACGCCGCTCGTCCAGCCGCTGAGCCTCGACGAGGCCTTCCTCGACGTCTCGGGCGCGCTGCGCCGGCTCGGCACGACACCGCTCGGCGTCGCGGCCTCGATCCGCGAGGAGGTGGCCGCGTCGCAGGGGATCACGTGCTCGGTCGGGGTCGCGCCGACGATGTTCGTCGCCAAGCTCGCGTCGCGCGTGGCCAAACCGGACGGCGTGCACCTCGTGCCGGCCGACGGCGTCCGCGCGTTCCTCGACCCGCTGCCCGTCGGTGCGCTGTGGGGCGTCGGCGAGCGCACCGCCGAGGTGCTCGACCGCCACGGCATCGCGACCGTCGCCGACGTCGCGGCGGCGGGCTACACGACGATGCGGCGCGCGGTGGGCGACGCCCACGCCGCCCACCTGGTCGCCCTCGCGCACGGGGTGGACGAGCGCCGGGTCGACCCGCACGGACGGGAGAAGTCGGCGGGGGCGGAGGAGACCTTCGCCCGCGACCTCGTCGACCCGGCCGTGCGGCGCCGCGAGCTGCTGCGCCTCGCCGATCGTGCCGCGCGGATGCTGCGCCACCGCGGGGTGCGCGCCCGCACGGTCGCGCTCAAGGTCAGGTTCGACGACTTCACGACGATCACACGGTCCCGCACCCTCCCGGCGCCGACGGACCTGGCGCGCGATCTCCACACCACCGCGGTCGATCTCCTCGACGCGCTCGGCGACATCGCGCCCGTCCGGCTGCTCGGTGTGCGGGGCGAAGGGCTCGTCCCGGCTGACCGCGCGCCCGAGCAGATCGCGCTCGGCGAGCCCGAGCACGGGTGGTCCGACGCCGAGCGGGCGGCTGACCAGGCGCGTTCCCGGTTCGGCGTCGCGGCCGTCCGGCCGGCGAGCCTGCTCGGTGATCCCGACCCGTCCCGGGCGCGATCTCCCGCCGACGCGGCGGAGAAGGCCCGCGATGGTCACCGACCGCAGCCGAACGTGTCGCGAGCGACATCACCACCGGAGCCGAACGGATGATCGAGAGCGCAACACGCCGGTCCGGGTAGTGGAGCGGTCGGCGGACTCGTACGATGGTGACGGGACATCAGGACGATGCCCGCCGGACCACCCCAGGTCGGGCGAATTCCATTCCGGTGCCGGAGGAGAACCATGCCGCTCTCCGAGCACGAGCAGCGTCTGCTCGAGCAGATCGAGCGCGCTCTCTACGACGAGGACCCGAAGTTCGCGTCCACGGTTCGGGGAGGCAAGCTCCGACGTCCGTCGCGCCGGCGCCGTATCCAGGGCATCGCGCTCTTCGTGATCGGCGTCGTGATGCTGGTGCTCGGCGTCGTCTTCAGTTCCTCGGTTCCGGGGATCATCGTCAGCGTCGTGGGCTTCCTCGCGATGTTCGGCGGGGCGGTCCTCGCGATCACCTCCTTCGGCGCGCGCAAGAAGGAGGCGGCCGCGGAAGGCGAGGCCGCCGCCGGCGGCGCCGCCACCGAGAAGGAGCGCAGCCGCTTCACCTCCCGCATGGAAGAGCGCTTCCGCCGCCGCTTCGAGCAGGAGTAGCGCCACCCCGAGTCACCCGATGCGCCGTCGACCCCCGTGGTCGGCGGCGCGTCGTCGTTCCGGGCCCGCTCTGGAGATCAGGAGCACCTGGTGCACCTCGACCTGCCTCGTCGGGTGCGTGACGCGCTCCTGATCTCGCGGCAGGGCGCCCCGGGGTCGCGAGGGGCACGTTTCGCATGATCCGGAGGCTCGCGGGCCTGCCGAACGTGCTCCTCGCGGCCTGCGGGGCGCCGGTGACGGCGCCGCGAGGTTCCCGCCGCGCCCCACCGCGCCCCACCACGTCGCCCCCACATCTCCCCACCGCGGCGCTCCACCTCGCCCCACCGGGCGCCCCGCGCCGCTCCCCACGCCCCCCACCCTGCCCCACACCGCCGCCACGGGAGCCCCGTGAACGCGGTCGCCCAGCTCAGAGCCAGGCCCCGGTGGTGGGGAACGACGGCGCCCGGCGTGTCGGCGCCACACGCGAACGCCCTGGAGAGAAGGTCACCGCTCGCACCCCCCACTCCGCCCCACCGGCGCTGACCAGGCACGACTACCCGAATCGGGGATCGCCGGGCGCGCAGGATGGTTTGGTCGTGGGGATATGTGGGGTATGGTGGTGCGCAGTGGGGCGGACGGGGTCTCACAGGGGAGGTGGGGGCCGTGTTCCTCGGCACCCACACCCCGCGATTGGACGACAAGGGCAGGTTGACCCTGCCCGCCAGGTTCCGCGACGAGCTCGCAGGGGGGTTGATGATCACGAAGGGCCAGGACCACTGCCTCTACGTGTTCCCCCGTGACGAGTTCGAGCAGATGGCCCGCAAGGTGGCCGAGGCGCCGTTCACCGACGAGCGGGTGCGCGCGTACCAGCGCTACCTGTTCGCCGGCACCGACGAGCAGCGCCCCGACTCCCAGGGCCGCATCCCCATCGCGGCCGAGCTGCGGCGGTACGCCGGGCTCGACCGCGACTGCACGGTGATCGGGGCGGTCAACCGCCTCGAGATCTGGGACAGCGCGGCCTGGGCGCGCTACCAGGACGAGCACGAGGCCGGCTACGCGCAGGCCCAGCAGGAAGTGCTGCCGGGCGTCTTCTGACGCCGACCGCACCGACAACAGAGATCACGCGGCGCCCCGAGGGGCGTCACGCCGGGTGCCGTGAGGCCCCGGCCCGCAGGGCGACGGCCCTGGCGCACCTTCCCCGGCGCCAGGTCCGTCGATCTGCGGACCGGGACGTGACGGCACCCGGCGCTGCGAGCGGGCAGCGAGCAGACGGCGGGCCGGCCGGCCCGCCGACGAGTCGGTGGAAACGGGTGGCGGCAGTGGTGGACGGGCACGGGGCGGAGCCGCCCCTCGGCGGTGACCCACCGCCGGACGTCGCCGACCAGCGCCACGTCCCCGTCCTGCTCGACCGCATCCTCACCCTCTTCGCGCCCGCCCTCACCGACCGCGACGCGGTGCTCGTCGACGCCACCCTGGGGGCTGCCGGCCACTCCGCCGCGCTCCTTTCTCGGCACTCTGGACTCACTCTTGTGGGTGTTGATAGAGACGAATCGGCGCTGCGGCTTGCCCGGACGCGCCTCGCGCCCTACGCCGACCGGACGCACTTCGTGCACGCCGTCTTCGATGCGCTGCCCGAGGTGCTCGACGACCTCGGGTACGGCGCCGTCCAGGGCGTCCTCTTCGACCTCGGCGTCTCGTCGATGCAGCTCGACGAGGACGAGCGCGGCTTCTCCTACGCCCGCGACGCCCCGCTGGACATGCGGATGGACCCGTCGACCGGGCCGACCGCCGCGGACGTCCTCAACACCTACGCCCCGGGCGACCTGATCCGGGTGCTCCACGACTACGGCGAGGAGCGAGCGGCCCGGCGCATCGTCGAGGCCGTCGTGCGTGCCCGGCGGCGGGCTCCGCTGCGGACCAGCGCGGAGCTCGTCGCCCTCCTCGAGCAGGCCATCCCCGCGGCCGCCCGCCGCACCGGCGGCCACCCCGCGAAGCGCACGTTCCAGGCGCTGCGGGTGGAGGTCAACGGCGAGCTCGACGCGGTCGCCGCGGCGGTCCCGGCCGCCGTGGACGCCCTGGCGGTCGGCGGCCGGGTGGTCGTCATGTCCTACCAGTCCCTGGAGGACCGCATCGTCAAGCGCGTGCTCGCCGAGCACAGCCGCTCGAAGGCACCGCCGGACATGCCGGTGGTGCGACCGGAGGACGAGCCCGACCTGCGCCTGCTCACCCGCGGCGCGGAGAAGGCCGACGAGGACGAGATCGCCGCCAACCCCCGCGCGGCGTCGGTGCGGCTGCGGGCTGCGGAACGGGTCCGGGAGGCGGCGGCATGAGCACCACGAGGGACACGGCCACGGAGAGGACGAGGGCATGAGCACCGCGACGCTGACCGGCCCCCGGACGAGCGGCCGGACCGACACCCGGCCCGACCCGCGTACGCCGGCGTCGACGCGCCGCGGGACGGCCCCGCGCCGGCCCGCCGCGGCGACCCGCCGCGACGCGACCACCGAGGCGCGCGCCTCGGGGACCGCGCCCTTCGTGCTCCTCATCATGGTGCTGCTCACCGGCGGGCTGGTGGCGACGCTGTGGCTCTCGACCGCCGCGGCGGCCGACTCCTACCGCCTCGACGAGGCCCGCCAGGTCGCCCGCGACCTCTCCGAGCAGAGCGAGCGCCTGCACCGCGACGTCGCGGCCGCGCAGTCCGCGCCCGCGCTCGCGGCGGCGGCCCGAGCCCAGGGCATGGTGCCGGCGGGGGAGCCCGCCGTGCTGCTCGTCCACCCCGACGGGTCGTCGCAGGTGATCGGCGACCCGCGGCCGGCCCAGGCCGTCGCCCCGCCGGTGCAGACCCCCGCGGCCCCGCCCGGCCAGGCCCCGCCGGGACAGCCCCCCGCCGATCCCGCGCAGGTCAACGGCGCGCAGGCCGCCGCCGACGGCCAGCAGGCCCCGGCGCCCGCCGGCGCGGCCGCCGCCGAGGACCAGCTCGTCGCCGTGCCCGACGACGGGCGACCGGCGCAGAACACCGAGCGTCCCGCCGCGTCCGACCCGGCCGGCCGCTGATGCCGCGCAGCGCGGCGACGCTGAGCCGTCCGCCGGCCCGGGCCCCGGGCGGGCGCGCCCCCGGTGGCCGCCGCCCGGCGCCACCGCCGCCCCCGCCGCGGCGCCCGGCCCGCCGTCCCGCGGCGCGCCCGCCGGACCCGCGGCGCCGCCTGCGGGTCGGCCGCGTGCTGCTGGTTGCCGTCCTGCTGCTGTGCACGCTCAAGCTCGTCGAGGTCCAGGGCATCCGGGCGGGCGACCTGTCCGCCGACGCCGCCCGCCAGCGCACGACGCGGCTGGTCGTCCCCGCCGAGCGCGGGTCGATCCTCGACCGCTACGGCACCCCGCTCGCGTTCAGCGTCGAGGCGAAGGCGCTCGTCGCGAACCCGCGGCGCATCACCGCCGACTGGAACGAGCCGGCGGTCCGCTCGCAGCCCGGCTCCCCGACCGCGGACCAGCGCAAGTCGGCGATCGCGCTGGGCATGGGCCGCATCCTCGGCACCGATCCCGGTCCGATCTTCCAGGCGCTGACGTCCGACCGCAGCTACGTCGTGCTCGCCCCGCTGGTCGACCCGGGGGCGGCGCGCCAGGTGCGCGAGGCGTTCCCCGAGATCGCCGAGGAGGACCGCGAGTCGCGCCAGTACCCCGCGGGCGACGTCGCGGCGACCGTCGTCGGCAGCGCCGCGTGGAACATGGACCGCCAGAAGATCCGCGGGTCGATCGGGCTGGAGAGCGCGCTCGACACGACCCTGGCCGGCACCGACGGCTTCCGGGTCGTCGACACCGCGGAGGGCAGCGACGCCGTCATCCCCGGCACCACCCGCGCCGAGCAGCCCGCCCAGGCCGGCCGCGACGTCGTCCTCTCCCTCGACACCGACCTCCAGTACGCCGTCGAGCAGCGCCTGCGCGACTACACCGCGCGGGTCGGCGCCCGCACCGGCAGCGCGGTCGTGCTCGACGCGCACACCGGCCAGGTGCTCTCCATGGCCAACTCGGGGTCGTTCAACCCGGCCGCACCCGGCACCCCCGGCTCGCAGCTGAGCAACCCGTCGGTGACCAGCCCGTTCGAGCCCGGCTCGGTCAACAAGATCGTGACGATGGCCGCCGCGATCGAGGCGGGAGTCGCCCGCCCCGAGGACGTCCTCACCGTGCCGGGCAGCATCCGCTTCGCCGACCGCACCATCAGCGACGCGTGGTCCCACGGCACGATCCACCTGACGCTCAACGGCGTCCTCGGGCGGTCGTCGAACGTCGGCACGCTGATGACGGCCCAGCGGGTCGGGCCGGACCGCTTCGCCTCGATGCTCGACGCCCTCGGCATCGGCACCCGGACCGGCATCGAGCTGCCCGGCGAGAGCCCGGGGTCGGTGCCGGCGCGCGAGGACTGGTCGGGCTCGACGTTCGGCAACCTGCCGATCGGGCAGGGCCTGTCGATGACCACGCTGCAGATGGCGAGCATGTACCAGGCCGTCGCCAACGACGGCGTGCGCGTGCCGCCCCGCATCGTCGAGGCCGAGGTCGGCGCCGACGGGGTCCGCAGCCCGTCGCCGGCGCCCGAGGGCGTCCGCGCGATGAGCCCGCAGACCGCGCACACGATGCGCGACATGCTGCAGTCGGTGACGCAGGACGGCCACGGCGGCGACCGGGGGACGGGGCCGGCCGCCGCGATCCCCGGCTACCCGGTGGCCGGCAAGACCGGCACCGCGCAGCAGGTCGACCCGGGATGCGGCTGCTACTCCCAGTCGAACTACTGGATCACCTTCGCCGGGATGTTCCCCGCGCAGGACCCGCGCTACGTCGTCGCGCTCATGCTCGACCGCCCGCCGGGCGGCGACTCCGCGGCCCCGCTGTTCCACGACATCGCGGCCTACCTGGCCCAGCACGGCAACGTCCCGGTCTCGACCGCGCCGCCGCGCCAGGTGCCGCTGACGCTCCCGTGACCGCCCCGTGCCAGGGCACAGGGCCTGCCGGGACGCACGGGGCCGGTGAGTAGCCTTCGCCCGTGCCCGCCGCACCGCCGAGAACCTTCGACGACGCCGCCGGCCCCGCCCGGGGGCGGGTCCCCGACGGCGGTTCCGAGGGCGCCGCGCAGGGCGCCGACCCGGGACCGCTGCGACCGGTGCACACCGTGCCCGTGACGATCACCGCGGTCGCGGAGCGCATCCACGCGGCGCTCGCGGACGACGCCGCCCCGGAGATCGTCGGCGACGCCGCCGCGACCGTCACCGGCGCCACGCTGCGTGCCCACGAGGTGCGCCCCGGCGACCTCTTCGCGGCCCTGCCGGGCGCGCGCGCCCACGGTGCCGACTTCGCCGCCGACGCCCTCGCGCGCGGTGCGGCGGCCGTCCTCACCGACGCCGCCGGGGCCGAGCGCGCCGCGCTGCGCGACGCCGGCGTCCCGGTGCTCGTGCACGCCGATCCCCGCGGGGCGATCGGGCACGCGTCCGCGCTGGTCTACGGCGACCCGTCGACGCGGCTCGCCGTCCTCGGGGTCACCGGCACGAGCGGCAAGACGACCTCGGTGTACCTGCTCGAGGCGGCGCTCGCCGCGGCCGGCGCGAGCACCGGGCTGATCGGGACCGTGGAGACCCGGCTCGGCGGGCAGCGCCTGCCCAGCGCCTTCACCACCCCCGAGGCCCCCGACCTGCAGGCTCTGCTCGCGCGGATGGCCGACGACGGCGCGAGCCACGTGGCCATGGAGGTCTCCAGCCACGCGCTGTCGCTCGGCCGGGTCGCGGGCACGCGCTTCGCGGTCGGGGCCTTCACCAACCTCTCGGCCGAGCACCTCGACTTCCACGCCGACATGGAGGACTACTTCGCGGCCAAGGCCCGCCTGTTCGACGGGCGCTCGGCGGCCGAGGTGGTCTGCATCGACACCTCCTGGGGGCGCCGGCTGGTCCGCGAGGGCACCGTCACGGTCGGGACCCCGGACGCCGACTGGCGCGCCGAGGAGATCGTCGCGCTGCCCGACGGCACCCAGCGCTTCACCGTGCACGGCCCCGACGAGCTCGTGCTGCCGGTGGCGGTCCGCCTGCCGGGCGCCTTCAACGTCACCAACGCCCTGCTCGCCCTGGCCTGCGGGGCCGCCGCCGGCTACGATCCGGCCGCGCTCGCCCGCGGGCTGGCCGAGGTCCGGGTGCCGGGGCGGATGCAGCGCGTCGAGGCGGGGCAGCCGTTCCTCGCGGTCGTCGACTACGCCCACAAGCCGGCGGCGGTCGCGGCCCTGCTCGAGACGCTGCGCGCCGGCACCGACGGCCGGGTGCTCACCGTGCTGGGCTGCGGGGGCGACCGCGACCGCGCGAAGCGCCCGGTCATGGGCCGCCTCGCCGCGCAGCTCTCCGACCACCTCTGGGTCACCGACGACAACCCGCGCACCGAGGACCCGGCCACGATCCGCGCCGCGGTGCTCGACGGCGCCCGCGAGGTCTCCGGCGCCGTCATCGACGAGGTCGGCGACCGGCGCGAGGCCATCGCCGCCGCCGTGGGCGCCGCGCGGGCCGGCGACGTGGTCGTGGTCGCGGGCAAGGGGCACGAGACGGGCCAGCAGATCGGGGCCGAGAAGCTCCCCTTCTCCGACGTCGACGAGCTGGAGCGGGCGCTCGCGCGCGTCCAGGGTGGTCGCGCGTGATCGACCTGACCCTCGCCGACGTCGCCCGCGTCACCGGTGGGCGTCTGTCCGGCGCGACGGGGGACGAGCGGGTCACCGGCACCGTCGAGTTCGACAGCCGCGCGGTCACGCCGGGCGGGCTGTTCGTCGCCCTGCCCGGCGAGCGCGTCGACGGGCACGCGTTCGTCGGGGCCGCGATGGCCGCGGGCGCCGCGGGCGTGCTCGCCGCCCGGGAGGTGGACGCGCCGGCGGTGATCGTCCCGCCGGTCGAGGCCGTCTCCAGCTCCTACGTGCTCGCCGCCGACTCCGGCGGCGCCGGGGCGGGGGTGCTCGCGGGTCTCGCCCTGCTGGCGCGTCACGTCGTCGACGTCCTCGCCGCGGACGGCCTGCTGGTCGTGGGCATCACCGGCTCGTCGGGCAAGACGTCGACCAAGGACCTCACCGCGCACCTGCTCGAGGGGGCCGGCGAGACCGTCGCCCCGCCCGGGTCGTTCAACAACGAGCTCGGGCACCCCTGGACCGCGCTGCGCGCCACGCCGTCCACCCGCCACCTGGTGCTCGAGCTCTCCGCCCGCGGGCCCGGCCACGTCGCGGCCCTGTGCCGGGTGGCGCCGCCGCGGGTCGGGGTCGTGCTCAACGTCGGTTCCGCGCACCTCGGCGAGTTCGGCTCCCGGGAGGCGATCGCGCAGGCCAAGGGCGAGCTCGTGGAGGCGCTGCCGTCCACCGGGGTGGCCGTCCTGGGCGCCGACGACCCCGTGGTGGCGGCGATGGAGCACCGGACCGCGGCGCGGGTCGTGCACGCCGGCCGTGCCCCGCAGGCCACCGTCCGCGCCGTCGACGAGGCGCTCGACGACGCGGGACGGGCCACGTTCCGGCTGGTCACCCCGGCCGGCGAGGCCCCGGTCCGTCTCGCGCTGCACGGTGCCCACCACGTCGACAACGCCCTCGCCGCCGCGGCCGTCGCGCTCGAGGCGGGGCTCGACGTCGCCACGGTCGCCGAGCGGCTCGGCACCGCCTCGGCGCGATCGCGCTGGCGCATGGAGCTCACCGAGCGCCCCGACGGCGTCCGGGTGCTCAACGACGCCTACAACGCCAACCCCGAGTCGATGCGCGCGGCGCTCGCGACGCTCGGCGCGATGGGTGGCCGCCACACCGCCGTGCTCGGGATGATGGCCGAGCTGGGCGACGACGCCGCCCGCGCGCACGGCGAGCTCGGCCGCGAGGTCGCCCGCACCGGCGTCGAGCGGCTCGTGGTGGTCGGCGCGGACGAGGCGGTGGTACGCCTGCACGAGGCGGCGGCCTCCGCGGGCGTCGACTCCCACCTGGTCCCCGACGTCGCGGCGGCGGCTGAGATGGTGAGCGCCGGCGTCGCGCCCGGCGACGTCGTGCTGGTCAAGGCGTCCCGGTCCGCGGGGCTGGAGAGGGTCGCCGCAGTGCTCATCGACGGGGAAGGAGCCCGATGAGGGGCGTGCTGGTCGCGGCGGGGGTCGCGCTGGCCGTGTCGATCCTCCTGACCCCGTACGTGATCCGGCTGTTCATCAAGCAGGGGTTCGGCCAGGAGATCCGCGAGGAGGGCCCGCAGAGCCACCGCGGCAAGCGCGGCACGCCGACCATGGGCGGCGTCGCGATCCTCGTCGCGGTGTGGGTCGGCTACCTCGGGGCGCACCTCGTCGGCGACGTCGCCATCTCGGCGTCCGGCCTGCTCGTGCTGATGCTGATGACCTCGCTGGGGATCGTCGGGTTCCTCGACGACTTCATCAAGATCCGGCGTCAGCGCAACCTCGGCCTGAACAAGACCGCGAAGCTGGTCGGGCAGCTCGTCACCGCCGTGCTGTTCGGGGTGCTCGCGCTGCAGTTCCCCGACGAGCAGGGCCTGCGACCCGCGTCCCCGAACCTCTCGTTCGTCCGTGACATCGCCGTGGTCAGCCTCGGCACGATCGGCTTCGTCATCTTCTGCTACCTGGTGGTGACGGCCTGGTCGAACGCCGTGAACCTCACCGACGGGCTCGACGGCCTCGCGGCGGGCACGTCGGCGATGGTGCTCGCCACGTACCTCATCGTGTCGTTCTGGCAGTTCCGCAACGCCTGCGGCATGCAGATCGAGGCGGGCTGCTACCAGGTCCGCGACCCCCTCGACATCACCCTCGTCGCCGCCGCCGCGATGGGGGCGTGCATCGGGTTCCTGTGGTGGAACGCCGCGCCCGCGAGGATCTTCATGGGCGACACGGGATCGCTGGCCCTCGGCGGGCTCTTCGCGGGGCTGAGCATGGTGACGCGCACCGAGCTGCTGCTCGTGGTGCTCGGCGGCGTGTTCGTCGTCGAGGCGCTGTCGGTGGTGCTGCAGGTGGCGGTGTTCCGCACGACGCGACGGCGACCGTTCCGGATGGCGCCGTTCCACCACCACTTCGAACTGGCGGGCTGGGCCGAGACCACAGTGATCATCCGGTTCTGGCTGCTCGCGGCGATCTGCTGCGCCCTGGGGCTCGGACTGTTCTACAGCGAGTGGTTGGCAGCGTCGGGTGGCTGAGTGGCGTGACCGGCACGTGCTCGTGGCCGGGGCGCGCCGCACGGGGGTCTCGGTCGTCGACGTGCTGCTGTTCCTGGGCGCTCGGGTCACGGTCGCCGACGGCGATCCCGCCCAGCTGGACGGGCTGGGCGACCGCCCCGTCGCCCGCACCCGCGACCTGGCCGCCCTGCCCGGGGGATGCGACCTCGTCGTCACCAGCCCCGGCTTCCGCACCGACTCCCCGCTGGCCCTGGCCGCCCGGGACGCGTCGGTCCCGATGATCGGCGAGCCGGAGCTCGCGTTCCTGCTGGGCGGCGACGCGGAGGTCTGCCCGGACGGTCCGCCGCGCTGGCTCGCGGTCACCGGCACGAACGGCAAGACCACGACCACGACGATGCTCGAGGCGATCCTGCGCGCGGCGGGGGAGGACGCGGTCGCCTGCGGGAACATCGGGCTGCCGGTGGTCGACGCCCTCCGGGCGGGCCACCGGGTGCTCGCCGTGGAGCTCTCCAGCTTCCAGCTCGAGTGGTCGCCCTCGGTGCGGCCCTACGCGGGCGCGCTGCTCAACCTCGCCGAGGACCACCTCGACTGGCACGGCTCGATGGCCGCCTACGGCGCGGCGAAGGCGCGGGTGCTGCGCGGGGAGGTCGCCGTCGGCGGGCTCGACGACCGGGAGGCGACGGCGCTGCTGCTCGCCGCCCCGGCACCGCGGCACGTGGGGTTCACCCGCGGCGCGCCGGGGCCGGGCGAGCTGGGCATCGTCGACGGGCACCTGGTCGACCGGGCGTTCGGCGATCGTGTGGAGCTCGCCGCGGTCGCCGACGTCGCCCCGCCCGGGCCGCCCGGGGAAGCCAACGCCCTGGCCGCGGCCGCGCTGGCCCGCGCGCACGGCGTGCCCCCGGAGGCGGTCGCCGCGGGGCTGCGGGCGGTGGCGCCGGGCGCGCACCGCGGGGCCGTGGTCGCCGAGGCGGGCGGCGTGCGGTGGGTCGACGACTCGAAGGCCACCAACCCGCACGCGGCCGCGGCGTCGCTGGCCGGGCACGACCGCGTGGTGTGGGTGGCGGGCGGGCTGCTCAAGGGCGCCGACGTCACCGACCTCGTCGTGGCCCACCGCGGGCGCCTGGCCGGCGCGGTGGTGCTGGGTCGCGACCGGGACGCCGTCGCGGCCGCTCTCGCGCGACACGCCCCCGAGGTCCCCGTCCGGGACGTCGGCGGGGGTGACGATGGGGCCGTGACTGACCGAGCGAGCGACACAGCGGGCGAGTCGATGCTCCGTGCCGCGCGGGCGGCGGCCGGCCTGGCGCAGCCGGGCGACACCGTGCTGCTCGCGCCCGCCGCCGCGTCGATGGACATGTTCCGCGACTACGCCGCCCGCGGCGACGCCTTCGCCGCCGCGGCCCGGGTCGTGGCCGGCGGCGCGGGGCCGCAGGGCGCCGCGGTCCCGGACGAGGCCCCGAGTCCCACCGGCGGCGGCGCGGCGTGAGCGCGCCGGCCCGGGGGCCCCGCTCCCGCCCGGCCCGTCCCGGCCGCCCCGGTCTCGTCGCGTCCGCCCGCACCGCGCTGCACCAGTGGCTCGAGCGTCCGCTGACGTCGCTGCACCTGGTGCTGGCGGTGTTCGGGCTGCTGACCGCGCTCGGGCTGGTCATGGTGCTCTCGGCCTCGGCGGTGTCGTCGTATGCGGCCGGCGGCTCGTCGTACGGGGTGTTCCTGCGCCAGGCCGTCTTCGCCCTCATCGGGCTCGCCCTGTTCTGGCTCGGGCTGCGGATCCCCCCGCGCAAGCTCCGCGCGGCCAGCCCCTGGCTGCTCGCCGGCTGCCTGGTGCTGCTCGTGCTCGTGCTGGTGCCGGGCCTGGGGTCGGAGGTCAACGGCTCGCGCGCCTGGTTCCGCATCGCCGGGCTCTCGCTGCAGCCCTCCGAGCTCACCAAGATCGCGCTCGCGCTGTGGGGGGCGCACGTCCTGGTGCGCCACCGCCCGCACCCGCGCACCTGGAAGGCGGCGCTGATGCCGCTGCTGCCGGTGTCGCTGCTGATCCTCGCGCTCGTGCTCGCCCAGCCGGACCTGGGCACGACGGTCTCCTTGATGATCATCGTGTTCGCCCTGCTGTGGTTCGCGTGCGCGCCGCTGGGGCTGATGGCGTTCATCGTGTCCAGCGGGGTGGTCGGCTCCGTCGTCCTCGGGATCGTCGCGACCTACCGCCAGAGCCGGATCACCGCGTTCCTCAACCCGGACCTCGCCGACCCGCTCGGGCCCGCCTACCAGGCGCGCCAGGCGCTGTACTCGCTCGCCGACGGCGGGCTGTTCGGCGCGGGCCTCGGGCAGGGACGGGCGAAGTGGGACTACCTGCCCAACGCCGACAACGACTTCATCTTCGCGATCATCGGTGAGGAGCTCGGGTTCGTCGGCGCGTTCGCGGTGGTCGCCCTGTTCGCCACCCTCGCCTACGTCGGCCTGCGGATCGCCGCGCGCAGCGCCGACCCGTGGATGCGCGCCGTGGCCGCGACGCTGACGGTGTGGCTGGTCGCGCAGGCCTGCATCAACATCGGGTACGTCGTCGGCCTCCTGCCGGTGACGGGCATCCCGCTGCCGCTGGTGTCCTCCGGCGGCACCTCGCTGGCCCTCGCCCTGTTGTCCGGGGGGCTGCTGGCGAACTTCGCACGCCACGAGCCCGAGGCGGCCGCGGCCCTGCGCGCCCACGGTCAGGGCCGACTGGCCCGCGTACTGCGCCTGCCGGAGCCGAGCCTGCCGCGCGCGGCGATGACCGACCGGCCGAACGACCGGCCCTCCCGCGGCGGGGGCCGGTGAACCCCGGCGCGGCCGACCCCGGACGATGGGGCCATGAGCGGGGAGCCGTCCGTGGACACCGACAGCCCTGACACGCCCTCGGTGGTCGTCGCCGGGGGAGGCAGCGCCGGGCACGTGGAGCCCGCCCTCGCCACCGCGGACGCGGTCCGCCGCCTGCGGCCCGGCGCCCGCGTCACCGCGCTGGGCACGGAGCGGGGCCTCGACACCCGTCTGATCCCGGCGCGCGGCTACCCGCTGGAGCTCATCCCGCCGGTGCCGCTGCCGCGCAAGCCCAACGCGGACCTGGCGCGGCTGCCCTACCGGGTCGTCCGGTCGGTGCACCGCACCCGGAAGGTGCTGCGCGCCGTCGGGGCCGACGTCGTCGTGGGCTTCGGGGGCTACGTCGCGCTGCCCGCCTACCTGGCCGCCGCGTCCCTGCGCCTGCCGATCGTCGTGCACGAGGCCAACGCCCGCGCCGGGATCGCGAACAAGGTGGGCGCGCGGTTCGCCCGCTCGGTGTTCGCCGCGGTGCCCGGGAGCGGGCTGGACGCCGAGGTGATCGGCATCCCGCTGCGCGAGGCGATCACCGGGCTCGACCGTGCCGCCCTGCGCGCCGAGGCACGGGCGCACTTCGGGCTCGACCCCGAGGCGCCGGTGCTGCTGGTGTTCGGCGGTTCGCAGGGCGCGCGCTCGCTCAACGAGGCCGTGTCCGCCGCGGTGCCCGCGCTGACCGCGGCCGGGGTGTCGGTGCTGCACGCCCACGGGCCGAAGAACGAGCCCACCGTCGAGGCCCACGGCTACGTACCGGTGCCCTACCTCGAGCGGATGGACCTCGCCTACGCCGCGGCCGACGTCGCGCTGTGCCGCGCCGGGGCGATGACCGTCGCCGAGGTCTCGACGGTCGGGCTCCCGGCGATCTACGTGCCGCTGCCGCACGGCAACGGGGAGCAGGCGCTCAACGCCCGCCCGGTGGTCGACGCCGGCGGCGGGTCGCTCGTCGCGGACGCGGACCTCACCGGGGAGACCGTCGCCTCGCTCGTCACCGACCTCGTCGCGGACCCCGCCCGGCTCGCCGCCACGGCGAGCGCGGCCCGGCGTTCGGGGCACGCGGGGGCGGACGGGACACTGGCGCGGGCGGTGCTCGAGGTAGCGGGCGCACGGGCGGAGCGGAGGACCACCACATGACCCCGACCGATCAGGTGGCGCAGTCCGACGTCGGGGTGCCGGAGCTGCCGCGCCTGCTCTCGCGGGTGCACTTCATCGGCGCCGGCGGGGCGGCGATGAGCGGGATCGCGCGGATCCTGCTCGCGCGCGGGGCGATGGTGTCCGGGTCGGACGCGAAGGACTCGCGCGCGGTGCTGGCCCTGCGCACCCTCGGGGCCGAGGTCGCGGTCGGCCACGACGCGCACAACCTCGACCTGCTGCCCGGGGGCCCGACGGTCCTCGTCACGACGAAGGCCGTGCACCAGGCCGATCCGGACAACCCCGAGCTGCTCGAGGCCGCCGCCCGGGGCATCCCGCTGCTGCACCGGTCCGCGGTGCTCGCCGAGCTCATGGCCGACCACCGCGCCGCCTGCGTCTCGGGCAGCGCCGGCAAGACGTCGACGACGTCGATGCTCGTGGTGGCGCTGCAAGCCTGCGGCGAGGACCCGTCGTTCATGATCGGCGGCGACCTGCTCGCGTCCGGGTCCAGCGCCCACCACGGGCTCGGCGACGTCTTCGTCGCCGAGGCCGACGAGAGCGACGGCTCGTTCCTGGCCTACTCGCCGGCCGTGGCGATCGTGACCAACATCGAGCCCGACCACCTCGACCACCACGGCACCGTCGAGGCCTATGTCGCCGTGTTCGACGCCTTCGCCGCCCGCATCGAGACCGGCGGCGCGCTGGTCGTGTGCGCCGACGACCCCGGTGCGGCGGCCCTCGGCGACCGGGCGGAGTCCGCCGGGGTGCGCGTGCGCCGCTACGGCCGCGCCGCGACGGGCCCCGACGACGCCCGCGTGCTGGACTACCGCGCCGAGGGCTCCGTCGGCGTCATCCGCCTCGGGATCGCGGGTGCCGAGCACGAGCTGCGCCTCGGCGTCCCCGGCGAGCACCAGGCCCTCAACGCCTGCGCCGCCCTGCTCGCGGGGCTCGACCTCGGCGCCCCGCTCGACGGGCTGCTCGCGGGCCTCGCCGGGTTCGACGGGGTGCGCCGCCGCTTCGAGTACCGGGGTACCGCCGCGGGCGTGCGGGTCTACGACGACTACGCCCACGCACCCACGAAGGTCGCCGCGCAGCTGCGCGCCGCCCGGCCCGTGCTGGGGGAGTCCGGCCGCCTGATCGTCGCGTTCCAGCCGCACCTCTACTCCCGCACCCGGGACTTCGCCGCCGAGTTCGGCGCCGCGCTGTCGCTGGCCGACGAGGTGGTGGTGCTCGACGTCTACGGCGCCAGGGAGCAGCCCGAGCCCGGCGTCAACGGCGAGCTGATCGCCCGCCAGCTCACGCTGCCCGAGCAGAACGTGCACTACGAGCCGTCCTGGGGTCAGGTGCCGGCCCTGCTCGCCGACCTCGCCCGTCCCGGCGACCTCGTGGTCACGATGGGCGCCGGCGACATCACCGTGCTCGGCCCGGAGGTGCTCTCCGAGCTCGAGCGCCGCGCCGAGCAGGCCGGGAACGCCGCGCCGTGAGCGGATCCGCCCGGCCCACCGGCCGCCCCGCCCGGGGTGGCCGGTCGGGACGGGCGGGACGCGGTGACCGCGGTGACCGTGGGGACCGGCCCGACCGCGAACGGCGCTCGGGCGGCGCCGGCGCCCGGCCCTCGGGCGCGGCCGCCGGGTCGCCGGGGCGCACGCAGCGGTCCGCGCGGCCCCGGGCGTCCGGTCCGGTCCGCCGTCGTCGCGGGCTCTGGACCGGGCTCGCCGCGGGGCTGCTGCTCGTCGCCGCGGTGGTGTACGTGACGGTCTGGTCGCCGCTGCTCGACGTGCGCGACGTGCAGGTGGTCGGCGCGGCGCCCGACCAGACCGAGGCGGTCCGCGCCGCCGCGGCCGTCGCGCCGGGCACCTCGCTGCTCTGGCTCGACGGCGACGACGTGGCCGACCGCGTGCGCACCCTGCCCCGCACCGCGTCGGTCGACGTCGCCCGCGACTGGCCCGGCACCCTCGTCGTCACCGTCTCCGAGCGGGAGCCCGTCCTCGCGGCACCGGCCCCCGGCGGCGGCGTCCTGCTCGTCGACGCCACCGGCTTCGGCTACCGGACGATGCCCGCGCGCCCGGCCGGTGTCCCGGCGCTCACCCTGCCGCCCGGGGTCCTGCCCTCGCCCGACGAGCCCGGCACGCGGGCCGCCGCGGACGTGATCGTCGCCGTGCCGGCGTCCCTGCGCGCCGACGTCACCGAGGTCCGGGCGGACGGTCCGTTCGACGTCGGGTTCGTGCTCACCGGCGAGCGCGAGGTCCGCTGGGGCGCCGACGCCGACAACGACCGCAAGGCCGCGGTGCTGACCGCGCTCCTCACCCGGCCCGGCAGCGTCTACGACGTGTCGACCCCGGACCTCGCCGTCGTCCGCTGACGCGACACACCGGGACCTCACGAACCGTCGAGTGCGGGTCGAGGGTCGTGACCGCCCGGCGACGGGATGGCCGTGAGGTGGGGACACGCCCGGCGCGCCTCGTGGAAATGCCGTCCCGCGCCTGCCTACCGTGCGCACGTCGCTCAGCTCAGCAGTCCCTCAACCTAGACCTCCACTAGAGGTCGAGGGTTGGCGACACGCCGGACCCGGACGACGACCGTCGACCAGACCCAGCTCGAAAGGCGGTTCCATGACGCCCCCGCACAACTACCTGGCCGTGATCAAGGTGGTCGGCATCGGTGGTGGCGGCGTCAACGCCGTCAACCGCATGATCGAGGTCGGCCTCAAGGGCGTCGAGTTCATCGCGGTGAACACCGACGCGCAGGCGCTCCTCATGTCCGACGCCGACGTGAAGCTCGACGTCGGCCGCGAGCTCACCCGGGGCCTCGGCGCCGGCGCGGCGCCCGACGTGGGCCGCCGCGCCGCGGAGGACCACCGCGAGGAGATCGAGGAGGTCCTCAAGGGCGCCGACATGGTGTTCGTGACCGCCGGCGAGGGCGGCGGCACCGGCACCGGCGGCGCGCCCGTGGTGGCGAGCATCGCGCGCAAGCTCGGCGCCCTGACGATCGGCGTCGTCACCCGCCCCTTCAACTTCGAGGGCAAGCGGCGCGCGACCCAGGCCGAGAACGGCATCACCGAGCTGCGCAACGAGTGCGACACGCTCATCGTCATCCCCAACGACCGGCTCCTGCAGCTCGGCGACGTGGGCCTCTCGCTCATGGACGCCTTCCGCAGCGCGGACGAGGTCCTGCTCTCCGGTGTCCAGGGCATCACCGACCTCATCACCACGCCGGGTCTGATCAACCTGGACTTCGCCGACGTCAAGAGCGTCATGTCCGGGGCGGGCAGCGCCTTGATGGGCATCGGTGCCGCGCGGGGCGAGAACCGATCGGTCGAGGCCGCGGGCAAGGCGATCAACTCGCCCCTGCTCGAGGCGAGCATGGACGGCGCCTACGGCGTGCTGCTCTCGATCGCGGGCGGGTCGGACCTCGGCCTGTTCGAGATCAACGAGGCGGCCTCGCTCGTCCAGGAGGCCGCGCATCCCGAGGCGAACATCATCTTCGGGACGGTCATCGACGACTCGCTGGGCGACGAGGTCCGCGTCACGGTGATCGCGGCGGGCTTCGACTCCGGGTCGCCGACGCACAAGAAGCTCGAGCCCCAGGCGCTCGGGTCCGCGTCGTCGAGCGCGACGGTGTCGGCGCAAGCCGGGGACGTGCACCGGCCGGGCGCCACGAACGGCGCCGCGAGCGGCACCCCGAACGGGTCCACGAACGGCACCCCGGCCGCGCCCGCCAACGCCGGCGGGCCGTCGCCCGCGGTCTCCGCCGCCCCCACCGTCCCGGCGCGCCCGGCGGTCGACCGCGCCGCGGTCGAGGCCACCGCGGGCCCCGGCGCCAACGGGGCGGGTTCCGCGGGCGCCGCACCGAGCGACCCGGCCGGTGAGGCCGCCGCCTCGGCGCCCTCGAACGGCGCCGCGGGCGCGTCGTCGTCGGAGACCCCGGCGGCCCGCAGCGCGGACGAGGACGACGTGGACGTCCCCTCGTTCATGAGACGCTGAGGGCGTGGCTGCGCGCCCCGTCTCCGGACCTGTCTCCCGCTCCGCGACCGCCGACGACCCGCGCGACGGGCCCGCGCCGACGCCCCCGCTGCGGGTGCGGCGCGTCCTGACGACGCGGGCCGGCGGGCGCTCGGCGTCGCCGTACGACTCGTTCAACCTCGGCGACCACGTCGGCGACGACCCGGCGGCGGTCGCGGCCAACCGGCGCCGCCTCGGTGACGGCATCGGTCTCGGGCCGGAACGCGTCGCCTGGATGCACCAGGTGCACGGCACCGGCGTCGCGGTGGTGTCGTCGGCCGGTGGCGAGACGCCGACCGCGGACGCGATGGTCACCGACCAGCCGCGGCTCGCGCTGGCCGTCGTCGTGGCCGACTGCGTGCCCGTGCTGCTCGCCGATCCCACCGTCGGGGTCGTGGCCGCCGCCCACGCCGGGCGGCGCGGCGCGGCCGACGGCGTCCTCGACCGCACGCTCGAGGCGATGGCCGCGCTGGGTGCCGAGCCCGGGCACGTCGAGGTCCTGCTCGGGCCCGCGGTGTGCGGCGAGTGCTACGAGGTCCCCGCGGGGATGCGCGACGAGGTGGAGGCCGCCCTGCCCGCCAGCGCGGCGACCACCCGCCTCGGCACCCCCGGACTCGACCTGCGCGCCGGCCTGCGCCGGCGGCTGGCCGAGCTCGGCGTCACGCGGGTCGACACCGACGCGCGCTGCACGTTCGAGGACGACCAGCTCTTCAGCCACCGGCGCGCCCAGCCGACCGGACGCTTCGCCGCGGTCACGTGGTGGGAGTACGCGCGGCCGTGACGGCACCGCCGGAAAGGCCGGACGGGCCGGAGCGGCCCGCGGGCCCGGACGCCGGGGAGGCCGATCGCCGGGCCGGGCTCGCCGACGCGCTCCACGCGGTGCGCGCCCGCGTCGCCGACGCCGCGCGCGCCGCGGGCCGCGACCCCGCCGAGGTCGGCCTGCTCGCGGTGACCAAGACGTGGCCGGCCTCCGACGTCGCGCTGCTGTGCGATCTCGGCCTCGACGCGTTCGGGGAGAACAAGGAGCAGGAGGGCGCCGCGAAGGCCGCCGAGCTCACGGCCCTCCGCCCGGACGCCGCCGCCCGGTGGCACGTCGTGGGACGGCTGCAGCGCAACAAGGCCCGCAGCCTCGTGCGGTGGGCCCACGCCGTCGACTCGGTCGACTCCCCGCGCCTCGTCGACGCACTCGCGGCCGCGGCCGCGAAGGCCGTCGACGCGGGGGAGCGGTCCGACCCGCTCGAGGTGCTGATCCAGGTGAGCGTCGACGCCGACCCCGGCCGGGGCGGCGCGCCGGTCGCCGACGTGCCGGCGCTGGCCGACCGGGTCGCCGGATGTGATCACCTGCACCTCGGCGGCCTGATGACGGTGGCCCCCCAGGACGTCGAGCCGGCGGAGGCGTTCGCCACGGTGTGGGAGGTGGCGGAGCGGGTACGCGCGGCGCACCCGCACGCGTCCGCCCTGTCCGCGGGGATGTCGGGGGATCTCGAGGCCGCCATCGCGCACGGGTCGACGTGCGTGCGTGTCGGAACGGCCTTGCTCGGCCGACGGTGAGCTAGCGTTCCGTGTGAGTGAACGACACGGATGTGACTCACCGCGTGTGGAGCGCGGGGTCCCCGTCGGACAGGGGAGACGGCCATGACCACTCTGCACCGCGTGAAGGCGTACTTCGGCATGGTCCCGGCCGACGAACTGGACTCGTACGACGGTTACGACGACGATCGGTACGACGGACGAGACCGGCACCCGCTGGACCGGCACTCCTCGGACCGGCACCGGTACGGGAGCGACCGCTACGACGACCGCTACGACGCGTACGACGGCGGTTACGACTCCTCCTACGACCGCTACGGCCGTGACTCCCGCGGGCGTGCCGCCGACGAGCGCTACGACCGGGAGTCCCGGGACGCGCGCGACGACCGGTACGACCGCTACGAGGACTCGCGGGAGCGGCGCACGCCGCGCCCGCGCGACCCGGAGGTGGCCGAGATCCGCCGCGACGACGACGCGGCCACCGAGACCGTCCCCCGCACCGCGGGGCGCGGCCGGAGCTGGGCGGCCAACACGGGCCCGAGCCACACGTCGGTGCGCCCGACGCACCGGACGCCGCCGTCGCTGTCGTCGGCGCCGACCTCCTTCTCCTCGTCGTCGTCCGCGTCCACGGCGGCCGCCGCGGCGTCCTCGCCGGCTCCGGCGCCGCTGAAGGCCGCGCCGACCCCGGCGACATCGAGTGCCTCCTCGGCGTCGGCCGCCGACGACCCGCAGAGCGCGCCTGCCGAGATCACCTCGCTGCAGCCCAAGAGCTACAACGAGGCGCGCCTCATCGGCGAGCGCTACCGGGACGGCATTCCGGTGATCTTGAATCTGACCGAGATGGACGACGTCGCGGCCAAGCGCCTGGTCGACTTCGCCGCCGGTCTGGCCTTCGCGATGCGCGGCTCCATCGAGAAGGTCACCAACCGCGTGTTCCTGCTCTCACCGCCGAACGTCGAGGTCTCGGCGTCGGACCGCCGCAAGCTGGCGGAGAAGAACTACGCCTCGACGTCGTAGGGAGCCGGGCCCCGCGACCCCTCCGGCGGCGCGTCGCGGGGACTCTGGCACCCTGCTGGTCCTCACGGCCGCCGCCGGGCCTCCGGACGGCGGCCGCGGGTGGTCCGGTGACGCGAGCGGTGTCACATCCACGGGCTGCCGAGCGATGCTCCTGACGGGCTCCCGCCCTGCTCGCGAGCTCGATCGACACGTCGCGCCACGCGGCCGATCGGGGGACGCGCGCTGTGGCGCGCCGGATGGCGTCCTGGGTGCGCCGAGCGCATCTCGACGGGCCGTCGAGGCCCGACGGTCCCGGGATCCGCTCCTGTCACCGCACGTAGAGGGACACGGAACGTCACGACCCGACCGGCGGATCGCTACCGGCCGCGATAATCGGTAGGTCTGTGGGTTTCGCGGGCCCCGCTCGTGGCGCTGCGTCACCATTCGAGCGTTGTGGGCAGCGCGTCACTGGACCCGTCCATTATGGTTCTGTCGCTCGCAGAGGTCATACTCTGCGGGTCGCGGAGCTCGAAGAGCCCGAGGTACCTGGGGTTCCGCAGCCGAGGAGTGCTTGAGGAGATCCGATGCCGCTGACCCCCGCCGACGTTCACAACGTCGCGTTCAGCAAGCCGCCGATCGGGAAAAGGGGCTACAACGAGGACGAGGTCGACGCTTTCCTCGACCTCGTCGAGGCTGAGCTCGGTCGCCTGCTGGAGGAGAACAACGACCTCCGCGAGCAGGTCGAGCAGCTCGAGCAGCAGCTCTCGTCCGCGCACGCGGACCTCGACGACGCCCGCAGCAAGGCCGCGTCCGCCCCGAGCCAGAGCTCCGGGCCGGCCACGCAGGTCTCGGCCCCGCCGCCGGCGCGTCCCGTGGAGGACGCCCCGCGCACCGTGCAGCAGCCGATGCCGCCGCAGCAGCCCCAGCAGCCCCAGCAGCAGCCGCAGCCGGTCACCCAGGCCGTCTCCCCGCCGCCGTTCGGCATGTCCGAGCAGCAGGGTGGCGGCGGTGGCGGTGACCACCACGTGCAGGCCGCCAAGGTCCTCGGGCTCGCCCAGGAGATGGCCGACCGGCTCACCGCCGAGGCCAAGTCCGAGGCCGACGGGATGCTCGCCGACGCGCGCACCAAGTCCGAGCAGCTCCTCTCCGAGGCGCGCACCAAGTCCGACAGCATGGTCAACGAGGCGCGCACCCGCGCCGAGACCATGCTGAACGACGCGCGCACGCGCGCCGAGACGCTCGAGCGGCAGGCGCGCGACAAGGCGTCGACCCTCGAGCGCGACGCCCAGCGCAAGCACAACGAGACGATCAGCCTCATCGAGCAGCAGAAGGGCGGGCTCGAGAAGAAGATCGACGAGCTGCGCACCTTCGAACGCGAGTACCGGACCCGCCTGAAGACCTACCTCGAGTCGCAGCTGCGCGACCTCGACGGCCGGGGCTCCGCGGCGCCGGACAACGGCCGCAACGGCAGCGGCGGGTACGCGACCAGCGGCTACGGCTCGCGAGCCGAAGCCGGCAGCTGACGGCCGCCGCCGGCCCGCGCGCGATGGCGCGCGCGGGCTCGTGGCCCTGAGTCGGGGGTCCGATCGTGCTGCTCCTCGTCCTGCTCTGTGTGCTGATCGCCTTCGGGCTCCTCGTGGTGGCCGTGGTCACCTCGGTGGCCACGTGGGCCTGGGGCTCGGTGGTCGCCAGCGTGCTGGCCGCCGTCCTCCTGGTCGCCGACGTCGTCCGCCGACGCCGGCGCTCGCGGGAGAGCCGTCGTGACGCCGTCGGCGCCGCGGCACCGGCCTCGTCGACGTCGTCGACATCGACGGGGCCGTCCGCGTCGGGTTCGACGCCGTCCACCCCCTCCGGTTTCGCTCCGGGGCCACACTCCTCGGCCCCGGGGCAGGGCTCTCCGGAGGGCTCGGCGTCACCGGTGGGCGGCCCGCCCCCCGGCGGCCGTCCGCCCGGTGCTCCGCCGCAGGCGTCGCCCGCCGGCTCGGCCGGTCCGGGTGGTCCGGGCGGCCCTGGTGGTCCCGGCGCGCCGGGCGCCGGACGCCCGCACGGGGCGCCGGAGGCCGCGACAGCGATGGTCGGCACGCCACCGGGCCAGGGGCCGCAGGACGCGCAGGCCACGGAGGTCGCGCGCAGGCCGGACGCGGAGAAGGCACCCGAGGGTGCGCGCGGTCAGGACGAGCGCGGCGGCCGGTACACGGCAGCCGGAGCGGTCGGGGCGGCAGGGCTCGCCGCCGGAGCGGCCGGAGCGGCTGTGGCGTCCCAGGGTTCCGGCCGCGGGGCCGGCCCCGGTGCTGGTCCGCCGGGAGCGCCCGCCTCGCCGGCGCAGCCACCGGCGTCGGGGACCCAGGCCGGTCCGGCCGGTCCGTCTCCCCGGACGCGCTGGGCCACCCCCACCTCACGACTGAGCACCGAGACCTCCCGCGCGCCCGGCGCTCCCCGCGGCGCCCTCGTGCTCGGCATGCTGCCGCTGGCCGGCACGCCCGCCGAGGCCCGGCTGGGCGGTACGCCCGCCGGCCCCGGCACACCCCTCGACGCCCGTCCCGCGGACCCGCGCTCGCCGGGTGCTCCCGCCGAGCCGGCGTCTTCCGGTCCGACAGCAGGTGCCGACGCTCCCGCCGGCACCGCACCCGGCGGCAACGGCGCGGCGGGTGGACCCGCGGCCGCCGCGGCGGGCGTGGGCGGCGCCGCCGGAGCGGTCGGCGCGGCGGCCGCCGCATCGGGACGTCCCGGCGGCGACGGGGACGACGCCGCCACCACGCGCCTCGAGATGGGCGACATCGCCCGCATGCGCCAGGTCTCCGCGGACGGCGCGGCCCCGAACGGCGGCCCGCCGCCCGGAGCTCCCGGCGCACCCGGAGGCCCGGGCCGTCCCGGTGCCCCCGGTCAGCCCGGCGGCATGCCCCCCGGCGGTCCGCCGCCCGGCGCCCCCGCGGGCCAGGCCCCCGGCCGTCCGCCCGGCGGGATGCCGCCCGGCGGAGCCCCGCCGCCCCCGCCGCCGGCCGCCCCGCCGGAGGAGGAGGTCGTCGACGACGCCGCCCGCCAGGCGGCCGCCGGTCTCGACGACGAGGTCCTGGTCATCGACGAGGAGCCGCTGTTCCACCTCGGGCGGTGCAGCTACCTGTACGGCCGCGAGGTGATCCCGCTGCCCGCCTCCGAAGCGGTCGAGCTGGGGTTCACCGGGTGCTCGTGGTGCACGCCGGTCACGGCGCTGACGGGGGCCCAGAGCGCCGACAGCCGCGGCTGACGTCGTCGCCGACGACCGTCGGGCCGGGGTGAACCGCCTCACCGACCCGAGATCCGTCGCCGTCCGATTGCTGCCCGCTCGCTAGGGTCGTGCCTCCGCTGGGGAGGGGGTACGACGCGTGGACCAGCTGCCCCTCCTGCTCGGGATCGGCGCGGGAGTCGTGCTCGTCGCCGTCCTGGCCGTGCGCGTGTCCACGCGCGTCGGGCTGCCCTCGCTGCTGATCTACCTCGCGATCGGCGTCGCGCTCGGCGAGTCCGGGCTGGGCATCCGGTTCGACGACGCCGCGCTCACCCAGGCGCTGGGGATCGCCGCGCTCGTCCTCATCCTCGCCGACGGCGGGCTCTCGACCCGCTGGACCACCGTGCGCCCCGCGCTGAGTCTCGGGGTCGCGCTCTCCACGGTGGCCGTCGCGGTGAGCATCGGCGTCACCGGCCTGGCGCTCTGGGCACTGCTCGGGCTCGACCTGCGCGTCGCGTTCCTCTGGGGCGCGGTGCTCTCGTCGACCGACGCCGCCGCGGTGTTCAGCGTGCTGCGCAACCTCGGGCTCTCCGGACGGCTGGTCGGCGCGCTGGAGCTGGAGTCCGGCCTCAACGACGCACCGGTGTTCCTCGCCGTGGTGCTCCTGTCGTCGGCGGCGACGCTGACCTGGCTCGACCCGCTGCTCGTCGTCTACGAGCTCGTCCTCGGCGGGCTGCTCGGCGCGGCGCTCGGCCGGCTGGGGGCCCTGGGGCTGCGCCGCGCCGCCCTGCCCGCGACCGGCCTCTACCCGCTCGCCACGCTCGCGGTCTGCGTGCTCGCGTTCGCCTCGGCGCAGCTGCTGCACGCGTCCGGCCTGCTCGCCACCTACACCGCCGCGCTCGTCCTCGGGAACTCGACGCTGCCGCACCGGGAGGGCACCCGGTCGTTCGCCGAGGGCCTCGGCTGGCTCGCCCAGATCGGGCTGTTCGTGCTGCTCGGGCTGTTCGTGTCCCCGGACCGCCTCGTCGACGCCGTGGTGCCCGCGCTGATCGCCGGCGCCGTCCTGACGCTCGCGGCCCGGCCGCTGTCGGTGCTGGCCGCGTCGATCGGTCTCCGGGTGCCCTGGCGGGAGCAGGCCTTCCTGTCCTGGGCTGGGCTGCGCGGAGCCGTCCCGATCGTGCTCGCCCTCATCCCGCTGACCGAGGGCGTCCCCGGCGCGCAGGCGCTCGTCGACGCGGTGTTCGTGCTCGTCGTGGTGCTCGTTCTCGTCCAGGGCACGACCCTGCCGCTCGTGGCCCGCGGCCTCGGGCTCGGCGGCGGCTCGCGGGTCGAGGAGATCGAGGTCGACGCCGCACCCCTGGACACCCTGCGCGCCGATCTCCTGCAGATGACGGTGCCCGTCGGCTCGAAGATGCACGGCGTCTACGTCCGGGAGCTGCGCCTGCCCGAGGGGTCCGGGCTGAGCCTCGTCGTCCGGGACGGCACGAGCTTCACCCCGCAGGGAGCGAGCCGCATCCAGGAGGGCGATCAGCTCCTCGTCGTGACCACCGAGACGGCGCGGGCGGCCGCCGAGGACCGGCTGCGCTCGGTCGACCGGTCCGGCCGTCTCGCCCGCTGGCGCGGTGACACCGGCGGCACGCCCTCGCTGCGGGGCCCGCGCCGCGATGCGTCCGACGGCCCGGACGGCACGGTGCGGGGCGGGCGGGCCCCGAACCCGCCGGGCGGCCCGCCGGCGGGCGGGTCACCGGACCGCGGCGCGGGTCCTGGGACCATGGACCCGTGAGCAGCGCACCCACCGAGCCCGAGAGCGCCCCTGAGGCGCCCGGGGATCTCCCGCCGAAGCGGGTCCCGACGCTGGTCGTCCTCACGGTCGCGGTGGTCGCCCTCGACCTCGTCACCAAGATCCTCATGGTGTCGTGGCTGCGCGACGGCGAGCGCGTGCCGCTGGTCGGCGACCTCGTGTCGTTCACCCTGGTCCGCAACCCGGGCGCGGCGTTCTCGTTCGCCACCGGCATGACCTGGGTGCTGACGCTGGTGGCGCTGGCCGTCGTGGTCGGCATCGCCCGCTTCGCGCGGCGGCTGCGCTCGCGTGGCTGGGCGATCGCGCTCGGGCTCGTGCTCGGCGGCGCGCTGGGCAACCTCGTCGACCGCTTCTTCCGGGGCCCGGGTCCGCTGCAGGGCCACGTCGTCGACTTCGTCTCGGTCGGCTGGTTCCCGGTGTTCAACGTGGCCGACTCGGCCATCACGGTCGGCGGCGTGCTGCTCGTGCTGCTCGCGCTGCTGGGGCGCGACCTCGACGGCACGCGGACGGGCTCCCGCGACACCACCCACGGCGGCGGCGACGCCGACCCCGGCACCGGCCACACCGGGTCGACGCCGTGAGCCTCCGGACGCTGCCGGTCCCCGACGGTCTCGACGGGATGCGGCTCGACGCCGGCCTGTCGCGGATGCTCGGCCTCTCGCGCACCGCGGTCGCCGACCTGGCCGCCGACGGGGCGGTGCGCGTCGACGGGGTCGCCGCCGGCAAGTCCGACCGCCTCGTCGCCGGCGCGTGGCTCGAGGTCGAGCTGCCCGAGCCCGCCGACGCCACCCCGATCGTCACCGCCGAGGCCGTCGAGGGCCTCGTCGTGCTGCACGAGGACGACGAGATCGTCGTCGTCGACAAGCCCGTGGGCGTGGCCGTGCACCCCAGCCCCGGCTGGGCGGGCCCGACCGTCGTCGCCGGGCTGGCCGCGCTGGGCATCCGCATCGCCACCAGCGGCGCCGCGGAGCGCCAGGGCATCGTGCACCGTCTCGACGCCGGCACCACCGGGGTGATGGTGGTGGCGAAGTCGGAGCGGGCCTACTCGGTGCTCAAGCAGGCGTTCCGCGACCGCACCGTCTCGAAGGTCTACCTCGCCGTCGTCCAGGGCCACCCGGACCCCAGCGAGGGCACCATCGACGCGCCGATCGACCGTCACCCCAAGCAGGACTGGAAGTTCGCGGTGATGCGCGACGGCCGTCCCAGCGTCACGCACTACCGCACCCTCGAGGCGTTCCGGGCCGCCTCGCTGCTCGAGGTCGAGCTCGAGACGGGGCGCACCCACCAGATCCGGGTGCACTTCTCGGCGGTGCGCCACCCCTGCGTCGGCGACCTCACCTACGGCGCCGACCCCACGCTCGCCCGCACCCTCGGGCTGTCCCGCCAGTGGCTGCACGCCCACCGCCTCGGCTTCCACCACCCGGCCGACGGGCGCTGGGTGGAGTTCGTCAGCGAGCCCCCGCCGGACCTCGCGCAGGCGCTCGAGACCCTGCGGGCGGCGAGCTGAGCGTGGCTCGCGCGGAGCCCGGCGAGGACGAGCAGGACGACGAGCAGGACGAGGACGAGTCCCGCCTGCGGTGGCCGACGGCAGCGATCGTCCTCGCCGTCGTGCTGGTCGTGGCCCTCGTGACCGCGTGGTTCGCCGGGTCGTCGAGCCCGGGCCCGGACGGCTCCGGCATCCCCGGCAGCACCGACGCGGCGCGGCTCGGGCCCGCGCCCGGCGAGACCGTCGCCGGCTACCTCGCCCGCGCCCGTGCCGTGCCGCCGGGGCCGCCCGGTCCGCGTCCGGCGCTCGTGGAGCTCTCGGCAGAGCTCGACGTCGGCGCCGCGGCCGCGGTGGCCGGGGTCCCGGGCGTCACGGCGCGCGCCGCGGTCTTCCGCGTGCCGCTGCCGCGGGTGCAGACGGCGCTGCGACAGGTCACCCTCGACGGCTCGGTCGACCCCGCCACGGCCCTGCGGCTCGCCGAGGCCCAGGCGGCCAACCGCGCCGGCGAGCAGGCCCGCACGTCGACGGGCCGGGCGGCCGCGGTGGCCGCGACCGAGTCGGCGCGCCTGTCGTCCGGGTGCGCGTGCGTCGTCGCGCTCGTCGTCGAGATCGACCCGGCGACCGTGCCGACGCTGCTGTCGCGCACGGGCGTGCGGGCCGTCGAGGTGGCCCCGGCCGACGCCCGGATCGGGGCGCTGGCCGTGTCGCCGCTGCTGCCCGAGCAGGTCGACGACGGACGCGAACCACCCGCGATCGTCGGTCCGGTGCCCGACGACGGCCCGGTGCCGCCGCCCTGAGATCCTCGCGACCCCTGTGAGGGGACCGACAGGGTGACGCCCGTCGTGGGGTCCCCCGGCGCGGCGTGGCAGAGGACGATGGCGGGTAGAGCCGAGAGGAACCGTCCGTCGGCGGCCCTGAATCGTCACGGCCAGCACCGACAAGCCCGTCGCGAGAGGAGTGCGGCACATGACCGCCGATCCGTCACCCCGGCCGGAGGCCTCGGGGACGTCGATCACGAACACCGATTGGCGGCCGCACGTCGTCGTGCTCGGTGCGGGGTTCGCCGGTCTCGCCGCGGTCCGCGCGCTGCGCAAGGCCCCGGTCCGCGTCACGCTCGTCGACCGGCACAGCTACAGCACCTTCCAGCCGCTGCTCTACCAGGTGGCCACGGGGGCGCTGAACCCCGGCGACATCACCTACGGCGCGCGCAGTTTCGCCGCCACCACGGGAGCGCACTTCCGCAAGGGCGAGGTCACCACGATCGACCCCGACGCCCGCACCGTCTCGCTCGACGTCGGGCCGGACCTCGCGTACGACTACTTGATCATCGCCAACGGCGTGACCACCAACTACTTCGGCGTGCCGGGCGCCGCCGAGCACGCGTTCCCGATCTACACGCGCGCCGAGGCGCTGGCCGTGCGCGACCGCATGACGAGCTACCTCGACCACATCGCGGCCACCGGCGAGGCCCGCGGCGCGTCGGTCGTCGTCGTCGGCGCGGGCGCCACCGGCGTCGAGATGGCCGGGACGCTCGCCGAGCTGCGCAACACCGTGCTGCCGAGCCGGTACCCGGAGCTCGACCCGCACCAGGTCAACGTCGTCCTGGTCGAGATGACCGACAAGGTCCTCGCGCCGTTCGCGCCCAAGCTGCGTGACTATGCCGCCGAGCAGCTCCGGGCCCGGGGCGTCGAGCTGAGGCTCGAGACCGCGGTGAAGGAGGTCCGTCCCGACTCGGTCCTGCTCGCCGACGGCACCGAGCTCGAGGCGCAGATGACGGTGTGGGCCACCGGGGTCGCCGCGCAGGAGCGCGTGGAGTCCTGGGGCCTGCCGCAGGGCAAGGGCGGACGGATCGTGGTCGGCGGCGACCTGCGCGTCGCGGAGCACCCCGAGATCCTCGTCGCGGGGGACATCGGGGTCATCGACGACGACCCGCTGCCGCAGCTCGCGCAGCCCGCGATCCAGACCGGGCAGCACGCCGGGCGCACCATCGCGCACGTGATCGCCGGCGAGCCCACCGAGCGGTTCCACTACAAGGACAAGGGCACGATGGCGACCATCGGGCGCCTCTCGGCCGTCGCCGACATCGCGCACGGGCCCAAGCTCACCGGCGTGCTCGCGTGGCTGACCTGGATGCTCGTCCACGTCTTCGCGCTGCTCGGCAACCGCAACCGGCTGTTCGTGACCCTCGGGCTCGCGTTCCGCTACCTCGCGCAGCGCCGCGGGGTGATGGTCGTCGGCGACGATCCGGGCTGACCCGGGCTGAGTGCGCGGCCCGGGGCCCGACGTGCGAGGCTCCGCAGCTGACGAGCCCTGACCCGACAGAAAGCAGGAGCACAGGCATGGCGCCCACCCCCGTCAACGTCACCGTCACCGGCGCGGCCGGACAGATCGGCTACGCGCTGCTCTTCCGCATCGCCGCCGGCGACCTGCTGGGGGAGGGGGTGCCGGTCCGGCTCAAGCTCCTGGAGATCCCGCAGGCCGTGAAGGCCGCCGAGGGCACCGCGCTGGAGCTCACCGACGGCGCCTTCGAGCTGCTCGACGGCATCGACGTCTACGACGACGCCGCGCAGGCCTTCGAGGGCACCAACGTCGGCCTGCTGGTCGGGGCGCGCCCGCGGACGAAGGGCATGGAGCGCGCCGACCTGCTCGAGGCCAACGGCGGCATCTTCAAGCCGCAGGGCGAGGCGCTCAACGGTGCGGCGGACGACGTCAAGGTGCTCGTGGTCGGCAACCCGGCCAACACCAACGCCCTCATCGCGCGGGCGAACTCGGACGTGCCGGCCGACCGTTTCACCGCCATGACCCGCCTCGACCACAACCGCGCCCTCGGGCAGCTCGCGGTGAAGTACGGCGTCGGCGTCGGCCAGGTCTCCAAGGTCACGATCTGGGGCAACCACTCGGCCAGCCAGTACCCGGACGTCACCTACACCGAGATCGACGGCAAGCCGATCGGCGACGACGTCGACCGCGCCTGGCTGACCGACGAGTTCATCCCGCGGGTCGCCAAGCGCGGCGCCGAGATCATCGAGGCGCGCGGCGCGTCGTCGGCGGCGTCGGCGGCCGCGGCGGCCATCGACCACGTGTACACGTGGACCAACGGCACCAAGCCGAACGACTGGACGTCCGCCGCGATCGTGTCCGACGGCTCCTACGGCGTCCCGGAGGGCCTGGTCTCGTCGTTCCCGGTCACGGCGTCGAACGGGAAGTGGGAGATCGTCCAGGGCCTGGACATCAGCGACTTCTCCCGCGAGCGCATCGACGCGTCGGTGAACGAGCTCGCCGAGGAGCGCGAGGCGGTCCAGAAGCTGGGCCTGGTCTGAGACGCTGACGGGCGTGAGCAGCGAACCGGTCGAGGTGTTCCGCGGCGACGCGCTGGCCGAGGGCGACCCGACGCCCGGCATGCGCCGGGAGGTGGCGTTCTCGACGGACGCGCTGTGGGCGGGCCTCGTCCACACCGAGCCCGGCGCCTCGTCCGGCTGGCACCACCACGGCGAGCACGAGACCAGCCTCTACGTGGTGCACGGCGCGATGAAGCTGGAGTTCGGCCCCGGCGGCGGCGACGCCGTCGAGGCCGGCCCCGGCGACTTCCTGCGCGTCCCGCCGCACACGGTGCACCGCGAGTCGAACCCGACGGGCGAGCGGTCCACCGCCGTGATCGGACGGGCGGGCGGGGGACCGCCCACCGTCAACGTCGAGGGCCCGGACCCGGCGTAGACCGGTCGCGGTCCGGTGGGGCAACCTGAGGGCATGACCCTCGGCGCCGTCCTCACCGCCATCGTGACCCCGTTCGCCCCCGACGGCTCGGTCGACGAGCAGGCCTTCGTCGACCTGATGGGCCACCTGTACAAGTCGGGGACCGACGGGCTCGTGGTGTGCGGGACGACCGGCGAGGCGTCGACGCTCTCCACCGAGGAGCACCTGCGCCTCGTCGAGCTGGCCGTCGAGCACCGCCCGGCGGGCGCGTCCGTCGTCGCGTCGACGGGGTCGAACGACACCCGCCACGCCTGCGAGATGACCGAGAAGGCCACCGCCGTCGGCGCCGACGCGATCCTGTCGGTGACGCCGTACTACAACAAGCCGAACCGGCGGGGCCTCGTCGCGCACTACACCGAGGTCGCGCGCGCCACCGACAAGCCGGTCGTGCTCTACAACATCCCCTCGCGCGTCGTGCTCGACCTCGACAACGCGATGCTCGCCGAGCTCGCCCAGATCGAGCGGATCGACTACGTCAAGCAGGCCAACAACGCCAACCTCGCGCCCGTCGACGGCCTCGGGATCTACGCCGGCAACGACGACCTGTTCGGATCGGTGCTCGAGATGGGCGGCTGCGGCGGCATCCTCGTCGCCAGCCACGTCGTCGGGCCGGCCATGCGGCGGATGGTCGACGAGCCGGACCAGCGCGCCGAGATCGAGGCCTCGCTCAAGCCGGTCTTCGACGCCCTCGGCGTCACCACCAACCCGATCCCGATCAAGGCGGCGCTGGACCTCGTCGGGCACCCCGTCGGCGGCCTGCGCCTGCCGATGGTCCCGGCCGACTCCCGCGAGCGCGAGGTCGTCCGCGCGGCGCTCGAGGGCGTCGGGGTGCTGTAACCGCTCCTCGCGATCGGCGGGGCTCGTGGCCTGCGGAACGTGCCGGTCGCGGACTCCGTCGCCCGCGGCCGAGATCACGAGCGCGTCATGCACCTCTCGGGCCTCTCGGAGGTGCGTGGTGCGCCGCTGATCTCCGTGGCACGCGGCGTTGTCGGGGGTCGGGAGCACGCTCCACCTCGACGACCCCGAGGAGGAGCCATGGGCAGGCGCAGGCACGACGGACGGCGGCGGGCGGCGAAGGTCGCGGCGCGGCGGAGGCGCCAGGAGCGCGGGGCGGCCCGCCCGCCACGTGCGCCGCGTCCCCGCCGGGTGGCCGTGGAGCGGGTCGGGACGCCGCTGCTGAGCGACTGCGAGCTGCTCGAGCAGTTCCCGCAGGCGTTCGACGACGACCTCGACGACGACCTCGACGACGGCTGGTGGGACGAGGACGACGGGTGGGACGACGGGGACGGCGAGGACGGCGATGACGACGGCCCGGACCTGATCGACGTGCTCCAGGCCCGCCTCCGCGACGTCGTGATGGCGACGGCCGAGCGGCGCGATCCCGGTATCGCGCGGGCGTTCGTCGCCGCTACCCACGAGTCCGGTACCTGCCCGGCCGGGGGGAGTCGCGAGGACCGGGTCACCGGCAACCGCACGCTGGTCGACCTGTTCCTCGGCGCGTGGCTCGTGAAGGTGCCGCGCCGCTTCCCGACGGCCGACCTCCCGGGGCGAGCCGCCACGTGGGTCGCGGCCCAGCTCGGCGAGGAGGGTCTCGCGGTGGAGGACGCGGCGCGGGTCCTCGGGCCCTCGGCACGGGAAGCGCTGCGCGAGCACTTCCTGCGGACGCCGGAGGACGTCCTGGTCGCCCGGTTCTGGGTGCTCGCGGCAGCCCTCGCGCTCCTCACGGGTGGCCACGACACCGCCGCGGACCTCCTGCTCGCCGGCGACGACGGCCGCTGACCGGCGCATCGGAGCGCGACCGCCGTGCCGCCGCGCGGAGATCACCAGTGCACCAGGCACCTCCGGAGCCCGTCGGAGGTGCGTATCGCACCGGTGATCTCCGATGGCCCCGGCCGGCCACCCCGTGCGCCGTCGACCGGCTTGTTTCGCATGATCAGCCCCCCACGCGCCCGCGCAACGCGTCACGTGGCCGGTCCCACCCGCCGATCCCGTCCCCTCGGCCCCACACGAACGTGCGACCCCGCATCCGTGGGGCACGAGAGGCGCGTGTGGCGGATGGGAGGAGCCCGGATCCGGGCGACACGCCGGACCGTCGGAGGTGAGCAGCGAGGACGGATCGGGCCCGCGGGGAGGGGCGGCGCTGTCGGGGGTCGCGATTACTCTGGAGCCGCTCCCGCCGACCGCCGTCCCGCCCGCGACACCGGCCGGCTCACCGGAGCACCGCGGCGCCCAGGGGAGGTCCCACGACGTGACCGGCGACTCGTTCGTCCACCTGCACACGCACACCGAGTTCTCGATGCTCGACGGTGCCGCGCGGTTGGACGACCTGTTCGCCGAGGCCGCGCGGATGGGCATGCCGGCCCTGGCCATGACCGACCACGGCAACACCTTCGGCGCCTACGAGTTCTGGAAGAAGTCGAAGGACCACGGGGTCAAGCCGATCATCGGCATGGAGGGCTACCTCGCGCCCGGCAGCCGCCACGAGCGCAAGCGCGCGACGCTGGGCGGCCAGGTCATCAGCGATGACAACCCGGGCCAGATGTACACCCACATGACGCTGCTGGCCGAGAACACGGAAGGGATGCACAACCTCTTCCGTCTCTCCAGCCTCGCGAGCCTCGAGGGTTACTACTACAAGCCGCGCATGGACCGCGAGCTGCTCGAGACCTACGGCAAGGGGATCATCGCGACCACCGGCTGCCCGTCGGGCGAGGTCGCGCGCTACCTGCAGCAGGACGACTTCGACGGCGCGTGCCAGGCCGCGAGCGACTACCGCGACATCTTCGGCGCCGACAACTTCTTCTGCGAGCTGATGGACCACGGCATCGAGATCGAGCGCCGGGTCCGCGACGACCTCTACGACCTCAAGAAGAAGCTCGACCTCCCCGGTCTCGCCACCAACGACCTGCACTACACCTACGCCAAGGACGCGAAGCCGCACGAGGTGCTGCTGTGCGTGCAGACCGGCAAGACGATGAACGACCCGAACCGCTTCCGGTTCGACGCTCAGGACTTCTACCTCAAGAGCGCGCAGGAGATGCGCGCGCAGTGGGACGGCGTCTTCCCCGAGGCCTGCGACAACACCCTCGCGATCGCCGAGCGCGTGAACGTGGAGTTCGAGGAGGGGCGCGACCTCATGCCGGGCGCCCCTGTGCCCGCGGGTGAGACCGAGTCGACGTGGCTCGTCAAGGAGGTCGAGCGGGGCCTGCAGCAGCGGTTCCACGGCCAGGTCCCGGAGGGCCACCGTCAGCAGGCCGCGTACGAGATCGACGTCATCTGCCAGAAGGGCTACCCCGGCTACTTCCTGGTGACGGCCGACCTCGTGGCGCACGCCAAGTCGGTCGGCATCCGCGTCGGTCCGGGCCGCGGCAGCGCCGCCGGCTGCCTCATCGCCTACGCGCTGGGCATCACCGAGCTCGACCCGGTGAAGCACAACCTGATCTTCGAGCGGTTCCTCAACCCCGAGCGCAAGTCGATGCCCGACATCGACCTGGACTTCGACGAGCGCCGGCGCGGCGAGATGATCCGGTACGTCACGGAGAAGTACGGCGAGGACCGCATCGCCCAGATCATCACCTACTCCACGATCAAGGCGAAGGCCGCGATCAAGGACTCCGCGCGGGTGCTCTACGGCCAGCCGGGCTACGCGGTGGCCGACCGCATCTCCAAGGCGATGCCGCCGCCGGTGATGGGCAAGGACATCCCGCTCTCGGGGATCTTCGACCCGGGCCACAAGCGCTACTCCGAGGCCACCGAGGTGCGCGCGCTCTACGAGGCCGACGCGCAGGTCAAGGAGATCGTCGACACCGCGCGTGACCTCGAGGGACTCAAGCGCCAGTGGGGCGTGCACGCCGCCGGCGTGATCATGTCGTCGACGCCCCTGCTCGACGTCCTGCCGATCCAGCGCCGGGACTCCGACGGCGCGATCATCACGCAGTTCGACATGGGCGTCTGCGAGACGCTCGGGCTGCTGAAGATGGACTTCCTGGGGCTGCGCAACCTCACGGTCATCGACGACGCCCTGCACAACATCACCCTCAACGGCAAGCCGGCGCTCGACCTCGACAACCTCGCGCTCGACGACACCGAGGCCTACAAGCTGCTGGCCCGTGGCGACACGCTCGGCGTCTTCCAGCTCGACGGCGGCCCGATGCGCGACCTGCTGCGGCGCATGGAGCCGACGACGTTCGAGGACATCTCGGCCGTCCTCGCGCTGTACCGGCCCGGGCCGATGGGCGCCAACGCGCACAACGACTACGCCGACCGCAAGAACGGCCGGCAGGAGGTCAAGCCGATCCACCCGGAGCTGGCGGAGCCGCTCTCGGAGATCCTGGGCGAGACGTTCGGTCTGATCGTCTACCAGGAGCAGGTCATGGCGATCGCCCAGCAGCTCGCGGGCTACTCGCTGGGCACCGCCGACCTGCTGCGCCGCGCGATGGGCAAGAAGAAGAAGGAGATCCTCGACAAGGAGTTCGTGCCCTTCTCCGAGGGCATGAAGGCCAACGGCTACTCGCAGAACTCCATCCAGACACTGTGGGACATCCTCGTCCCGTTCTCCGACTACGCCTTCAACCGCGCGCACACCGCGGGCTACGGGCTGGTCTCCTACTGGACGGCCTACCTCAAGGCGAACTACCCCGCCGAGTACATGGCCGCGCTGCTCACCAGCGTGCGCGACGACAAGGACAAGGCGGCGATCTACCTCTCGGAGTGCCGCAAGCTCGGCATCACCGTGCTGCCGCCCGACGTCAACGACTCGGTGCGCGACTTCGCCCCGGTCGGCGTCGACATCCGCTTCGGCCTGGGCGCGATCCGCAACGTCGGCACCAACGTCGTCGACGCGATCGTCGAGACCCGCCGCGAGAAGGGCGCGTTCACCGACTTCTCGGACTTCCTGCGCAAGGTCCCGCAGCAGGTCTGCAACAAGAAGACGGTCGAGTCGCTGATCAAGGCCGGCGCGTTCGACTCGCTGGGCCACCCGCGCAAGGGCCTCGCGCTGGTGCACGCCGAGGCCGTCGACGCGGTGATGACGACGAAGAAGGCCGAGGCCGACGGGCAGTTCGACCTGTTCGGGAGCTTCGACGGCCCGGACGAGGACTCCGCCGACACGACGGGGATGTTCGACGTCAAGGTGCCCGAGGGGGAGTGGGAGTCCAAGCACCGCCTCGCGCTCGAACGGGAGATGCTCGGCCTCTACGTGTCCGGCCACCCGCTCAACGGCATCGAGCAGGTCCTCGCGAGCCGGGCCGACACCCAGATCACGAAGATCCTCGAGGGCGACGTCGCCGAGGGCGCGACGGTCACCGTCGGCGGCATCCTCGCCACCGTCACCCGCCGGGTGAACAAGAAGGGCGAGCCCTGGGCCTCGGCGCAGATCGAGGACCTCGCCGGCGGCATCGAGGTGCTGTTCTTCCCGCGCACCTACGCGGCGGTGTCGATCGACGTCGCCGAGGACGCGATCGTGCTGGTCAAGGGCAAGGTCAACAAGCGGGACGACCGCGTGAGCCTGTTCGTCGAGGACCTCGCGGTGCCCGACCTGTCCGGGGGCGTCGGCGGCGCCCCGGTGAAGGTCGTCATCGAGAGCGCGCGCTGCACCCCGGAGCGCGTCGGGAAGCTCAAGGAGGTCCTCGTCGCCCACCCGGGCCCGAGCGAGGTCCACCTCACGCTGCTCGCGGCCAACGGCGCGAGCCACGTGCTGCGTCTCGATGACGGCCTCAAGGTCACCAACTCCGGCGCGCTGATGGGTGACCTCAAGGCCCTGCTCGGTCCACGCTGTCTGGGCTGAGAGAGGAGCTGGTTATGAGTGGTCGGGTGGTCCACTTCGAGGTCCCGTTCGACGACGGCGACCGCGCGCGGGCGTTCTACGGCGCGATCTTCCGGTGGACGCTGCAGGAGATGCCGGGCATGGACTACACGCTCGCGATGAGCGGCCCGGTCACCGAGCAGGGCGCGCCGGAGGAGCCCGGGTACATCAACGGCGGCATGTTCCGCCGTGGTGAGGGCGAGCCCCGCGGGCCGGTGATCGTCGTCGATGTCGGGGACATCGACGAGACGCTCGCGCGGGTCGCCGAGTACGGCGGCGAGGTCCTGAGCGCGAAGCAGGCGGTCGGTGCGATGGGGTTCGCCGCGTACTTCCGCGACACCGAGGGCAACGTCGTCGGTCTCTGGGAGACGGCGGGCGGCTGACGACGGGGGCCGTCAGCGCACGAGCCCCTCCCAGCTCCACCGCGGCATCGCGGCGTTCGTCGGCACCACCGCGTCGACCGGCGAGTACTCCAGCACGTCGGCGACGGCCCACTCCATGTAGGCCCGCAGGCAGGCGCGCAGCTCGGGGTCGTCGGGCACCCCGGCGTCGTCGAGCGCGGCCAGGAAGCACGCGAGGAAGCGCCGGCCGAGGTCGTCGATCTCCCCGTTGCCGCTGTGCAGCCACAGCACGTGCGACTGGTCGGCGTCGCCGCGGGAGTACCGCGGCGGCCCGCCGAGCACCTCCGCCCAGTAGGCCGCCAGGCGTTCGACGTGCTGCGGGTGCTGGTCGGGATGGGAGAACGGGTGCCCGAGCTCGGGATCGGCCAGGCAGCGGCGGTGGTGCGCCCGCGCGAGGGCGAGGAACGCCGCGTCGCCGCCGACCGCGTCGTAGACCGAGGGTCGCGTCACGTCCGGTCCTCCTTCGCGGGCAGGCGGTCCGAGCCTGGTCGGAGAACGTGGCCGACGGCAAGGAACCCTTGACCCAGGGCCGTGACGCGGCGCACGGTCGAGGCATGGCCGCCCCCACGCAGGACAACCGCAGCGATGAGGACCAGACGTCGGCGTTCCGCCCGTCGCAGGAGGGCATCGTGATGCCCCAGCCGCCGACCTTCGCCACGAGCGCGGAGGAGCGGCTGCACCGCAAGCAGCAGCTCGCCGGGGCGTTCCGCATCTTCGGCAAGTTCGGGTTCGGCGAGGGCATCGCCGGCCACATCACCGTGCGCGACCCGGAGGACGAGCACCTGTTCTGGGTCAACCCGTTCGGCATGAGCTTCCGGCACATCCGTGTGTCGGATCTGATCGCCGTGAACCACGACGGCGACGTCGTCCACGGCTCCCGGCCGGTGAACCAGGCCGGGTTCGTCATCCACTCCGCGGTGCACGCGGCGCACCCGCACGTGGTGGCGGCCGCGCACGCCCACTCGGTGTACGGCAAGTCGTGGTCGTCGCTCGGCCGTCCGCTCGACCCGATCACGCAGGACGCCTGCACGCTCTACGAGAACCACGGCGTCGTCAGCGAGGGCCGCGGCGCGGTCGTGCTCGACCCCGAGGTCGGGCGGGCGCTCGCCGCCGGGCTGACCGGCCGCAAGATGGTCTTCCACCAGAACCACGGCATCTTCTCGGTCGGCGAGACGGTCGCCGAGGCCGCGTGGTGGTTCATCAACACCGAGCGCAACTGCCAGGCCCAGCTGATGGCCGAGGCCGCCGGCACGCCGACGCAGATCGACCACGCGAACGCGAAGTTCACCGCGGAGACGACCGGCTCGCCCTACATGGGCTGGTTCTCCTTCCAGCCCCTGTGGGACGAGATCGTCCGGACCGATCCCGACCTCTTCGAGTAGCTCCGACCAGCGCTGCGATGATGGCCGGGTGATCGTCGACGCCCACGTCCACGTCGCCCACCTGGCCCGGCTCAAGGTCCCGTGGGAGCAGTGGATCGGCCCCGCGGGCCCGTCGGAGGAGTGGACGGCCGCGTACGACAGCGACGGCGCCGCGATCCCGGAGAAGATCTCGGCGCTGTTCGCGGGCGCGGGCGTCGACCGCGTGCTGCTGTTCTGCGAGTACTCCCCGAAGGTCACCGGCTGGCAGACCGTCGAGGACATGCTCCCGCTGGTGGACGCGGACGCCGACCGGTTCCGGGTCGTCGCCAACATCAACCCGCACGTCCACCACCCGGTGGCCGCGGAGCTCGACCGGCAGCTCGACCTCGGTGCGGTGGCGCTCAAGGTGCACCCGGTGCACGCCGGGATCGCCCCCAACGACGCCCAGCTCTACCCGGCCTACGCCCGCTGCCTCGAGCGCGGTGTGCCCGTCATCGTGCACACCGGGCCGTCGACGTTCCCCGGCGCCACCGCCCGCTACGGCGACCCCGTCCTGCTCGACGACGTCCTGCGCGACTTCCCGGGGCTGACCGTGGTGCTCGCGCACGGCGGGCGCGGGTGGAGCTACGAGGCGGCGGCGTCGCTCGCGCTGACCCGCGAGAACGTGTGGCTCGACGTCGCCGGCCTGCCGCCGCACAAGCTGCCCGTCTACTACGAGCGGTTCGGCTTCGAACGCGTCGCGGCGAAGTGCGTGTTCGGCACCGACTCCCCGGCGGCCGACCCGGCCCGCAACATCGCCGCGATCCGCGACCTCGGGCTGAGCGAGGCGCTCACCGACGGACTCCTCGGCGGACACGCCCAGCGGGTCTACCCCGGTCTCTCAGATCCGCCCCGCCGCGTCTGAGACGCACGGCACCCTCGCCGGGCAACGGCGAGGGGAGTAGCGTCGGTTGGCGGACCGATCGGTCCAGGACCGTGTGGTCCGAGCCAGACCCCGAGAGGAGCCCTCGTGGCACGGACTCCCGCGCCCGGGACCCGGGACCGGATCCTCACGACCGCCTCGCGCCTGTTCTACGAGCACGGTGTCCGCGCCGTCGGGATGAACCAGGTGATCAGCGAGGCGGGCACCGGCAAGAACCTGCTCTACTCGCACTTCCCGACGAAGTCCGATCTCGTCGCCGCCTACCTCGAGCGGGCCCGCGACATCCGGTCCTCGACCGCCCGCACGGCGCGCGAGGCGGCGGACGACGAGCCGCGGGCCCAGCTGCTCGCGCTCGTGGAGGACGTCGCGACGACGACCGCCCACCCGCGGTTCCGGGGATGCGCCTTCCGCAACTACCTGGCCGAGTTCCCCGACGACGCCGACCTCGGCGCGGCCGAGGGGCCACCCACACCGGCCGGCGTGGCGCACACCGTCCTCGCCGCGTCGCACCGGGAGCTCGCGACGCTCGTCGAGGCGCTCGGCGCCGCCGACCCCGAGCGCCTCGTCGAGGAGCTCTGGCTCGTCGTCGACGGGCTCTACCTGCAGGCCGCGTACCGGGACCGCCTCGACCAGGGTGCGGCCGGCCGGACCGCGGTCGAGCTGGCCGCGCGCATCATCGACGCCCACACGACGTGAGCGCGCCGACCGCGGTCCGCCCGCGCACCGTCCTGCTGATCACGTCGGCGGCCGCGTTCCTGTCGAGCCTCGACCTGTTCATCGTCAACCTGGCCTTCCCGGACATCCGCGCCGACTTCCCGGGCACCGACCTCGGCCAGATCTCCTGGGTGCTCAACGGCTACACCGTCGTCTTCGCCGCGTTCCTCGCCCTCGCCGGGCGCCTCGCCGACCGCTCCGGCCACCGGCGGGTCTTCCTGGTCGGGCTCGCGGTGTTCACCCTCGCGTCCGCGGCCTGTGCGGTCGCGCCCTCGGTGGGCCTGCTCGTCGCCGCGCGGGCGGTCCAGGCGCTCGGTGCCGCGCTCGTGACGCCGACGTCGCTGTCGCTGCTGCTCGCGGCCTTCCCGGCCGAACGCCGCGCCCACGCCGTCGGTGCCTGGGCCTCGATCGGCGCGGTCGCGGCCGCGCTCGGCCCGCCGCTCGGCGGCCTGCTGGTCGAGGCGTCGTGGCACTGGGTCTTCCTCGTCAACGTGCCGGTCGGTCTCGTCGCGCTGGTCGCCGGCTCCCGGTTCCTGCCGGCGGGGGTCGGCACGGGCGCGGGCCGGCCCGACGTGCTCGGCGCCGTGGGGCTGGTCGTCGGCGTCGGGGCGCTGGCCTACGCCCTGGTCCGCGCCCCCGACCTCGGCTGGCTGTCGGCGCCGGTGGTCGCGGGCCTCGTCGTCGCGGTCCTCGGCCTCGCCGGGGTCGTGGCGCGCTCGCGCCGCCATCCCGTGCCGGCGCTCGACCTCGCCGTGGTCGCGACCCCGGTGGTCGGCCTCGCCGCGCTGACGATGCTCGCCTTCACCACCGGGTTCGCCGGCATGCTCGTCGCGAACGTCCTCTACCTGACCGGCACCTGGGGCTGGCCGGCGCCGGTCGCCGGGCTGGCGCTGGCGGTCGGGCCGCTCGTGGTGGTGGTCGTGTCACGGCAGTCGGGCCACCTCACCGGGCGCTTCGGCATCGGTCCGGTGGTCGCGGTGGGTGCGCTGCTGTTCGCGGCCGGTCCGGCGTGGTGGGCGCTGCGGCTCGGGGTGACCCCCGGGTACGCGTCCGGGATGCTGCCCGGCCAGCTCGCCACCGGGCTGGGCGTGGGCCTCGTCCTGCCCGCGCTGTCCTCGGTCGTCGGCACCGCCCTGCCCGCGCACCGGTGGGGCACCGGGTCCTCGTTGATCACCACCGCCCGCCAGGTCGGGTCGGTGCTCGGGGTTGCGCTGCTGGTGTCGGTGATCGGCACACACACCACCGGACGGCCCGAGGAGCTCGGCCTCGTGCGCGCCGGCTGGGTGATGCTGGCGCTCGCCGGTGCCGTCGCCGCGGTGTGCGCGCTGGCGCTGGCCCGGGCCGAGCGCCGGGACCGGCGGATCGAGGCCCCTGAGCTGGTCGTTCGGCAGAGCACGGACGATTGCCCGGCCGGGCGGGCGGGGTAGTCGTCAGCCATGGCCATCGCAACGACGAACCCCGCCACCGGGGAGACCGTCCAGGAGTTCGACGCCCTCACCGACGCGCAGCTCGAGGAGAAGCTCCAGCGCGCGTGGGATGCGTTCCAGACGTACCGGGACACGACGTTCGAGCAGCGCGCCGGGTGGCTGCGCGCCGCGGCGGACATCTTCGACGCCGAGAACGAGCGGCTGGCCGAGCTCGCGACCCTCGAGATGGGCAAGACCTTCGCCGCGGCCAAGGCCGAGGTGACCAAGTGCGCGCTGGGGTGCCGCTGGTACGCCGACCACGCGGCCGAGGACCTCGCCGACGTCGAGTGGCCCAAGCCGAAGTCGGCGCCCGAGCACGCGCGGATCTTCACCCGGTACCAGCCGCTGGGTCCGGTGCTCGCGGTGATGCCCTGGAACTTCCCGTACTGGCAGGTGCTGCGCTTCGCCGCGCCGGCGCTCATGGCCGGCAACGTCGGCCTGCTCAAGCACGCGTCGAACGTCCCGCAGGTGGCCCTGGCCATCGAGGACGTCCTCACGCGCGCCGGCTTCCCGGACGGCGCGTTCCAGACGCTGCTCGTGGGCTCCTCGGTGATCGAGGGGGTCATCGACGACGACCGCGTGCGCGCCGTGACGCTGACCGGCAGCGAGCCCGCGGGGCGCGAGGTCGGTGCCCGCGCCGGCCAGAACGTCAAGACCAGCGTGCTCGAGCTCGGCGGCAGCGACCCGTTCATCGTCATGCCGTCCGCCGACGTCGACGCCACCGTCGAGGCCGCGGTGTCGAGCCGCATGCTCAACAACGGCCAGTCCTGCATCAACGCGAAGCGGTTCATCATCCACGAGCAGATCGCCGATGAGTTCACGCAGAAGCTGGTGGCGAAGATGGAGTCGCTGACGATGGGCGACCCCATGGACGAGAACACCGACCTGGGGCCCATGTCCCAGGCCCAGGGCGTCGAGGACCTCGACTCCCAGGTCCAGGACTCCGTGGCCTCCGGCGCCCGCGTCCTCACCGGCGGGAAGCCGGCCGGCGGGCCCGGCAACTGGTACCCCGCGACGGTGCTCGCCGACATCCCCGAGGACTCCCGCGCCTACCGCGAGGAGCTGTTCGGCCCGGTCGCGCTGGTCTTCCGCGCGAGCGACGCGAGCGACGCGATCCGCATCGCCAACGACTCCGACTTCGGGCTGGGCGGCAGTGCCTGGACCCAGGACGAGGACGAGAAGATCCGGTTCGCCACCGAGGTCGAGTCGGGCATGGTCTACGTCAACAAGATCACCGAGTCGACGCCCGAGGTGCCCTTCGGCGGCGCGAAGAACTCCGGCTACGGGCGCGAGCTCGCGAGCTTCGGTCCGCAGTCGTTCGTCAACGCGAAGACGATCTGGATCCAGTGAGCGACCCGTCGTTCTCGGGCGTCGCCCACCTCGCTCTCGTCGTCCGTGACATGACGGCCTCGGTGACCTTCTACGAGGACGTCCTGGGCTTCGAGCGGGTGGGCGACGTCCGCGAGGGCCCGCCGGAGGCCGGGCACCCGCGACGTCTGATGCGGCACCCCGGGAGCGGCCTGGTGCTCGGCATCCACGAACCGTACGAGCGCTCGAACGACCTGTTCAGCCCGCAGCGCACCGGGCTCGACCACGTCGCGGTGACGGTCGCGTCGCGGGCGGACCTCGACGCCTGGGCCGAGCGTCTCGACTCCCACGGGATCGAGCACTCGCCGGTGCGCGACGCCGGCTACGCCGCGTTCGTCTCCTTCGGCGACCCGGACGGGATCGCCTGGGAGATCTGGTTGCCGACGGACTGAGCGACCGGGAGCCGGGACCTCGCTAGAGGCCGAGGACGCCCGCCGCCCGGCGGGCGCCCTCGGCCCAGGCGTCGTGGCGGCCGTGGAACACCCCGGCCGCGCGGTGCCCGACCCAGGCGCCCGGCAGGAGCGCGTCGGGCAGACCCGGGTCGAGGAACGGGAAGCGGCGCCACGCGTCGACCAGACGGATCTGCGCGGCGAGCGTCTCGGTGTCGTCGGCGGGATCCAGCTCGGCGAAGCGGGCGACGAACTCCTCGTAGCGCGCCGCGAGATCGGCGAGGTCCCAGGCGCGGGTCGCGAGGTCGGCGGACGAGAGCTCGCCGTGGTACTCGCCGGTGATGACGTGCGCGTCCGCCGGGCCGATCTCGGTGAGCACCTCGCGGACCTCGTCGAGGCGCCCGGTGTCCGGCGAGACCCACATCCCGGCGGCGGGGGAGCCGAGGCCCGCCCAGGCCAGCCGGGTGCGCAGGCGGTGCCGCCGGGCCCGCTGTTGCTCGGGGACGCTCGCGACGACCACGAGCCAGCGCCCGTCCCACCGCGTCCGCGCCCTCCCGTGGGCGTAGATCCGCGCGGCGCCCTCGGTGAGCAGTCGCCGACTCCAGTCGGTGAGGTCCCAGCGCACCCTGCGCCCGACCCGCTCGGACACGAGCAGCCCGTCGGCGGCGGTGCGGGCGAGCGCCTGGCGCGCCGACTTCTCCTCGACGCCGACCAGGCCGAGGACGTCGACGACCGACTGGGTCCAGACCGGGCCGTCGCCGGGCAGGACCAGCTCGCCGAGCACCGTCATCAGCAGCGAGCGCGCGCTGGTCGCGGCGACCTCCCGCCGGCGCGAGAACGGGTCCGGCCGGGCCTCGGCGCTGCTCTCGTCGGCGGTGGACATCACGGGTGATCCTAGGGCCCGGATCCGCACACGCCGTTACGGTGCGCGGATGACGTCGCGGGTGACCTCCAGGCTCCGGGATCTCGACCGCGCCCACGTCTGGCACCCCTACGGCCCGATGCCCGGGCGGACCGACCCGCTCGTCGTGCGGTCGGCGCAGGGGGTCCGGCTGACGCTGGACGACGGGCGCGAGCTCGTGGACGGGATGTCGTCGTGGTGGGCCGCCGTGCACGGCTACCGGCACCCCGCCCTCGACGAGGCCGTGGTCCGCGCCACCGGGTCGATGAGCCACGTGATGTTCGGCGGCCTGACCCACGACCCGGCCGTGGCCCTCGCCGAGCGTCTCGTCGCCCTGACCCCGGAGCCGCTGGAGCACGTGTTCCTCGCCGACTCCGGGTCGGTGTCGATCGAGGTCGCGCTGAAGATGTGCCTCCAGTACCAGCGCGCCCGCGGCCGCCCGGGGCGGACCCGCATGATGACCTGGCGGGGCGGCTACCACGGCGACACGTTCGGTGCGATGAGCGTGTGCGACCCCGAGGGCGGGATGCACACGGCGTGGACGGGGTTCCTGCCGCGGCAGGTGTTCGCCGACCGGCCGCCGCACTCCTACGACCCGGCGTACGACGACCACCTCCGCGCCGTCGCCGAGACCCACGCGGACGAGATCGCCGGCATCGTCGTCGAGCCCGTCGTCCAGGGGGCCGGCGGCATGCGCTTCCACGACCCGCGTCACCTGCGGACGCTGCGGGCGATCGCCGACGAGCACGACCTCGTGCTGGTCTTCGACGAGATCGCCACCGGCTTCGGGCGCACCGGCACGCTGTTCGCCTCCGAGCAGGCGGCGGTGTCGCCGGACGTGATGTGCCTGGGCAAGGCGCTGACCGGCGGCTACCTCACGGCGGCCGCCGCCCTGTGCACCCCCGCGGTGGCCACGGCGATCAGCGAGGGCGAGGCCGGCGGTCTCATGCACGGCCCCACGTTCATGGCCAACCCCCTCGCGGCGACCGTGGCCGCGGCGAGCATCGACGAGCTGCTGCGGCGCGACTGGGCGGGCGAGGTGGCGGCGCTCGGGGCCGGCTTGCGGGCCTCGCTGGAGCCCGCCCGGTCGCTGCCCGGGGTCGACGACGTCCGCGTGCTCGGGGGGATCGGGGTGATCCAGCTCGACCACCCCGTCGACGTGCCCGCCGCCCAGGCCGCCGCGGAGGCGCACGGGGTGTGGCTGCGCCCGTTCCGCGACCTCGTCTACGCCATGCCCCCCTACGTCACGCCGTCCGACGACGTCGCGCGCATCGGGGAGGCCATGGTCGCGGCGGCCCGCGCCGGGTGACGGCTCAGGTGAACACTGCGTGACGACGGTGTGAGCCCGCGATGAGGCCGGCGCGGTCCGGTGTGACGTGTCTGTCCCTTCCGTCTTATTCGCACGATTTCACTCGGGTGGACCAACGGCGCCCGGTGATCAGCACGGACCGGGCGTGAACGCGACGCCACAGATGCCCAGCTCCGCGCTGCATCACACCCGGACGAGGGACCATCGGTACCGCGCACCCGTCGCTGATTCGAACGGAGCGTCACGATCAACTCGTGGCCTTCCCGGGCGGTCCCCTGGACGTCGGGCACAGTGATCACAGCGCTTCCGGCACGGGGCAAGGACGCCCCGCCGGTGACGCCGGGTGACCGACCATGGGTCGGCGTCCCGGCCCCGCGAGCGCTCCTTGATGCCCCCGGTGATCGCACCGATCACCCCCCGCCGGGCCGGTCCACGGCCCCCGACGGAGGACCCATGACCACCGGAGCGACCGCCGCCCCCGCGGCCCCCACCCCCGACCGGGACGTCACCTGGCGCGAGCGCCTGCGCGCCGACGTCCCCGCCTCCCTCGTCGTCTTCCTCGTCGCCGTGCCCCTCTCGCTGGGGATCGCGGTGGCCTCCGACGCGCCCCTGACCGCCGGGCTGATCGCGGCCGCGGTCGGCGGCCTCGTCGCCGGCGCCCTGGGCGGTTCGCCGCTGCAGGTCAGCGGGCCCGCGGCCGGGCTGACCGTGGTCGTCGCCGACCTCGTCAACCAGTTCGGCTGGGGCGTGACCTGCGCGATCACCGTCGCGGCCGGCGTCCTGCAGATGGTCTTCGGCCTCACGAAGGCCGGCCGCGCGGCGCTCGCGATCTCCCCGGCCGTCGTCCACGGGATGCTCGCCGGCATCGGCGTGACCATCGTGCTCGGCCAGCTGCACGTCGTCCTCGGCGGCGAGCAGCAGGACGATGCCCTCGCGAACGTCCTCGCGCTGCCCGGTCAGCTGCTCTCGCTGCACGGCCCGGCGACCGCCCTCGGGCTCGCCGTGATCGCGATCCTGCTGGCGTGGCCGCGGCTGCCGAAGGCCGTGCCCGGCTGGGTGCGCGGAATCCCCGCGCCCTTGCTGGCGGTCGTCGCGGTGACCGCCGTGGCGTCGGTGCTCGCCCTGCCGGTCGAGCGCGTCGAGATCGGCGGCTCGCTGCTGGAGGCGATCTCACCGCCCGTGCTCCCCGACGGGCAGGTCGGGGCGTTCGCGGTCGGCGTCCTGACCATCGCGATCATCGCGAGCGTCGAGAGCCTGCTCTCGGCCGTCGCCGTCGACCGCATGCACGGCGGCCAGAAGTCCGATCTCGACCGCGAGCTGGTCGGCCAGGGCGCCGGCAACACCCTCTCCGGACTGCTCGGCGGCCTGCCGATCACCGGCGTCATCGTGCGCAGCTCGACCAACGTCGCCGCCGGCGCGAAGTCCCGCGCGTCGGCGATCCTGCACGGCGTCTGGATCGTCGTGTTCTCCGTGGCGCTGCTCGGGCTCGTGCAGCAGATCCCCATGGCCGTGCTGGCCGGGCTCCTCGTGGTCATCGGCGCGCGGCTGGTGAAGCTCGCGCACATGCGCGAGCTGCACCGCCACGGCGAGCTGCCCGTGTACGTCGTGACGATCGTCGGGGTCGTGTTCACCGACCTGCTGACCGGCGTCGTCGCCGGTCTGGCGCTGGCGCTGCTGCTGGTGCTTCGCCGCGTGGTGTGGGCGTCGATCGAGGTCCAGGAGCCGGCCGGCACCCCCGACGGCGACTGGCACGTGGTCGTCGAGGGCGCCCTGTGCTTCCCGTCGATCCCGCGCCTGGCCCGCAGGCTCGCCGCGGTGCCGGGCGGGGCACCGGTGGTGGTCGACCTGGTCACCGACTACCTCGACCACGCCGCCTACGACCACCTCCAGGAGTGGATCGAGCGCCACGAGCAGGGCGGCGGGCGGGTTCGCGTCGACGAGGTCGGCACGATGGGCCTGCTCGACCGGCACACGACGTCCAACGGCGGACCCGGCGACCGTCGCCCCGGGCCGGTGCCGCGGTTCCTGAGCCCGTGGTCGGTGTGGCAGTCCGGGCACGACGACCGCTACGGGGCCGGCGCGGGGCACGGTCACGAGCACGACGCCGCGGACGATCCGATCCTCACCGGCCTGCGCGAGTACCACCGCCGCGCCGCCGGGCTCGTCGCGCCGTACCTCTCCGACCTGGCCGACGGGCAGGCGCCGTACGCGCTGTTCCTGACCTGCTCGGACTCCCGGGTGGTGCCCAACGTGCTCACCTCGAGCGGGCCGGGGGACCTGTTCACCGTCCGCAACGTCGGGAACCTCGCGCCGCGGGGCACGGACGCGGACGCCTCGGTGGGGGCCTCGGTGGAGTACGCCCTCGACGCGCTCGAGGTCCCGACGCTCGTGGTGTGCGGGCACTCCGGCTGCGGCGCGATGACGGCGACCCTGCGGGGGACCGGCGGCGACGGCGAGCTCGGGCGCTGGCTCGACGGGGCCGCCGAGAGCCTGGCGCGCTGGCACGACGGCCACCCGGTCGCCGCGGCGGCCGCGGTGCGGGGCGCGTCGGACGTCGACCAGCTCGCGATGGTCAACGTCGCCGTCCAGCTCGAGCGCCTGTCCCGCCACCCCGCCGTGGCGCGGGCGCTGGACGAGGGCCGGGTGCGGCTGGTCGGGCTGTTCTTCGACATCGCCACCGCGCGGATGTCGGTGCTCGACGGGGACCGCTTCGTCCCGGCGTCGCGCGACCGCCTCGGCGCCGGCGCCTCCGCCACCCCCGGCGACCCCGCCACCGCCGCCTTCCCGGTCCCCGACCCCGCCTGACCCACGTGAGCAGTTGGCGCCCCTGGCGGGGCGCCAACTGCTCACATACCGGTGATCGTCGCCCGGGCGGGGGCGTCGGAGGCGGACTGGATGGTCGCGGCCAGGGCACGCAGGGTGTCGCGGTCGGTGTCGTCGCGGACCGCGATCGAGAACTCGACGTCGGTCACGACCGACGAGAACCGCTCGAGCAGCTTGTCGCCGATCTCGTCGTGGGTGCCGATGACGGCGAAGCGGTGCAGGGTCTCGTCGTCGACCATGTCCGGCAGCTCCTCCCAGCGCTGGGCCTTCGAGAGCCCCTTGGCCTCGTCGGCGAGGTCGCCCAGGCCGAGGTGGTCGAACGCGGCCCGGTAGCCGGGCGTCGACGCGTAGAAGGCGATGCGCGCCCGGGCGTCGCGGACCTTCCCCGCGAGCTCCTCCGGCGTGCGCGCCGACGCCACCAGCGGCTTCATCGCCACGCGGAACCCGTCGAGCGGGCGTCCGCTCCGGGCGGCGCCGCGCCGCACCGCGGGCAGCATCACCTCCCGGATGTACGAGGGCGTGCACACCGGGTGCGGGCGCAGGCCGTCGGCGACCTCGCCGGTCACGGCGCACATGTTCGTGTTGACCCCGGCGAGGTGGATCGGGATGTCGGGATCGGCGATGGGCCCGGCGTCGAAGAGCGGCACCATGAGGTCGAGGTCGTAGTGCTCGCCGTGGTGCTCCAGCGGCGCGCCCGTCTGCCACGTGTGCCACACCGCGCGCACGGCCTGCACGTACTCGCGCATCCACGGCGCCGGCGCCGACCAGGTCATGCCGTACCGCCGCCGGATGTGCCCCCGCACCTGCGTGCCCATCCCGAGCGTGAACCGTCCGCCCGAGAGCTTCTGCAGCGTCCACGCCTGCAGCGCCATCACCGTCGGGCTGCGCGGGAACGCGATCGCGACCGCGGTGCCCAGCCGCAGCGTGCGGGTGGCGCTCGCGGCGAGCGTGAGGACGGCGAACGGGTCGTCCTTGGTCTCCTCGACGGCCATCCCGCCGTAGCCGATCTCCTCGAGCAGGGCCGCGTTCGCCGCGACGGCGTGGAGGTCCAGCGGGGTGTCCGGCGTCCGCAGGCCCGGGTCGACCTTCCCGAGCGGCAGGAGCGTCTCGAGGCGCATGCCCCGAACGTAGGGTGTCGGCCGTGACCTGGCTGGACGCGTGGTTGGCGCAGACGGCGGCCGCGCGCCACGACGCGGGGCTGCACCGCACGCTGCGGCCCCGGGGCGCCGCCGACCGTGTCGTCGACCTCGCCTCCAACGACTACCTGGGCCTCGCCCGCGACCCCCGTGTCGTCGAGGCCGGCGCCGACGCCCTGCGCGCCTGGGGCGCCGGGTCGACGGGATCGCGCCTCGTGACGGGGTCGACGCACCTGCACGCCGAGCTGGAGGAGGAGCTGGCCGCGTTCACCGGCAGCGAGGCCGCGCTGGTGTTCTCCTCGGGCTACACCGCCAACCTCGGTGCCGTCACGGCGCTGACCGGGCGCGGCGCGCTGGTGGTCTCCGACGTCGCCGCGCACGCCTCGCTGGTCGACGCCGCCCGGCTGTCCCGGGCGCGGGTCGAGGTCGCGCGGTGCGCCGACCCGGCCGCCGTCGACCTGGTCCTCGCCGCCCGGGAGGAACCGCGGGCGGTGGTGGTCGTCGACGGGGTCGACAGCGTCGACGGCGGCATCGCCCCGCTGGCCGAGCTCCACGCGGTCTGCCGGGAGCGCGACGCGGTCCTGCTGGTCGACGACGCCCACGGCCTCGGCGTCCGCGGCCCCGGCGGCAGCGGGACCCTCGCCGAGGCCGGGCTCGCCGGCGCCCCGGACGTCGTGCTCACCGCCACGCTGTCGAAGTCGCTGGGCGCCCAGGGCGGGGTGGTGCTGGCAGGCCGCGCGGTGGTCGAGCACCTGGTCGACACCGCCCGGCCCTTCATCTTCGACACCGGGCTCGCCCCGGCGGCCGCTGGCGCCGCCCTCGCCGCCCTCGGGATCGTGCGGGCCGAGCCGGAGCGGGTCGCGGCGCTGCACACGCACGCGGCGTCCGTGGCGGCGTCGGCCCGCGCCGCCGCGCCGGGCCTCGACGTGCCGACGCCGACCGCCGCGATGGTGCCGGTCGTCCTCGGCGACCCCGAGCCCGCGGTCGCCGCCGCCGCGGGCTGCGCCGAGCACGGCCTGCGGGCGGGGTGCTTCCGCCCGCCCTCGGTGCCCGCGGGCACGTCGCGGCTGCGGCTCACCGCGCGGGCCGATCTCACCGCCGACGACCTCGCCCTGGTCGACCAGGTGCTGCACAAGGTGCTGGGCCCGCTCGTCGCCGGACGCTAGGGCGTGCATGGGGACCCCCGTCCGGGGGGTACTCGTGTGGGCCCACCCCACGGCCCCGGGAGACGACGTGACCGCAGTGCTGCGCGGGCGCCCCGAGGCGCCCGCCGGCGGCTCGGGTCACACCCTGCTCGTCGCCGACGCGGTCGAGCAGGGCCGCCGGGGCACGGCGTCATGGGTCGAGCGGGAGCTCGCGCTGGGCTCCAAGGTCTACTACAAGGGGTGGCTGCCCGACGGGCAGCAGCACTGGCTCAGCGGACCCGCCGGACCCCGCGGGGCGCGTGACGCCTTCGCGAGCGGCCAGCTCGAGTTCCTCGACTTCCCGACGCTCGTCGAGCGCTCCGGCGCCACGTCGGCCGGCGTGCTCGCCGTCTACCAGGACGAGGTCGAGCGGGCCTTCGACGACCTCTGGCCCACGGTGGCGATGACCCAGGAGAGTCCCGAGCTCCCGATGGCCGACGACGCGCACCTCGTGAGCGAGTACGCGACCTGGGAGTCGGGCTTCGACACCCTCACCGCCGAGTGGCCGGTCCGGATGCTCTGCCAGCTCAGCGTCCCGGCCGAGAGCGAGCGGGCGATGTGGGAGACGGTCGCGGTCCACCACCGCGACCTCGTCGACGGCGTCTGGTCGGCCGGCGACGACGACGGACGCTGGCGGCCCCGGGGCGACCTCGACGCCCACGTCTCGCGGCGGTTCGGCGCCGCCGTCCACGGCGCGCTGCGCGCCGCCCGCGAGCGGGAGGGCTGCTCCGACCTGCACGTCGACCTCGCCGCCGTCGACTTCATGGACGTCTCCTGCGCGGAGATCCTCATGCTCGCGGCCCGGTCGGCGCCGACGGAGCAGCACATCGTCCTGCACAACGGTCCCCGCTTCCTGCGGCGGCTGTTCGACGCGGTCGGGCGCCCGCCGTCGGTGCGCGAGAGCGAGGACCCGCGATGACCGCCCCGCCGGCGGGTCTCGTGCACCTGGGGCTGCTCCACCACGGCCCCGACGACCTGGCGGCGAGCGCTGTCCCCGAGCTCCGCCGCGCGCTGGCCGACGGCGAGGACGTCGTCGTGGCCGCCGACCGCGGCACCGTCCGCCGCGTGCGCGAGGCGCTCGGCGCGGACGCGGAGCGCGTCGAGTTCCCGCCGCCGTCGGGCCTGGCGGCACCGTCCGCGCCCGGGTTCGTCGCCGCCGTCCGCGGCTGGGCGCGGGCCGGCCGGCGGACCACGCTGCTGGGCCAGTACGCGCCCGCGGTGTCCGGCGCGGACCGCGCGTACGGCGAGGACGCGCTCGGCCTCGTGCTCGGCGACCTGCCCCTGACCCTCATCTGCTGCTGCCGGAACGATCTCGACCCGGAGCAGCTCGCGGTCGCCCGGCGCAGCCATCCCCGCCTGGCGACGGCCGTCGGCACCGTCGACAACCCCGACTACCGCGCGCCGTCGCCCACCAGTCCCGTGCCGGCCGCCGTCTGGGGGACGGTCACGGTGCGGGTCGGCGTCGACGGCACCGCCGACCTCGCCGAGGTCCGCCGCCGGGTCGCCGAGGCCGCCGCGCGCGCCGGGCTGGAGGGCGACGCCGTGCGCGCCGCGGTGCTGGCGGTGCACGAGGCGGTCGTGCTCGGCGTCCGCGACGGCGACCCGGACCACGCCGGGCTCACCGTCGAGATCCGCTCCGACGCCGGGTCGTCGGTGTTCTGCGAGGTCACGGGGCCCCGCGGCGTGACGACGGCGACGGTGCCGGCGGGCGACCCGCTCGCGCACGTGCGCCCGTTCTGCGCCCGCGCCGTGCTGCACGACGACCCCGACCGTCGCGCGGTGCGGGTCCTGTCCACGGCCTGAACTACCCTCGCGCGCCGTGCGGACCCTGATCGTCACCGGTACGGGCACGGACGTCGGCAAGACCGTCGTCACCGCCGCGATCGCGGCCCTCGCGCGCGCCGCGGGCGAGCGCGTCACGGTCGTGAAGCCCGCGCAGACCGGGGTCGCGCCGGGGGAGGACGGCGACCTCGCCGACGTGGCGCGTCTGGCCGGTCCGGTGGACACGGTCGAGCTCGCCCGGTTCCCCGAGCCCCTCGCGCCCGCGACCGCCGCGCGCCGGGCCGGCGCGATGCCGGTGATGGCCGCGCAGGTGGTCGACGCCGTGCGGGGGGTCGACGCCGACCTGGTGATCGTCGAAGGGGCGGGCGGGCTGCTCGTGCGCCTCAACGACCTCGGCGAGACCCTCGCCGACGTCGCCGCGGCCCTCGACGCCCCCGTGGTCCTCGTCGCGAGCGCCGGGCTCGGCGTGCTCAACACCGCCGCGCTCACCGCGGAGGCGCTCGGCCGGCGCGGGATCACGCTCGGCGGCACCGTCGTGGGCGCCTACCCGGACCAGCCCGACCTCGCCGAGCGGACCAACCTCGACGACCTCCCGGCCGTCACCGGCGCACCGCTGCTCGGCGTCCTGCCGGCCGGTCTCGGCACCGCGACCCCCGACGCCCTGCTGGCCGCCGCGCGGTGTGGCCTGGGTCCCGTCCTCGGCGGTGGGTGGTCCCCGGATCGCGGTGCGTGAGGCACACTGCGGCGAGCCCGACCGTGCCCGCGAGGGCCGGACGAGAACCCCGACGAAGGGAGCCGTGCGTGACGGCCGTCGAAACCGGCACCACGTCCGAGGACACCGGCGAGGACGTGCTCGCCGTGGCCCGCGAGCAGGTGCTCGAGCGGGGTGAGGGGCTGTCGCAGGAGCAGGTCCTGGCCGTCCTGCAGCTCCCGTCCGACCGACTGCCCGAGGCGCTGGCGCTCGCGCACGAGGTCCGCATGCGCTGGTGCGGGCCCGAGGTCGAGGTCGAGGGCATCGTGTCGCTGAAGACCGGCGGCTGCCCGGAGGACTGCCACTTCTGCTCGCAGTCCGGGCTCTTCGAGTCGCCGGTGCGCGCCGCGTGGCTGGACAAGGACCGTCTCGTCGAGGCCGCCAAGCAGACCGCGAAGACCGGCGCGACGGAGTTCTGCATCGTCGCCGCGGTGCGCGGTCCGGATGCCAAGCTCATGGAGCAGGTCCGCGCCGGCATCGCCGCGATCCGCGCCGAGGTCGACATCAACGTCGCGTGCTCGCTGGGGATGCTGACCCAGGAGCAGGTGGACGAGCTCGCCGCGATGGGCGTGCACCGCTACAACCACAACCTCGAGACCGCCCGGTCGCACTTCCCGGAGGTCGTCACCACGCACTCCTGGGAGGAGCGCTGGGACACCCTGCAGATGGTGCGCGCGGCCGGCATGGAGGTGTGCTGCGGCGGCATCGTCGGCATGGGGGAGACGCTCGAGCAGCGCGCCGAGTTCGCGGTGCAGCTCGCCGAGCTCGAGCCCGACGAGGTGCCGCTGAACTTCCTCATCCCGAACCCGGGCACGCCGTTCGCGCACCTCGAGGTGCCGCAGGGCGCCGACGCGCTGATGACCGTCGCGGCGTTCCGCCTCGCGCTGCCGCGCACCGTGCTGCGCTTCGCGGGCGGGCGCGAACTGACCCTCGGCGACCTGGGCGCGGAGCAAGGCATGCTCGGCGGGGTCAACGCGATCATCGTCGGCAACTACCTGACCAACCTCGGGCGCCCGGCCGAGCAGGACCTCGACATGCTCGAGACCCTCAAGATGCCGATCAAGGCCCTGAACGACACGTTGTGAGCGCCGTCCTCGAGCCGACCGACGGGGCCGGCCCCGCCGCCGCCTACTGCGCCTGGTGCGGCGGCACCCGCACCGACGGCGACCACGGCGCGTGCGACCGGCGCCTCGCGACGGTCGACCCGCCGCGGCACTGCCCGGTGTGCGCCCGCCGCATGGTCGTGCAGGTCGACCCGGTGGGCTGGACCGCGCGCTGCAGCCGGCACGGCGAGTCGGCGGGGCAGAACGGGTTCTCCTGGCCGGGAGGCGAAGCGAAGCGAGAGCTCGACCCGTGAGCTCCGCCCTCGACGACGACTTCCTGCCCGCCGAGCCCACGGGCCGGCTGGGGCGGGAGGAGCTGCGCGAGGACGTGCCCGCCGCGCTGCGCCTCGCGGCGATCCTGCTGGTGGCGGGCCTGCCGCTCGGGGCGCTGTGGGCGCTGCTCGCCCCGGTCGTGCACGTCGTCGCCCTGCCCGGCGCCGGCACCGGGTCGCCGGCCGGCGAGGCCGACCACGCGTTCGACGCCGTCGCGATCCACATCCTGCTGGTGGCGTCGTTCGGGGTGATCGCCGGCGCGGTCGCCTGGCGTCGCCGGCACCGCCGCGGGCCGGTGATGCTGATCGCGGTGGTCCTCGGGGCCCTCGTCGGTGCGTGGGTCGCGGGCCGGGTCGGCGCGCTGCTGGCCTGGGCCGCGTCGCCGGTGCCGGTGCTCGTGGACCCGGCCGCGCTGGGCGCCGCCGCCCCGGCGGCCCCGGTGCCAGCCGTGATGACGAGCCTCCCGCCGTCGCCCGGGCCCTGGTGGATCGCCCTGATCGCCGGGCTCGGCGCGGCGCTGGCCTACGTCCTGGCGGCCATCGTCGACGGGCACGAGGACATGAGCCGGGAGGACACCACGTGACCGCCCTCGACCTGGCGTGCGAGCTCGTCCGCCTCGACACCCGCGGCGGCGGGGAGCGGGCGGCCGCCGACCTGCTCGCCGACCGCCTCGAGGACGCCGGACTCGCCGTCACCGTCCACGAGACGCGCCCCGGGCGGGCCAACGTCGTCGCCCGCCGCGGCGACGAGACCCCGGTGACCGTGACCGGGCACCTCGACACCGTGCCCGCCGACGCCGCGGTGTGGTCATTCGACCCGCACGCCGGCGACGTCGTCGACGGGCGCCTGCGAGGCCGGGGGTCGAGCGACATGAAGGCCGGGGTCGCGTCCGCCGTCATCGCGGCCGCCGAGCACGTCCGCGCCGGCGGGAGCGGCGTGCAGGTCGTGCTGACCTTCGGCGAGGAGACGGGCTGCGAGGGCGCCCGCGAGATCCCCGCCGACGCGCTGCGGCCGTCCGGGACGCTGCTGGTCGCGGAGCCGACCGCGAACCGGGTCGTGCTCGGCCACAAGGGCGTGCTGTGGCTCGAGCTGGTGGCGCGCGGCGTCCCGGCTCACGGGTCACGGCCCGACCTCGGCCACAACGCGCTCGTGGATCTCGCCCGCGCCGCAGTGCGCATCCACGAGCACGACGCCTGGCCGAGCAGCCCGACGCACGGGGCGACGACGGCGAACGTCGGCATGATGCGCGCCGGCATCCAGCCCAACGTCGTCCCGGACCGCGCCGCGCTCACGGTCGACCTGCGCCTGGTGCCCGGCGACACCGCCGACGCCGCCGCGGCCACGGTCGCCGAGCTCGCGGGCGTCGCGGTCGAGACCGAGCGCCTCGTCGAGCTCCCGCTGATCGACACCGACCCGGCGCGGGTGGCCCGGGTCGTCGAGCTGCTCGGCGGCGGGACGGGGCAGTACGCCACGTACTTCACCGACGCGAGCGTGCTCGCCGGTGCCCTCGGCGGCGCGGACACGATCATCTACGGCCCCGGCGAGCCCGAGCAGGCCCACGTCACCGACGAGACCGCACCGGCCGGGCTGATCGAGCCGGCGGCCGAGGCCTACCGGCGCGTGCTGGCCGCGCTGACCTGATCAGCCGGCGGGCGCCGCCGCGAGCCCGAGCTGGGTCAGCATCTCGACCTGGTCGAAGTACAGGCCGAACGAGCGGTAGCGGTCGCCGGCGACGTCGACGATGTTGACGAAGGGAACGCTGACGCGGCGTCCGGTGGCCGGGACGTCGCCGCCCGGGGCGTGGAGGGTGCCGGAGTGGGTGCCCTCGAACACCGCTTCGACGGCCCCGTTGTCCCCGCCGTCGACGAGACGCACGATGCGGCACCGGTTGTCGGGGAAGGCTTCCTGCCAGAGTCGATAGAACATCGTCACGGTCTCCGGGCCCGAGCCGCTGACCCCACCCGGCGCCGTCAGCGTCGCGTCCTCGGTGAAGAGGCCGCACCAGCTGGCCTGGTCCTTGGCGTTCCACCGCTCGAGGTTCAGCTCCATCAGTGCGCGCGTGTCCACGGGTGCTCCTGGTGTCCGGGACGGCGGACTCCGTCGGCCGCCGTCGGAGGGTGCAGGATCGGAGCGCCGCGTCACGTCGAGGTGCCGGACGGGACGAGGTTGGGTCTCGTCGCTCACCCGGTCCGGACGGTCACCTCGAGTCGGTCGCCCAGGGGGAGGTCGACCGACCGGTAGCCGGCCCGCGGGTCGCGGACACGCGCGAGATAGGGCGCGAGGACCTCGGGGAACAGCGACGTGTCGTCGGCGACGACGAGTGCCCCGGGACGCAGCGCGGGCTCGACGATCTCGAGCACCGGCAGGTACAGGGTGCTCCAGCCGTCGAGCAGGAGCAGGTCGACGGGGTCGCCGAGGTCGTCGAGGCCGCGGAGCGTCTCGCGGGCGTCGCCCACCCGCAGGTCGACGAGGTCGTCGAGCCCGCAGCGGCGCAGCGAGGCCGTCGCGGCGTCGGCCTTGGCGGTCTCGATCTCGGTCGTGACCACGCGGCCGCCGCCGTTGTCGCGCAGCGCGGCGGCGAGGTAGATCGTCGAGATGCCGAACGAGGTCCCGAACTCCACCACGGTCCGCGCGCCGGTCGCCCGCACGAGCAGGGCGAGCAGCTCGCCCACCTCGCGGGGCACGGCGATGTAGGCGTCGGTGAGGAGGTCGGCGACGTCCTCGTCGGAGGTCGGGCCGGTGCGAGGGTCGCTGACGGGGAAGCGGGCCGCGAGCCGGGCGTGCAGCTCCGGCTCCTGGGCGTCGGCGGCCGCGAGGAGGCCGGAGAGCTCGTCGAGGACGGCGGGGGCGTCGAGCGTGGAGGTCATGACACCGACGCTAGGAAGCGCCTCGCGTGCGCACCAGTGAATGCTCGTGCACCTAGCATTGCGTCTCGTGCAATCCGTCGACCTCAACCTGCTGGCGGCGCTCGACGCGCTGCTCGCCGAGGGCAGCGTCACCGGCGCCGCGCAGCGCATGCACCTCAGCCCGCCGGCCGTGAGCCGCAGCCTCGCCCGGCTGCGCCGCGCGACGGGCGACCCGTTGCTGGTCCGGGTGGGCCGGGACCTCGTCCCGACCCCGGAGGCCGACCGCCTGCGCGAGCGCGTCCACGCCGTGCACGCCGCGGCCCAGGAGATCCTCGGGCCGCGGGGTGCGGTCGACGAGGCCACCCTCGACGCGACGTTCGCCGTGCGCACCGGGCACGCCGCCGCGGTCGCGCTCGGACCGGCGCTGCTGGCCGCGATCCGCCCGCGGGCGCCGCGGGTGCGGCTGCGGCTGGTGGGGGAGGGCGACGAGAGCGTCGCGGCGCTGCGCGACGGTGCCGTCGACCTGGACGTCGGCGCGGCGTCGGACGCGGACGACTCGGCCGAGCTGCACCGCGAGGTGCTGCGGCACGACCGGATGGTGCTGGTGGGCCGCCGCGACGGGGCGCTGGCGCGGCGGGGCGCGGTGACCCCGGAGGCGCTCGCCGAGGTCGGGCACGTCAACGCCACGCGGCGCGGCCGGCGGCGTGGCCCGCTCGACGACGCGCTCGCCACCCGCGGCCTCGCCCGCGACGTGGTCGCGACCGTGCCCGACCTCGTCGCCGCGTTCGCCCTGGTCCGCGCGGCCGACCTGGTCACCCTCGCGCCGCGGTGGTTCGCCGACGTCGTCGGCGGCGCCGACCTCGTGACCTGGGAGGTGCCGCTGGACCTGCCGCCGCTGGTGATCGAACAGTCGTGGCACCCGCGCACCGACGCCGACCCGGCACGCCGGTGGCTGCGCGACCGGGTCCGGGAGGTGGTCGCGCTCAGGTGAGCGTGTAGGCGTCGTAGACCACGGCCGACGGCGTGCGCCGCGCCGTGGCGACCGTCAGCGCCCGGGTCATCCAGCGGTACCGCGACGCGGAGGTCTCGAACGTCGCGGAGACACGGAAGTAGTACGCGGCGGGGTCGACGTCCTCGCCGCGGGCCAGCGCGTCGAGCACCGCGGGCGGGCCGGAGCGCACGCCGGCGGTGCGGATGTGCACGAGCGCTCCGTCGTCGGCCCGCCACGTGTAGCGGGTGTCGACGGCCACCGCGCCGTCGTCGTGGACCACCTGCCAGTCGGCCCCGCCCGGGACGACCACCCCGGAGAACCGCTCACCGCGCACCGTGCCCCCGACGATCGGGACGATGCGCCGGTGGCCCGCGTCGGTGGTGCCGAGGTCGAGGAGCTCGCCGAGCTCGACCTCGACGTGGGCGAGGAACTCCAGGCCGGGGACGGGCAGACCCATCGCGCCCCCTCAGTTCAGGCTGTGCTCGACCGCGAACTTGACGCTCGGGGCCCACACCGCGCGCAGCTCGCCGAGCAGCACGGCCTCGCGCGTCATCGACCGCCGGACGAGCTGCAGGCGCTCCATGGGGCAGGTCTGCTCGAGCAGCTCCTGGCGGTCCGAGAGCGGTAGCAGGCAGTCGCCGGCCAGGATGTGCGCGAGCTCGGGGTCGGCGACGTCGGGGGCCGCCTCCTCGGTGAGCTCGGCGGGCATCTCGCCGTCGCCGCCGCCCTGCTGGCGCCAGGCGGTGGTGCAGTACCGCCGGTGCGCGGCGCGCGCGGCCATCGCGAACGGGGCGAGGTCCTGCTCGTCGTCGTCCTCGTCGTCGGGCAGCCACTCGACGTTCGCGACGAGGTAGGGAGCGGTCGTGTCGTCGACGTCGACGAGACGGAACCGCCGGTCGCCGGTGGTCTGGATGTCGAACCGGCCGTCGGGCAGGCGGCGCACCTCGCGCAGCGACGCGGTGCAGCCCACGTCGTGCAGGCCGCCGCGGCCGTCGTCCGGGCTCCAGCCCTCCCGGACCGCGACGACGCCGAACTGCTTGCCCGGGATCGCGCCCGTGACCAGGTCGATCGTCAGCTGGCGGTAGCGGGGCTCGAAGATGTGCAGTGGCAACGAGGCGCCCGGGAGCAGCACGGTCCCCAGCGGGAACAGAGGCAGCGTCTCGACCACGGCGCCCACGCTACGACCACCACGGGCTCGGCGCCGGGTGGCGCGGTGCGGGTTCTCAGCCGGGCTCGCCGGGTGGTCGGAGCGCGGCGAAGGGGTCGGTGACGCGCAGTCCGCGCTCCGAGAACCGGAAGACCGCCGCCGGGCGGCCGCCGGCGGGGCCCGACGCCGCGGTCTCGCCGGTGGGCACGAGCACCCCGCGCCGGGTCAGCACCCGGTGCAGGTTGGTGGCCGAGACGCGGTGCCCGAGCGCGGCGGCGTAGAGGTCGCGCAGCTCCGAGACGGTGAACGCGGCGGGCGCGAGCGCGAACCCGATGTTGGTGTAGGAGAGCTTGGCGCGCAGGCGGTCGAGGCCGTCGCGCGTGATGGCGCCGTGGTCGAAGGCCGTCTCGGGGAGGCGGTCGACCCGGTGCCAGGCGGTGTCGTCGGGGACGGCCGGGTCGGCGTCGGTGGGCACGAGGCCGAGGAAAGCCGTCGCGATGCGCCGCGGGGGCGGGCCGCGGTGGGGGTCGGAGAACACGCCCAGCTGCTCGACGTGGGCGACCTCGGCGAGGTCGACCTTCTCCGCGAGGTGTCGGCGCACCGAGGCCTCGACGTCCTCGTCGGGCCCGAGGCGTCCGCCGGGCAGCGACCAGCGACCGGCCTGCGGCTCCCGCGCCCGCTGCCAGAGCAGCACGCTCGGCACGGCGCCGGTGATGCGCAGGACGACGGCGAGCACGTCGTGCGCGTACGTCCCCGCTTCCCCGCCCGCACCAGCCGTCTCCACGGAGAGTGATCGTAGGCGTACCAGCGAAGTGCCGTTGCAGACGCTCAGCGTCCCGGATCCAGCACAGCACGCCGATAGGGGCACTTCGCTGACAACCCTGGGGTGGTCCACGCCACGCGGGGTGACCGGGCTCTGGCGCGAGGGCGGGGCGGGCGGGTACGGTCGACCACGTTTTCGACCAATAGGCGAAAACCACCGAGACCGGCCGCCCTCGACGCCGAGGGGTCGCCGGGGGAGGAGACGGCGATGACCGTCACCGCTGCCACGGACCTCGTCGCACCGGCCGCCGCCGGTCCGGGGTGGGCCGAGGAGATCCGCCGGCTCGCCCGGGAGCGCGACGCCGTGGTGCTCGCGCACAACTACCAGCGCCCCGAGATCCAGGACGTCGCCGACCACACCGGCGACTCGCTGGCCCTGAGCCGGATCGCCGCGGCGAGCGACGCGAGCACGATCGTCTTCTGCGGCGTCCACTTCATGGCCGAGACCGCGAAGATCCTCGCCCCGGGCAAGACGGTGCTCATCCCCGACGAGCGCGCCGGCTGCAGCCTCGCCGACTCGATCACCGCCGACGAGCTGCGCGCCTGGAAGGCGGAACACCCCGGTGCCGTCGTCGTCAGCTACGTCAACACCACCGCCGCGGTGAAGGCCGAGACCGACGTCTGCTGCACGTCGTCCAACGCGGTCGAGGTCGTGCGCTCGATCCCGGAGAACCAGGACGTCCTCTTCCTCCCCGACCAGTTCCTCGGCGCCCACGTCAAGCGCGAGACCGGCCGGGAGAACCTGCACATCTGGGCCGGCGAGTGCCACGTCCACGCCGGGATCAACGGCGCCGAGCTCACCGCCCGGGCCCAGGCCGACCCCGAGGCCGACCTGTTCGTGCACCCCGAGTGCGGCTGCGCCACCAGCGCGCTCTACCTGGCCGGCGCGGGCGCCGTGCCCGCCGACCAGGTCCACATCCTCTCGACCGGCGGCATGCTCGACGCCGCCAAGAACACCACCAAGCGCAGCGTGCTCGTGGCCACCGAGGTCGGCATGCTCCACCAGCTCCGCCGCGCGAACCCCGAGGTCGACTTCCGCCCGGTGAACGACCGCGCCGCCTGCGGCTACATGAAGATGATCACGCCTGGTGCTCTGACGCGGGCGCTGGTGGAGGGCCGCGACGAGGTCCACGTCGACCCCGAGACGGCGGCCCGGGCCCGCGGCGCCGTGCAGCGGATGATCGAGATCGGCCGTCCGGGCGGTGGCGAGTGAGCCGGGACGCGGAGCAGTGGAGGGAGCACGCCGACAGGGGAGCCGGACCATCGGGCTGGGAGACGTCTGCGGACCTCGTCGTCGTCGGCTCGGGCGTCGCCGGGCTCACCGCGGCCCTGGCGGCGCGACGGGCCGGGCTGCGCGTCGTCGTCGTCACCAAGGACGTCCCCGAGGAGGGCAGCACCCGCTGGGCGCAGGGCGGCATCGCGGTGGTCCTCGGTGACGTCACCGGCGACACCGTCGGCGCGCACCTGGGCGACACGGTCGCCGCAGGCGGCGGGCTCGTCGACGCCGTCGCGGCCGGGACGATCCTGCGCGCGGGCCCGGCCGCGGTCGACGCGCTGCGCACCGAGGGCGCGGTGTTCGACGGGCCACCGGAGAAGCTCGCCCGGGGCCGGGAGGGCGGCCACTCCGCCTACCGCGTCGTCCACGCGGGCGGCGACGCCACCGGCGCCGAGGTCGAGCGGGCCCTGCTCGCCGCGGCGCACCGCGAGGAGCTGACGGTGCTCGCCGGGCACGCGGCGATCGCGGTGCTGACGGGCGCCGACGGCAGCGTGCGCGGGCTGGAGGTCCGCGACGCCGCCGGCACCGCCGGGCGCCTCGCCGCTCCCGCCGTGCTGCTCGCGACGGGGGGCGTCGGCGGGCTCTACGAGACGACCACCAACCCCGCCGTCGCGACGGCCGACGGCTGGGCGCTGGCGCTGCGGGCCGGCGCCACGCTCGCCGACGTCGAGTTCGTGCAGTTCCACCCGACGGCGCTGTTCACGGGTCGGTCCTCGACGGGCCGCGCGCCGCTGGTCACCGAGGCCCTCCGCGGCGAGGGCGCGGTGCTGCGTGACACCACGGGCGCGTCGGTGACCGCGGGCGTCCACCCCCTCGGTGATCTCGCCCCCCGCGACGTCGTGGCCGCCGCCATCACCCGGCGGATCTCCGAGCTGGGCGCCGAGCACGTCTGGCTCGACGCGACCGGCGTCCCCGAGGTGGCCGCCCGCTTCCCGACGGTCGCCGCGGCGTGCGCCGCGATCGGCGTCGACCTCGCGGCCGACCCCGTGCCGGTCCGCCCCGCGGCCCACTACTCCTGCGGGGGCGTGGTCACCGACACCCGCGGGCGCACCGGGGTCCCGGGCCTCTGGGCCGCGGGCGAGGTCGCGCGCACCGGGCTGCACGGCGCCAACCGGCTCGCGTCGAACAGCCTGCTCGAGGGCCTGGTCGTGGGCGGGCGGGCCGCCGAGGACATCGCCCGCGCGCTGGCCGGGCCCCGCCGGCTCGCGGCGGCGAGCGAGACCGCGGCACCGCCGATCCCCGTCGCCGACCGTCGCGTCCTGCAGGCGGCCATGACGCGGGGTGCGGGGATCGGGCGCGACGCCGCCGGGCTCGCGGCGGCGTCGGACGCGGTCGAGGGAGCGAGCGCCGTGCGGGTCCCGCGGACGTGCGCGCAGGTCGAGGACGCGAACCTCACCCTCGCCGCCCACGCCCTGCTGGCCGCCGCCGGCTCGCGCACCGAGACCCGCGGCTGCCACGTCCGCCACGACCACCCGGCCACCGACGACCACTGGCAGCGCGCGTCGAGCACCGTCGTCCTCGACGGTGACGGGCGCCTGCACGTCGGCACCACCGACGCCCGCCACGGAGGTGTGGCATGACCGCGGCCCCCGCGCTCCCGGAGACCCTCGACCCGGCCGAGGTCGACGCCGTCGTCGCCCGCGCGCTGGAGGAGGACCTGCGCGACGGCCCGGACGTCACGACGACGGCCTGCGTGCCCGAGGGCAGCGTCGCCGTCGGCGAGTTCCGCACCCGCCCGGCGGGCACGCTCGCCGGGGTCGGGGTGGCGGTGCGGGTGCTCGAGCGGGTGTGCGGGCCCGACCTGGAGGTCCTCGCGGCGCGCGCGGACGGCGACCGCCTCGACCCCGGCGACGTCGCCCTCGCCGTCCGGGCGCCGCTGCGCACCCTGCTGACCGCCGAACGGACCGCGCTCAACCTGCTCGGCCAGCTCTCGGGGGTCGCGACGGCGACGTCGGCGTGGGTCGACGCCGTCGCCGGCACCGGGGCGCGCATCCGCGACACGCGCAAGACGGTGCCGGGGCTGCGGGCGCTGCAGAAGTACGCCGTGCGCTGCGGGGGCGGGGTGAACCACCGCATGTCGCTCGGCGACGCGATCCTGATCAAGGACAACCACGTGGCCGCGGCCGGGTCGGTGACCGCGGCGTGGCGGGCCGCGACGGCGGCCGCCCCGCACCTGCCCTGCGAGGTCGAGGTCGACTCGTTCGAGCAGCTCGAGGAGGTGCTCGGGCTGGGGGTCGAGCTCGTGCTGCTCGACAACTTCACGCCGGAGATGACGATGGAGGCCGTGGCCCGCCGCGACCGGAGAGCGCCCCGGACCGGCCTCGAGGTCTCCGGCGGCCTGACGATCGACACGGCCGCCGCCCACGCCGCGGCCGGCGTCGACTTCCTCGCCGTCGGCGCCCTCACCCACTCCGCCCCGGTCCTCGATCTCGGCCTGGACCTCCGTACGTGAGCGGAGTTCCGGGCTATAGCCCCAAAGTTCGCTCACGTACGGTCGTCGTCGGTGGCGGCATCGCCGGGGTGTCGGTGGCCGCGGAGCTCGCGCGGGACCGGGACGTCGTGCTCGTCGAGGCGGAGCGCGAGCTCGCCCGGCACACCACCGGGCGCTCGGCGGCGAGCTACATCCCCGGGCACGGGGCGCCGCCGGCGCGGGCGCTCATCGACGCGTCGTGGGACCGGTTCACCGCCCTCGCCGACGAGGCCGGCCACCCGTTCCTGCGCCCGCGGGCCTGCCTGCGGGTGGCCCACGACGACGCCGAGGAACGCACCCTGCGCGACGAGATCCTCCCGCTCGCCGGGGTCGACGAGCTGACCGTCGACGAGGCGGTGGACCGCTGGCCCGCCCTGCGCCCCGACACCCTGCACGCGGCCGCCGTCGTCGAGGACGCCCAGGACGCCGACCCGCTGGGCCTGCACCAGCACTACCGCAAGGCTCTCCGGGCCCGCGGCGGGACGATCCGCACCGGCGCCCCGGTGACGGCGATCGACCCCACGAGCACCGGCTGGCGCGTCACCCTCGGCGAGGAGCGGATCGACACCGACGAGGTCGTCCTCGCCGCCGGCGCCTGGACCGACCGGCTGCTCGCCCTCGCCGGCGCCGCACCGGTGGGCCTGCGTCCCCTCCGGCGCACGATCGCGGTCGCGCGCATCCCCGAGGGCGCCCCGGTCCGCCGCGACGACCCGTTCGTCGTCTCCGCCGGCGAGCGCTGGTACGTCAAGCCCGAGGGCGAGCACCTGCTCGTCTCGCCGTCCGAGGAGACCCCGGCCGAGCCGGGCGACCCGCGCCCCGACGAGCTGGACGTGGCCTCGGCCCTGGAGAACGTCAACGCGGTGACCACGCTCGGCCTGCGGTCGGTCGTCACGAGCTGGACGGGGCTGCGGTCGTTCGTGGCCGACCGCGCGCTGGTGATCGGCGACCGGCCCGAGCACCCCGGGCTGCACCTGTTCGCCGGCCAGGGCGGCTCGGGCATCGAGACCGCGCCCGCCGCCGCGGAGCTCGCGGCCGCCGTGATCCGTGGGCACGCACCGCCCGCCGACGTCCTCGACGCCCTCGCCGCCCACGGGACGGACCTCGACGCGGTGCTCGCCACCCGGATCAGCGCCGAGGACGGCGGTCGTTAGCCTTCCCCCGTATGGGGGAGACCTCGAGGTTCCGGCGCGCGAGCGCCGTCGTCCTGGCCGTGCTCGCGCTGGCCCTGGCCGGATGCGGCACGAGCGACGGGCCGGCGCCGGCCGCGCCGGAGAGCAGCGCGCCGGCCGCTCCCCGCAACCCCGGCCCCGGCGAGCTCGCGCCCCTGCCCGCGCGCGGCGCGCAGGACGGGCAGCGCATCTGCGGCAAGACCGAGTCGACGCCGGTGGCCGGCGGGCGCTTCGAGGTGCAGAACAACGCGTGGGGCGACGACACCCCGCAGTGCACGACGGCCTTCGACACCGGGTTCTCGGTGGATGCGCAGCACGCCAAGGACTCCGGCCCGGCGGCGTACCCGTCGATCGTCATGGGCTGCAACTACGGCACCTGCACCCGCGACGCGCCCTTCCCGCGCCCGGTCGCCGACCTCGGCGACATCCGCTCGAGCTGGGCGGTCACGACGCCCCGGCGCGGCGACTACAACGTCGCCTACGACGTGTGGCTCGACCCCACCCCGCGCCGCGAGGGCGCCAACACCGGCGCCGAGCTGATGATCTGGCTCGACCGCACCGACCGCGTCCAGCCGATCGGCGCCGAGCGGGGCACCGTCCAGATCGGCGACGCGCGGTGGGCGGTGTGGACCGGGGAGAACCAGGGGACGCCGGTGATCTCCTACGTCCGCGAGGAGGCGACGAGCCAGGTGCTCGACCTGCCGATCACCGACTTCGTCACCGACGCCACCCGCCGCGGCGTCGTCCAGCCGACCTGGTTCCTCACCAACATCCAGGCCGGCTTCGAGCCCTGGATCGGCGGCGACGGCCTGACCACCGACGCCTTCGCGCTCACCCGGAACGGGGTCTGAGACCCGAAAGAGTCGATCTCTTACGAGTGGGGCCGTTCCCCCACATGGCACGACGACCGTAACTTCTGCCGCGACGAACGGTCGAGACGCGAGGATGGCGGCAGATGAACGGTCGACGACGGGCGATGAGCGGACTGATCGTGGTGCTCGCGGCCGTGCTCTCGGTGCTGCTGGGCGCGGGCCCTGCGACTGCCACCACACCTCGGGTGGACGGCACGCGGGTCTGCGACAAGTTCGGCTCGACGCCCGTCGAGGGCGGCCGGTACGAGGTGCAGAACGACGTCTGGGGCGCCGACACCCCGCAGTGCGTCACGGCGTTCGACACCGGCTTCGTCGTCGACCCGGCCGACCACCACAAGGAGGACGAGCCGGCGGCGTACCCGTCGATCGTCTGGGGCTGCAACTACGGCAACTGCACCAAGGACAGCCCGTTCCCCCGACCGGTCTCGCAGCTCGCCGGCCTGAAGTCGTCCTGGGCCGTCACCGTCCCCCCGACCGGCGACTACAACGTCTCCTACGACCTCTGGATGGACCCGACGCCCCGGCGCGACGGCCGGCCCACCGGGCTCGAGCTGATGATCTGGCTGCGCCACACCGACCGCGTCCAGCCCATCGGCGAGAAGAAGGCCGAGGTCGACATCGCCGGCACGACATGGGACGTCTGGCTCGGCGCCATCGACCTGCCGACGATCAGCTACGTCCGCCACGACCCCACCGACGAGGTCCGCGACCTGCCGCTGGACCAGTTCGTCACCGACGCCCAGAACCGCGGCGTCGCGAAGCCCGAGTGGTACATGACGAGCGTGCAGGCCGGCTTCGAGCCCTGGATCGGCGGCGCAGGCCTCGCGACCCGGTCGTTCGCCGCGAGCCTGCCCGACGCGTCACCCGCTCCCTGACTCCTCGCGCAGGGCGTCGATCATCCGACGGTCGCGCTTGGTGGGACGCCCCGCACCCCGGTCGCGCACGGCGACGGGCGCGGGGCGCTCCTCCGGCGGGGGCGGGGGCGTGGTGTGGTCGACGTAGCACGTGACGGCCACCGGGGCGCCGACACGCTTCTCGATCACCCTGGTGACCTCGACGATCCGTGGGATCTCGTAGACCCGGGTGCGCACGGTGTCCCCGGGCTTCACCGGCGTGGCGGGCTTGGCCGGGGTGTCGTTGACGCGCACGTGCCCGCCGCGGCAGGCGTCGGCGGCGTCGGCGCGGGTCTTCGTCAGCCGGACCGCCCACAGCCAGCGGTCGACGCGCGTGGACTCCATCGCTCCCCAGCATGGCACCGCGCCCCACGGGATATCCGGGACAACGTGCAGCACGGCATCATGATGTTCCCGACCGACTACGCCATCGACCCGGCCGAGCTGGCCCGGGAGGTGGAGAACCGGGGCTTCGACTCGCTCTGGTTCCCCGAGCACAGCCACATCCCGACCAAGCGAGAGTCGCCGTACCCCGGCGGCGGCGACCTGCCTCGGATGTACATCCACACCTACGACCCGTTCGTCGCCCTCACCGCCGCGGCGGCCGCGACGTCGACGCTCAAGGTCGCCACCGGCATCTGCCTGGTCATCCAGCGCGACCCGATCCACACCGCCAAGCAGGTCGCGAGCCTCGACCGCCTCTCGGGCGGGCGCTTCCTGTTCGGGATCGGTGCGGGTTGGAACCGCGAGGAGATGGCCCACCACGGGGCGAACCCGAAGACCCGCATGCGGCTCATGGCCGAGCAGGTCAAGGCCATGAAGGAACTGTGGACGCAGGACGAGGCCGAGTACCACGGCGAGTTCGTCGACTTCGACCGCAGCTGGGCCTGGCCCAAGCCGGCCCAGCAGCCGCACCCGCCGGTGTACGTCGGCGGCATGGGGCCCGGCGTCGAGGACCGCATCCTCGACTACGGCGACGCCTGGCTGCCGCAGCGGGTCGGCCCGGACAACATCGGGCAGTTCGAGGAGCGCGCGAACGCCCTGCAGCAGAGGGCGGCGGACGCCGGCCGCGGCCCGGTCCCGATGTCGCTGTTCGGCGCCGAGAGCTCGCCCGAGGCCCTCGACGGCTACCGCCGGATCGGTCTCGAGCGCGCCATCCACGGCGTGAGCTCGTCCGACCGCGACACCGTCCTCAAGGAGCTCGACGAGCTCGCGAAGGTGACGGGCTAGCGCCCGTGCCCACCCTCGACGCCGACGACGCGCGCCGCCGGTTCGCCGCGGCGCGCGTCGCGCGCCTCGCCACCGTCTCCGGCGACGGGCAGCCGCACCTCGTCCCGGTGGTGTTCGCGGTCGAGGAGGACACGGTGGTCATGGCGGTGGACGCCAAGCCCAAGCGTCACCGCGACCTCAAGCGCCTGCGCAACATCGCCGACAACCCGGCGGTGTCACTCCTGGTCGACCGCTACGACGACGACTGGGACGCGCTGTGGTGGGTGCGCGCCGACGGCACCGCCACGGTGACCGACGCCGACGACGTGCTCGCCCACGCCCGCGAGGCCTTAGGCGCGCGCTACCGCCAGGACCGGGAGTCCCCGCCCGAGGGGCCCGCGGTCACCGTGGAGGTGACGCGCTGGTCGGGGTGGTCGGCGATCTGAGCCCCCACAGCGCCGCGAGGACCAGCCCGGGGAAGCGCCCGGCCGGGACCAGCCACACCGCCCCGGGCCGCAGCCACCACAGCGGGGACGCGATCCCGGCCGCCCCGGCGGCCAGACCGGCGACGACCGCGGGGCGGGGGAGCCGGCCGTCCTCGCCGCCGGCGAGCACGAGCGCACCGGTCAGCAGCCCGAAGCCGACGCCGTGGACCGGCCCGCCCGCCGCGAAGGCCAGGGCGGCACCGCGGCGCAGCTCGTCGTCGCCGTCGGTCCGCGTGAGCGTCGCGGCCGTGAGCGCGGACGTCGCGAGGGAGCCGACGGCCACCGTGCCGCCGACCGCGGCCGCCGCCCGCAGCCACCGTCGGCGGGTGGTGCGGGCGACGACGGTGGTGAGCCGGGCGAGGGCGGCCGTGGAGACGAGCTGGCCGGTCGCGCTGATGCGCGCCGCCGCGGGCCGGCCCCGGTAGTAGGCCCGCAGGGCGGCCGCGTCGGCGCCCGGACGCGGGAACGGCACGTCGGCGACGGCGAGACCGGCGGCGACCCCGGTGAGGAAGCTGCCGCCGACCAGGGGACCGGCGATCGCGCCGGGTGCCGGGCTCATCGCTCGTCCCGGAACCGCGCGAGGTGGCGGGCGGCCCAGGCGACGAACGTGGCGGGCGGACGCCCGGTGACGCGCTCGACGGTGTCCAGCACGGCGGTGCCGTCCTCGGTGTCCTCGCTGCGGGCGAGGATCGCGTCGACGACGTGCGCCGGGAACCCGGCGCGCACCATGCCGGCGCGCACGCCGTCGAGCGGCGGCTCGACGGCGCGCAGCGGGCGGCCGAGCAGCTCGGCGAGCACGGCCAGCTCGTCGACCGGGGTCAGTACCTCGGGCCCCGAGAGCTGGTAGGCCGCGCCCGCGTGCCCGGACGTGGTGAGGGCGACCGCGGCGACGGCGGCGATGTCGGCGGGATCGGTGGAGGCCGCCGGCCGCCGCGCGAAGGGGATCGCGACCTCGTCCCCGCGCCGCATCTGCGGGATCCACTGCAGCGCGTTCGCCATGAACCGCCCGGGCCGCAGGAGGGTGGACGGCACGCCGCTCGCGGTCACCGCGTCCTCGACCGCGCCCGACCACGCCGCGATGACGTCCTCGCCCTCGCCGCCGCGGTACACCGACAGCAGCACCAGGTGCCCGACGCCGGCCCGCACGGCGGCGTCGACGAGCGCCGGGACGTGGGTGGGCCGCGGCGCGCTGCCGACGGGCTGCGCCGACATGAGGAACGCCCGGTCGGCGCCGGCGAACACCGCGTCGAGGCTCGCGGGATCCTCGGCGTCGCCGCCGACGACCTCCACGCCGTGCGGCGCGTCGTAGGCGTCGGGACGGCGGGTGACGGCACGGACGGGGTGGCCGTCCGCGGCGAGGCGGTCGACGAGCTCGCGGCCGACGTGGCCGGTGGCTCCGGTGACGACGATCATGACCGGTCTCCGTTCCGTGCGGGTCCGGCCGTCACGAGGACGGCGGTGACGACGGCGGCGGCGATCAGGGCGACCGCGCCGCCGCCGGCGGCCGCGACGGCACCGCGGGACGACGCGGCGGCACCGGCGCCGAGGGCCGCGGCGGCCGCCGCCGTGTTGAGCACCGAGACGCCCACCGCGCCGCCGACCTGCTGCGACGCCGAGACGACCGCGGCGGTGACCCCGGCGTCGCGGGGCCGGGCGCGGGAGGTCGCCAGGCTGACCGCCGGCGTCATCACCGCGCCCATGCCGACGCCGAGCAGGAGCTCCGCCGGCAGGACCGCGCCGGCGTAGCCGTCGGCGGGGGACAGGCGCGTCAGCAGGAGCATGCCGGCCGCGGCCACGAGCAGGCCGGGGACGATCAGGGTGCGCGGCGCGACGTCGGCCATGACGCGGCCGACGACCTGCGCGCTCGCGAAGAGCGCGGCCGACAGCGGCAGGAAGGCGATCCCGGCGGCGAGCGGCGCGAAGCCCAGCACGACCTGCAGCACGTACGTCAGGACGAGGAATGCGCCGAGCATGCCGGCCATCGCGAGGCCGACGGCGAGGCACGCGCCCGCGACGTCCCGGTCGGCGAGGATCCGCAGCGGGAGCAGCGGGTGGGAGGTCCGGCGCTCCCGCACGACGAACGCCGCGAGCAGCACGGCGCCCCCGGCGAGCAGCGCGAGCGTCACCGGCGACGACCACGACCGCAGGGCCGCCTGCGAGCAGGCCCCGAGCACGGCGACGAGCCCGCCGGTGACGAGGACGGCGCCGGCGACGTCCCAGCGGCGGTGGTCGCCCGACCCGTCCGAGACCGGCAGCACCCGCGCGCCGAGGCCCGCGACGAGAGCGATCGGCACCGCGGCGAGCAGGCACCCGCGCCAGCCGACGCTCTCGGTGAGCACCCCGCCGAGCACCAGCCCCACCGCGCCCCCGCCGCCGGCGATCGCCCCGAACACGGCGAACGCGCGACCCCGCTCGCGGGGCTCGGTGAACGTCGTGGCGAGCAGCGCCAGCACGGTGGGCGCGAGCAGGGCGGCGAACGCACCCTGGGCGCCCCGGGCGATCGCGAGCAGCGTCAGGTCCGGCGCCAGGGCGCCGAGTGCCGACGCCGCGGCGAACCCGGCGAGCCCGACGCGGAACGTACGGGTGCGTCCGAGGTGGTCGCCGACGCGCCCGCCGAGCAGGAGCAGGCCCCCGAAGGCGGCGGTGTACGCCGTGATCACCCAGTGCCGCTCGGCGTCGGGGAACCCGAGGCCCGCCTGCGCGGACGGCAGCGCCACGGTCATCACCGTGGCGTCGAGGGCGATCATCATCTGGGCGACGGCGACGACGGCGAGCGCCCACCAGCGGCGGGGTGAGGCGAGGGGCGGCGACGCGGGCGGGACCTCAAGGGGTGCGTGGCTCATCGGGACCTCCAACGACGACGTCCCTATCGTTAGATGTCTAACGGTTAGCTGTCAATCCCTTAGCCATCGAACGATGAGCTACGCTGTCGCCGTGCCCGGACCTCCCGCCGACCCGCCCGTGGGTCTCGTCCTGACCGGCGCCGCCCGCGAGGTCGGGCGGGCCTTCGACGCGGCGCTGACCGCGGCGGGCGGCTCCCTGTCGACCTGGCTGGTCCTGCTCTCGCTGGCCACGCGCGCGACCGCGAGCCAGCGCGAGCTCGCCGAGGCCGTCGGCATCCAGGGCGCGACGCTGACCCACCACCTCGCCGGCATGGAGCGCGACGGCCTGGTGACCCGGCACCGCGACCCGGCCAACCGCCGCGTCCACCGCGTCGAGCTCACCGAGGACGGCCGTGCCGCGTTCCACCGGCTGCGCACGGTCGCCGTCGAGCACGACCGCCGCCTGCGCGACGGCCTCACCGACGCGGAGCTGGAGACCACCCGGCGCGTGCTCGCCCGGATGCGGGCCAACGTCAGCCCGGCCTGATCGTCCGCGGCCTGATCGTGCGGTGGTGGGCGAAGAGCCGCCGCTCGCGGGCCGTCACCGTGGCCATGACGTCGTCGCGGCGGGGTGTGGTGACCGCGCGCCGGTACTCCTCGGTGGCGAACACCTCCGGGCCGTCGAGCTCGTGCACCGCCAGCCGGTCCGGCCCGTCGCCCTCGACCCGCCGGAACCGGGTCGCGCGCCGCCATCCCGGCACGGCCGCGAGCAGCGGGAGGTGCTCCTCGGCGTACCAGGCGTCGAGCGCTCCGGGATCGGTGCCGGTCAGTCCGACCGTGAGGAGCAGGGGAGCGGGACCGGGCGCGGGCGGGCCCGCCCCGTCGAGCCGGGCGTAGACACGCCGGTCGAGGGCGGCCAGCCGCTCGACCAGGGCGGCCTCGGCGGGGCTGCGCACCCGCAGCGCGGCGTACTCCGGTGAGGCCAGGGCCTCCAGCCGCAGCGGGTAGACGGCCAGCCAGCCGGGCTCGAGGTCGTCGACGGCGCGGAAGCGCTCCGCGCCGAGCACGCCCGGCAGGGCGGCCCGTGCCGGCGCGTGGTCGGTGTCGTACCAGCGGTGGAACTCGTCGTCCGGCACGTCGCCGGGCGCCGACAGGACGAGGAGCAGGCCGTCGGCGTCGCTCACGGGAAGTCGAAGCAGGCCGTCGGGTTCTCGACGAGCAGCCGGTGCCGGTCGGCCGGGTCCGGCGCGATGCGCTCGACGAGATCGACCAGGTCGCCGTCGTCGGGGACGTAGCCGGTGGTGTTCGGGTGCGGGAAGTCGGTGCCCCACACCACCCGCTCCGGGGCGCCGCGGACGAGCAGCGCGGCCAGGTCGGCGGCGTCCGGGAGGCCGCCCGGCGAGCCGGCCAGGCGGTCGGTGCCGGACGTCTTGACCCACACGTCGCCGGTGTCGAGCAGGCGCCGCAGCGCGGTGACCGCGGGGGAGTCCGGGCCCGCCGCCAGGTCGACCCGCGCGAGATGGTCGACCACCACCCGCACCGGCAGCGAGCGCACGAGGTCGGCATGCTCGGCGATCCCGTCGCCCGCGACGTGCAGGGCGAGGTGCCACCCGTGGGGAGCGACGAGGCGCACGATCGCGGTGATGTCCTCGGGCGACGGAGCGGCCCCGAGGTGCGGGGTGAAGTGCAGCCGGGCGCCGCGGACCCCCGCGTCGTGGAGACGGGCGACCTCGGCCGGCAGCGTGTCGGGCCGGATCAGCGCCACGCCCCGGTAGCGACCGGCTCCCTCCTCGAGCGCGGCGAGCAGCGCGGCGTGGTCGGTGCCGTGCACCGCCGACTGGACGATCACCGCGCGCTCGAGGCCGAGGAGGCGGTGCCGCGCCTGCAGGTCCGCCAGCGGCGCCTCGGGCGGGGTGAAGGTGCGGTCGTCGGCGTAGGGGAACCGCGCGACCGGGCCGAAGACGTGGCAGTGGGCGTCGCAGGCGCCGCTCGGCGGGGCCCACGACGGGGCGTGCGGGTCGGGGTGCGGCCCGGGGTTGCGGGCGTCGGGGACGACCGTGGTCATCGGGTCTCCTCGCGTCAGTCGCACCGGGCGGTCATGCCGCCGTCGACGACGATCTCGGTGCCGGTCACGAAGCGGGCCTCGTCGGAGGCGAGGAACAGGGCGGCGGCCGCGGTGTCGCGCCCGTCGCCCATGAACCCGAGCGGGATGCGGGCGAGCCGCGCGGCGAGCAGGGCGTCGACGTCCCCGCCCGCGCGCTGGCCGGCGAGGCGCGCCTCGACCATCGGGGTGTGCAGCTGCCCGGGCACGACCGTGTTCACGCGGATGCCCTCGGGCGCGTACTGCACGGCCGTGACCCGCGAGAGCTGCACGACGCCGGCCTTCGCCGCGGCGTACCCGGCCTGGGCCGACCCGGTCCAGCGCAGCCCGGAGGTGGAGGCGACGTTGACGATCGCGCCCCCGCCGCGCCGGCGCAGGGCCGGGACCGCGTGGCGGCAGCCCAGGTAGGCCGTCGAGAGGTTGACGTCGAGCTGCGCCGCCCACACGTCCTCGTCGAGCTCGGCGACCCCGCCGGCGCGGGACCCGCCGACGTTGTTGACGAGCACGTCGAGACCGCCGAACCAGTCCTCGGCGGCCGCGATCGTCGCGGCGACCTCGTCCGACGCGGTCACGTCCGCGACGTGCGCGGCCACCGTGCCGGCCTCGACGAGGGCGAGGGTGGCGTCGAGCGCCTCCCGGTCACGGTCCACCGCGAGCACCCGCGCGCCCTCGCGGGCGAAGGCGACCGCCGTGGCCCGGCCGTTGCCCCAGCCGTCGCCGACGCTCCCGGCCCCGGTGACGACCGCGACCTTGCCGGCCAGACGTCCGCTCACGCCGCGTCCCGGCGCTCGTCGCCGACCTGCAGGGCGACGAGGAAGCGGGACACCAGGTTGTACGCGCCGACGGTGACCGTCAGCTCGACGATCTCGCGGTCGTCGAAGTGCTCCCGGAGCCCGGCGAAGACCTCGTCGGGGACGGCGACGTCACGGGTCATGGCTTCGGTGTAGGCCAGCGCCGCCGCACGCCGGGGCGTCAGGGCCGCGGGGTCGCGCTCGCCGCGCAGGACGGCGACGTCGTCGTCGCCCAGTCCCGCGGCCCGGCCGAGCGGCTCGTGGGCGTGCCACTCGTAGTCGGCGCCGTTGAGGGCGGCGATGCGCAGGACGGCGAGCTCGCGGACGTCGCCGCCGAGCGTCCCGCCGCTGCGGACGGCGCCGAGCAGGTCGTTCCACCCGTCGGCGATCGGGGGGCTGTGCAGCAGCATCCGGTCGAGCGGGGTGAGCGTCCCGCCGCGGCGGGCGACGATCCGTCCGGCGATCTCCGCGTCGGGTCCGGTCAGCGCGTCCGGGCCGACGTACTCCAGGCGGGGCATCTTCCTCCTCGTCTTCGGTGGTGGTTCCTCAGGTGGCGACCGCGGCCGGTGCCGGGGTGCGCTCCGCGGGCCCGGTCTCCTCGCCGGCGTCCTCGGGGATCTCCGGGACGTCCTCGCCGCGCAGGACCGCGCGGGCCCGGTCGACGTCGAGCCCGTTCTCCCACCGCGCGACGACCAGGCTGCCGAGGATCTGCCCGGACAGGCTCACCAGCCCGCGCATGGTGGACAGGAAGCGGTCGACACCGATGATCAGCATGATGCCGACGACGGGCACGATCCCGGTGGTGCTCAGGGTGGCGGCGAGGATGACGAACCCGGCGCCCGCGACGCCCGCGCTGCCCTTCGAGGTGACCAGGAAGACCGCGAGCAGCGCGATCTGCTGCCAGAGCGAGAGCTCGACGCCGAACGCCTGCGCGATGAACAGCGAGGCGAACCCGAGGTAGAGGCAGACGCCGTCGCCGTTGAAGGCGTAGCCCGAGGGCACGACCAGCCCGACGATCCGCCGGGGCGCGCCGAGGTGGGTGAGCTTGCGCAGCAGCGCGGGCATGACGACCTCGTAGTTCGAGGTGCCCAGGGTGATCAGCAGCTCGTCGCGGAAGTAGCGGTAGAGGCGCAGGACGCGCAGCCCGCACAGCCGGGCCAGCACCCCGAACACCACGAGGCTGAACACGATGCCGGTGACCCAGAACAGCAGGACGAAGTTCCCCAGGCTCACCAGCGTCGACGCCCCGAACTTGCCCGTCGTGTACGCCATCGCGCCGAAGGCGCCCAGCGGCGCCGTGTACATGACCAGGCGGATCATGCCGAAGGTCGCGTCGCCGATCTTCTGGACGGCCGTGACGATGCCGTGGCCGCGGGGTCCCATGGCCTTGACCGCGATCGCGAACAGGATCGACACCAGGAGGACCTGCAGGACGTTGCCCTCGGTGAAGGCGTTGACGACGCCGCTCGGGATGATGTCGACGAGGAAGTCGTACCAGTGCCCGCCCTCGCCCTGGGCCACGTACTGCGCGGCGCTCCCGGACAGGCGCAGCGCGTCCGGGCGGGCGTTCACGCCGTCGCCGGGACGGAACACGTCCATGACGACGAGCCCGACGATCAGCGCGAGCGTGGTGACGACCTCGAAGTAGACGAGGGCCTTCACCCCGATCCGCCCGACCGACGTGAGCTCGCCCGCCGACGCGACGCCGGTGACGATCGTGCAGAACACCACCGGCGCGATGAGCATCTGGATCAGGGCGATGAACCCGGTGCCGATCGGCTCGAGCGCGGCCCCCACGCCCGGTGCGAGCAGCCCGAGCGCGGCGCCGGCGACGATCGCGACGAGGACGGTCATGTAGAGCTTCGTCGTGAAGGCGCTGCGGACGATCGAGCGGACCGACATCGGGGACCTCGCTGTCACCGTGTACGACTGACGTACATTTGTGCGATGGGCGCACACGACCGTGGCGGGCGCGCGCCGCGGTTGTCAAGGGTCAGGCGCGCCGCCGGTGCGAGACTGGCGCCGTGTCCCGCGAGGATCCGGACGTCATCGACTCCGTGGACAAGGCGCTGCAGGTGCTCACGGTGTTCTCCGCCGAGCACCCGGAGCTGTCCGTCAGCCGGGTCGCCGAGCTGACCGGCTTCACCCGCGCCACGTCGCGCCGCATCCTGCTGACGCTGCGCCGCCTCGGGTACGCCGAGGAGCGCGACCGCCGGTTCCGGCTCACGCCGCGGGTGCTGCGGCTCGGGTACGGCTACCTGTCGTCGGCGCCGTGGTGGGAGACCGCGGAGGTGCACATGCGCAGCCTCTCGACGACGTTGCAGGAGTCGTCGTCGCTCGCCGCCCTCGACGGCACCGAGATCGTCTACCTCGCGCGGGTGCCGAGCCCCCGCAGCGTCGCGATCACGCTCAACGTCGGCTCGCGGCTGCCCGCCTACCCGACCTCGCTCGGGCGGGTGCTGCTCGCGGCCCTGCCCGACGACGAGCTCGACGCCTACCTGGACGCCGTCGAGCTGCGCCCGCTCACCGCGCACACCGTCACCGACCCGGCACGCCTGCGCGAGGTGCTCGGGCAGGTGCGCCGGGACGGGTTCTCGCTGATCGACGGCGAGCGGGAGGAGGGCGTGCGGTCGGTGGCGGCGGGCGTGCGCCACCGGGGACGGACCATCGCCGCGCTCAACGTCTCGGTCAACGCGGCGCGGCTGTCGGCCGACGAGCTGCGGGAACGCTGCGCGCCGATGGTCGTCGAGCACGCCGAGGCGATCTCCGGGGAGATCGCCGCGCGCTAACCGGCCTTGCCGACCCGCAGGTGCTCGACGAACCAGTCGCGCGCCGCCGCGGAGCTGATTTCGAAGCCCGGTCCGGTGTAGGCGTCGAAGTGGCCGCCCGGCACGATGACGATCTTCTTCGGGTGGACGGCGGTCTCGTAGGCCGCCGCGGCGAGCTCGCCCGCGATGAGCCGGTCGTTCGGTGTGACGACCATCTGCACCGGCGTCGGCGAGATGAGGGGGAGGAACGCCCGGGGCTCATAGCCCTGGAGCAGCTCGACCGAGCGCAGCGTCACCTCGTTGCGCCACGACGGCGCGCGGTCGCGCTGGGTACGGGTGAACCACTCGTAGGAGTCCGGGGTCGGCAGCGCGGCCGGTGCGGTCGGGTCCTCGGTGACGACGGGCATCATCGCCGGCTCACCACCGCGGGCGCGCTCGAGGCGGTCGGCGGCGAAGGCCTCCCACGTCGGGCCCCACGCGTCGATGCGCACGAGCGACTCGAACCCGCGGCGTCCGGAGACGAGCGGGGCCTGCCCGGACACGGCCTTGACGCGCCGGTCGATCGCGCCGAGGACGTAGACGTGACCACCCGAGTAGCTCGAGCCCCAGGCGCCGATCCGGTCGGCGTCGACGTCGTCGCGGCTCTGCGCGTAGGTGACGGCGTGCTGGTAGTCGCGGATCTGCTCCCAGGGGTCGATCTCCTGGCGCGGCCTGCCGGGTGCGGCGTCCGACGCGCCGAACCCGCGGTTGTCGTAGACGACGCACGCCAGCCCGGCGGCGGCGAAGACCTCCGCGTAGTCGTCGAGGTGCTGTTCCTTGACCGCGGAGAAGCCGTGCGCCATGACCACGCACGGGTGGCCGCCGTTCGCGTCGGCGCCGTCCGGCGCGTAGAACCAGCCCCGCAGCGTCACACCGTCGGCGTCGAAAGAGATGTCCTCGCGCATCGTCGCGCTCCCGTCACGTCGTCCACCCGGACGACCGAGCGTTCCCCGGACGGCGCACGGCGGGGTACCGCCGTGCACCGTCATCTGCGATCACGATCCGGGAACGGGAGCGGGGTGGGTCAGCGCGCGACCAGGTCGATCCGGCACTGGGCCACCGGGTCGGTGCCGGCCGGCACCTGCACGGCGGGCCGGACCGGCGCCACGGCCGTGATCTCGAAGGCGCCGGTGAGGGCGACCCCGCCGCCCGCCTCGGCCGGGCGCGCCGCGACGTGCGCGGCGTCGGCGCCCTGGATGGTCAGCACCGCGTCCGCGGCGGCGCTGTCGGCGCCGGGGCAGCTGTAGTTGCGCACGACCACCGTGGCGGGCCGCGCCGCCGGGTCGCCGCCGGTGAGCGCGGCCTGGTCGATCTGCACCTGGAGGTCCACCTGGCCCTGCGCGAGCGTGGAGCCGCGGAAGGAGTCGGGGTACGAGACGAGCGTCGCGACCAGCCCGCTCGCGTCCACGTCGTTGCGCACCACCCGATCGACGTCTTTCGCGAACAGGCCGCGCGCGACGCCGGTCAGGGCGAGGGCGAGCAGCAGGACGACCACGATGACGACGGCCGCCACGATCCCGAGGATCGTGCGCGACTTCCCTTGCTGCGGCGTGCGTTCCTGCACGGACATACCTGGCCCCCGAGCGATGCGATCCGACCTGTCACTGCTCGATCGGCGCGACGCCACCGGGTGTTAGCGCCGTTCGCCCGAACGAGTGATCAACGTGGCGGCGGCGTCCCCGAACGCCGTGTGCCCAGGGCGGACGGTGGACCTCGTGACAGCGGTCACCGAGGCGTGTGGTTGCATGTCTGTCCTGGTCGGGCGGCGGGGGCGGACTCATCAGCGCGGTGATCGAACCGAGGGCGACGGCGGACGCCGTCTCGTCGATCCCGCGCGCGGACGACCGTGCACCGACCCGCTGGAACCTCGTCGCGCTGGGCGCCACGACGGCCGTCTTCGCCGTCCTCGTGTGGCACCGGCGCTGGATCAGCGACGACGGCCTCATCGTGCTGCGGACGGTCCGCCAGCTCGCCGCCGGCCAGGGGCCGGTGTTCAACGCCGGCGAGCGCGTCGAGGCCAACACCTCGACCCTGTGGACCGCGCTGCTCGCCCTGCCCGGGCTGCTGCCGGGCCAGGTGCTGAACTGGGCCGCCGTCGTCCTGGGCCTGGTCCTGTCCGTCGCCGGGCTCGCGCTCGGGCTCGACGGTGCCCGCCGGCTGTTCGGTGCGCCGCCGCGGATGGTCCCGTTCGGCGCTCTGCTGGTCGTGGCGATGCCGCCGTTCTGGGATTTCGGGACCTCCGGGCTCGAGACCGGGCTGATCATCGGCTGGCTCGGCCTCACGTGGTGGCTGCTGGTGCGCCGGCTCGACCCGGGCCGGCCACGGGAGGCCTGGTGGCTCGCGGTCGTGCTGGGTCTCGCCCCGCTCGTGCGGCCGGACCTGGCCCTGGTGGCGCTGGTGATGGCCGTCGTCGTGGTCGCGATCGAGGCGCGGCACGGCTGGTGGCGCCTCGCCGGGCTCGCCGGCGCGGCCGTGGCGCTGCCCGTTGCGTACGAGATCTTCCGGGCGGGCTACTACGGCCTGCTCGTGCCCTCGACCGCGCTCGCCAAGGAGGCGTCCGCCCCCCGGTGGGAGCAGGGCCTGCACTATCTCGACGACCTCGTCGGGACCTACGTGCTGTGGGTCCCGCTCGCGGTCCTCGCGGTGGTGGGCATGGCCCTGGCCCTCGGGTCGCCGTCCCGGGGGACGGGCCCCGCGCGACGCCCGACGACCCTGGCCGTCGCCGCCGCGCCGCCGGTCGCCGCCCTGCTGCTGACCCTCTACGTCACGCGCGTCGGCGGCGACTTCATGCACGCGCGGATGCTGCTGCCGGCGCTGTTCTGCCTGGTGCTGCCCGTCCTGGCGGTCCCGCTGCGCCGCGACCTCCTGCCGGCGCTCATGGTGCTGGGCGTGTGGGCGCTCGTCTGCGTGGCCGGGCTGCGTCCCGACTACGGCGAGGAGCTCGGCCCGAACTTCATCGCCAACGAGCGCATGTACTACGTGAACATCACGCGCTCGCCGCACCCGATCACCACCGACGACTACCTCGGGCACCCCGTCGCCCCCGACGGCGCGGCGACGGTCGCCGCGGCGCCGCCCGGCACGTTCGTGCTGCGCGGGGCACAGGACGACTGGTCGCTGTTCCGCGAGGCCCCCGGCGTCCCGTCGACGATCGTCTGGCTCAATCTCGGTGTCACCGGCGAGCTGGCCCCGCTCGACGTCCGTGTGCACGACGCGGTCGGTCTGACCAACCCGCTGGCCGCGCACTCGACGAGCGTGCCCGACGGCCGGATCGGTCACGACAAGGAGCTGCCGCCGTACTGGGACCTCGCCGACGCCGGCGTCACCGATCCGCAGTGGCTCGACCCCGGCGAGCTCGCGGCGGCCCGGGCCGCCGTCGCCTGCCCCCGCACCCAGGAGATGCTGGCTTCGGTCCGGGAGCCCCTCACCGCCGCGCGGTTCTGGGAGAACCTCACCGGCGCGTGGGAGCGCACGTCCTACCGGTACCCGCGCATCCCGTCCGAGGCGGCGGACTGCCGCACCGGCTGAGTCAGGACGGGACGAAGCGCACCCGGAACATCGAGGGCCAGTACTTGCCGGTCAGCAGGAACTGATCGGTCCCCGGCACGGCGGCGATGCCGTTGAGCACGGCCTCGGGGTCGTCCGGGCGCTGCCCGGGCCGGAGCAGGCCGGCGGCGTCGACGACCGCGGTGACCCGCCCCGAGCCCGGGTCGATAAGGACGAGGCGGTCGGTGTGCCAGACGTTCGCCCACACGCCGTCGGCGGTGCACTCGAGCTCGTTGAGCCGGTCCACCGGCACGTCGGCGGCCGTCACCCGCACCGTGCCGACCGGCGCGAAGGAGGCCGGGTCGCGGAACACCAGCTCGTCGGTGCCGTCGCTCGTGACCACGCGCGTCCCGTCGTGGCACGCACCCCAACCCTCGCGCTCGAGCGGGACGGTGCGCCGGATCGCCCACGTCGCGGGGTCGCGCTCGTAGGCGATCCCGTCGCGGTAGGTCAGCTGCCAGAGCGTCGTCGGGGACGCGGTGACGCCCTCCCCGTAGACCGCCGGCGGCAGCGGCTCGGCGCGACGGACCGCGCCCGTGACCGGGTCGAGCGCGCGGAGCTGGGAGCGCCCGGTCAGCCCGGTGCCCTCCAGCACCGCGTCGCCGTCGATCTCGAGGCCCTCGGTGTACGCCGTCGGGTCGTGCGGGACCACGGCCAGGACCTCGGGGCGCAGCGTCGCGACGCCCACCGCGCGCAGGCGGGGCGGGTCGTCGAGCACCGACGGCCCCGCCCGGGGCATCGCGGACACCCCCACGACGACGAGCCAGGCGACGACGAGCGCTGCGGCGCAGGCCAGGCCGGCCCACCGCAGCGTCGGCGTCACGCGGACGACCGGAGCGGGGTCACCAGCCGCGCTCGCGCCATTCGGAGAGCTTCGGGCGCTCGGCACCGAGCGTCGTGTCGTCGCCGTGACCCGGGTACACGTGCGTGTCGTCGCCGAGCTGCCCGAACACCTTCGCCTCGAGGTCGTCCATCAGCGACGCGAACTCGGCGGGCCCCGCGGTCTTGCCCGGACCGCCGGGGAAGAGCGAGTCGCCGGTGAACAGGTGCCCCGCACCGTCCGGGTCGCGGTAGAGCAGCGCGATCGAGCCGGGGGTGTGGCCATCGAGATGGATGATCTCGACCTGCGCGCCGCCGAACCGCACGGAGTCGCCGTCGCCGACGGTGTGGTCCGGGGCCACCGGCAGCTCGGGGGCGTCGGCCTCCCCGGCGTAGGTGGCGGGGGAGAGGGCGCGCACCGCGTCCTCCAGGGACTGGATGTGGTCCCAGTGCTTGTGGGTGGTCGCGAGGCTCGTCACCTTGCCGCGGTCGGCGACCGTGTCGACGGTGTCGAGCAGGCGGTCGGTCTCGTTGGCGGCGTCGATCAGCAGCGCCTCGCCGGAGCCGTGGTCGACCAGCAGGTAGGCGTTGTTGTCCATCGGCCCGACCGACACCTTGGTGATCGAGACGTCCTTCAGGTCGCGCCGGGCGGCGGGGCCGCCGGGCTCGACGTGGCCGGTGTAGTCGTCGAGGAGGTCCACGGCCGGGAGCCTAGTGGCGTCAGGGCCGCACCGGCTTGTGGCCGGCGCGGCGCAACGCGTCCGGGCTCAGGGCCTCGCCGCAGCTCTCGCAGCGCGGGAGCTCGTCCTCGGCCATCACCACCTCGCGGTGCCGGCACTCGGGGCGCTCGCCGCTCCAGCCCGAGCGCGACCGCAACCGCGCCAGGTCCGCCGGGTCGATACCGCTCATGGCTCCATGGTGCCCGTCAGGGCGTCCGGGACGGATCGCGGCCGGCCAGCGCCACGACCCTGTCGAGCAGCGGCGCGTCCGGGGCGACGTCGACGGCCGGCCCGAAGGCACCCATCTGCCGGCCGAGCGGGGTCAGCTGGGTGAGCGCCTCGTGCACCTCCGCGAGCAGGGCGTCGTCCCACGTCACGGGCCGGTTCATCCCCGTCGCGAGGTCCCAGCCGTGCAGCACGAGCTCGCAGAGCGCCATCGTGCCGACCACCGCGGACGGGATCTCCGAGCTGGTCATCGTGGTCGTGCCCGTCCAGGACCGCGGGTCGCTCCAGACGGCGACGAGGTCGTCGCGCTCGGCGCCGAGGACGGTGGGCCAGTCGTCGCCGAGGGCGCGGGACGTGGGCTCGGGCGGGGTGCCGCGGCCGGCGCCGGCGAGGACCGGCGTCCAGGTGAGCAGGTGCTCGCCGAGGTCGCGGACGGTCCAGCCCTCGCAGGGCACGGGCGCGTCGGGGTCGCCGGCGGCGTCGGCGACGAGCTCCTCGTGCGGGGCGGCAGCGGCGACGATGAGGTGCGGGCGGGCCGCGAAGTCGGGGAACACGGCGAGGACGCTAGTGAGGTCCGGTCGGCCGGTCATGGAGGAACGCGACACCGTGGACGAGCGCGATCCCCGCGAGCTCGGCGGGCACTGGCGCACGGCGCAGCGGATCGCCGTGCACGAGCCGGACCCGGACCTCGCGCCGTGGGTCGAGCGGATCTGGACGGCGTCGTGGGACTACGCCGAGCCCTACGCTCAGAAGATCGTCCCGCTGCCGCAGGTGCACATCTCGGTCATCGGAGGCGGCACGCAGCACAGCGGAGCTGCCGCGCCGGAGGCGGGATACGGCGGACCCCGTGTCGTCGGGCCGCGCAGCCGGCACATGGTGCGCGAGCTCGTCGGCCGGGACTCGGTCGTCGGCGCGGCGTTCCGGCCCGGCGTGTTCCGGGCGTGGGCCGACCGCCCCGTCGGGCGGTTGGTCGACCGCGAGCTGGACGCGGCCGACGTCCCGGGCCTCGGCGGCGTCTGGTGCGGGGACATGGGCGCCTGGCTGCGCGCGCGACGGCCCGCCGACGGTCCCGGTGCGGCGGCCCGGGAGGCGGGGGAGCTGGTCGCGCACGTCGCCGCCGACCCGACGATCGCGCGGGTCGACCGCCTCGCCGCGGCGGCCGGGCTGGGGATGCGGACCCTGCAGCGCCTGTTCGCCGAGCACGTCGGGCCCAGCCCGAAGTGGGTGATCCGCCGTTACCGGCTCCAGGAGGTCGTCGAGCGCCTGGAGACGGGCGGGCCGGAGGTCGACTGGGCGGACCTCGCCGCGACCCTGGGGTACGCCGACCAGGGCCACCTGTCGCGCGACTTCACCGACCTCTTCGGCGAACCGCCGACCTGGTACGCGCGCCGCTACCCGCGATCACCAGTGCGATAGGCACCTCGCCGGCGCCGTCGAGGTGCGTTTCGCGCTGCTGATCATGTGAGCGCCCGCCCCCGGAGATCACGGGCGCGCTGTCCACCCGCGCGCCGCGGGCGGCGTGCACCACGCGCTCCTGATCACCACGCCGAGACGCCCGAGCCCGTCCGGACCCCCACGGACCGGGCGGCGGGAACACCGGGACCGGTGCCGACGTTGCGACGACCGGCGCAGCGGTCACGCGACCGTCGCGACGCCCTCCCCGCCGCCCGGTGCTCGTCGTCCGTCGCACCCCGTCCGGCGCCCCGACCGCGGGCGGCCCGGCCGTTGTCGGGGGTCGCTCCTAGCATGGAGTGCACCGGGGGACGAGGCATCCGATGGCGTGTGTTCCGAACCCCGGCGCGTCTCGCCCCGAGCCAGGAGGCCCCGCACGTGGTCGATCGTCTCGTCGTCCAGGGCGCCCGTGAGCACAACCTCACGGGCGTCGACCTCGACCTGCCCCGCGACAGCCTGGTCGTGTTCACCGGGCTGTCCGGATCCGGCAAGTCGAGCCTGGCGTTCGACACGATCTTCGCCGAGGGCCAGCGGCGCTACGTCGAGTCGCTCTCGGCGTACGCGCGCCAGTTCCTGGGGCAGATGGACAAGCCCGACGTCGACTTCATCGAGGGCCTCTCGCCCGCGGTCTCGATCGACCAGAAGTCCACGAGCCGCAACCCGCGCTCGACCGTGGGGACCATCACCGAGGTCTACGACTACCTGCGCCTGCTCTACGCCCGGGCCGGCACGCCGCACTGCCCGACGTGTGGCGAGATCATCTCGAAGCAGACGCCGCAGCAGATCGTCGACCAGGTGCTCGAGATGGAGCCCGGCCGGCGGTTCCAGGTCCTCGCGCCGGTGATCCGCGGGCGCAAGGGCGAGTACGTCGACCTGTTCAGCCAGCTCCAGGGCCAGGGCTACTCCCGCGTGCTGGTCGACGGCACGGTGTATCCGCTCTCCGAGCCGCCGACGCTGAAGAAGCAGGAGAAGCACGACATCGCGGTGGTGGTCGACCGCCTGTCGGTGAAGTCCAGCGCCAAGCAGCGCCTCACCGACTCGGTCGAGACCGCGCTGCGCCTGGCCGAGGGCATCCTCGTGCTCGACTTCGTCGACCTCCCCGACGACGACCCGGACCGCGAGCGCCGGTTCTCCGAGCGCATGGCCTGCCCCAACGGCCACCAGCTCCAGGTCGACGACCTCGAGCCCCGCGCCTTCTCCTTCAACTCGCCCTACGGCGCGTGCCCGACGTGCGTCGGGCTGGGCATCAAGAAGGAGGTCGACCCCGAGCTGCTGGTGCCCGACGACGAGCTCTCGCTCGCCGACGGTGCCATCGCGCCCTGGGCGATCGGGCAGTCCGCCGAGTACTTCACGCGGCTGCTCACCGCGCTCTCCGAGCAGGTCGGCTTCCGCATGGACACCCCGTGGCGCAAGCTGCCGGCGCGGGTCCAGAAGGCGGTGCTGCACGGTTCGGAAGACCAGGTGCACGTGCGCTACCGCAACCGCTACGGCCGCGAGCGCTCGTACTACGCCTCGTTCGAGGGCGTGGTGCCGTTCCTCGAGCGCCGGCTCGACCAGGCCGAGTCCGACAGCGCCCGCGAGCGCTACGAGGGCTACATGCGCGACGTGCCGTGCCCGGCGTGCGGAGGCACGCGCCTCAAGCCGGAGATCCTCGCCGTGACGCTGCGGCACGAGACCCTCGGCGACCGCTCGATCGCCGAGGTCTGCGCGCTGTCGGTGGCCGACTGCGCCGCGTTCATGACGGGCCTCGTCCTCGGCCACCGCGAGCAGGTCATCGCCGGCGCCGTGCTCAAGGAGATCGGTGCCCGGCTGGGGTTCCTCCTCGACGTCGGGCTCGACTACCTGTCGCTGGCGCGCGCCGCGGCCACGCTCTCCGGCGGCGAGGCCCAGCGCATCCGGCTGGCGACGCAGATCGGGTCCGGTCTCGTCGGCGTGCTCTACGTCCTCGACGAGCCCTCGATCGGGCTGCACCAGCGCGACAACCGGCGGCTGATCGACACGCTGTCCCGGCTGCGCGACCTCGGCAACACCCTCATCGTCGTCGAGCACGACGAGGACACCGTGCGGGCGTCCGACTGGGTGGTCGACATCGGTCCGGGCGCCGGCGAGCACGGCGGGAAGGTCGTCTACTCCGGGCCGGTCGCCGGGCTCGAGCGGAGCGAGGAGTCGCTGACCGGTGCCTACCTCGCGGGCCGGGAGGAGATCCCGGTGCCGCGGATCCGGCGCCCGGTCGACAAGAAGCGGCAGGTCAGCGTCATCGGCGCCCGCGAGCACAACCTGCACGACGTCGACGTCTCGTTCCCCCTGGGCTGCCTCGTGTCGATCACCGGGGTGTCCGGGTCGGGCAAGTCGACGCTGGTCAACGACATCCTGGCCACGGTGCTGGCCAACAAGCTGAACAAGGCCCGCCAGGTCCCGGGCCGCCACACCCGGGTCACCGGCACGGAGCACCTCGACAAGCTGGTCCGGGTCGACCAGTCGCCGATCGGGCGCACGCCACGGTCCAACCCGGCGACCTACACCGGCGTGTGGGATCACATGCGCAAGCTCTTCGCCGCCACCAACGAGGCGAAGGTGCGCGGCTACGGGCCCGGGCGCTTCTCGTTCAACGTCAAGGGCGGGCGCTGCGAGGCGTGTGCGGGCGACGGCACGATCCGCATCGAGATGAACTTCCTGCCCGACGTGTACGTGCCGTGCGAGGTCTGCAAGGGCGCGCGGTACAACCGCGAGACCCTCGAGGTGCACTACAAGGGCAAGAACGTGGCCGAGGTCCTCGACATGCCGATCGAGGAGGCCGCCGAGTTCTTCAAGCCGATCGGCGCGATCCACCGTCACCTGCAGACGCTCACCGAGGTGGGCCTGGGCTACGTCCGGCTCGGCCAGCCGGCCCCGACGCTCTCGGGCGGCGAGGCGCAGCGGGTGAAGCTGGCGTCCGAGCTGCAGAAGCGCTCCGCCGGGCGGACGCTCTACATCCTCGACGAGCCCACCACCGGCCTGCACTTCGAGGACATCCGCAAGCTGCTCGGCGTGATCAACGGCCTGGTCGACAAGGGCAACACCGTGCTCGTCATCGAGCACAACCTCGACGTCATCAAGGTGTCCGACTGGGTCGTCGACATGGGTCCCGAGGGCGGCAACAACGGCGGCACCGTCGTCGCCCAGGGCACGCCGGAGCAGATCGCGGCGGTGCCCGAGAGCTACACGGGCCAGTTCCTGACCAAGCTCGTCGAGCCCGACGCCGGCCCCGTCCGCAAGAGCCGCGCGAAGAAGGCCGGCTGACGCCCACCGCGCCCGATCCCGGGGCGACGGCAAGGAACACCGCAGGGCAGTGGTAGCGTTACACCTCGAGCGACCAGCTCGGTGGGTGCAGCGCGTCCGTCGAGCGGCAAGTGGAGCCCCGGCTCCCACCCGTCCGCCGTCCAGGTGAGCGGGTCCGGTCCAGCCGCCTCGGGCGAGTCCCGCGGCGGAGGTGTCCGTGCAGGTGGGACGCCGGATCGGTCGACCGTGGGCCCCGACGCCAGGCATGGCGCGGGGCCCGACGTTCATCGGGGCTCCGGGTGCCGGGTCGCAGCGACACAGTCACGGACCCGAGGAGAGCTCATCAGCACAGAGACCCGCATCAACGAGCGCATCCGCGTTCCCGAGGTGCGACTGGTCGGCCCCAACGGGGAGCAGGTCGGGATCGTCCGTATCGAGGACGCTCTGCGCCTGGCCCGCGAGGCCGACCTCGACCTGGTCGAGGTGGCCGCCCAGGCCCGCCCGCCGGTCTGCAAGCTCATGGACTACGGCAAGTTCAAGTACGAGAGCGCGCAGAAGGCCCGCGAGTCGCGGCGCAACCAGCAGCAGACGGTGATCAAGGAGCAGAAGCTCCGGCCGAAGATCGACCCGCACGACTACGAGACGAAGAAGGGTCACGTGACCCGCTTCCTCGGGCAGGGTCACAAGGTCAAGGTCACCATCATGTTCCGCGGCCGCGAGCAGTCGCGCCCGGAGCTGGGCTTCCGCCTGCTGCAGCGCCTCGCCGAGGACGTCGGTGAGCTGGGCTACGTCGAGGCCACGCCGAAGCAGGACGGCCGCAACATGACGATGGTCCTGGCGCCGAACAAGAAGCCGCAGAAGGCCCCGCGCGCCAACCAGGAATCCCAGCAGGAAGCAGCGGAGCCGGCCCCCGAGCCGGCCGGCTGAGCTGGCGCACGACCGGCCGCACCCGCCCCCGGGGTGGGCGCGGCCGGGTACCCGGGCGCCCGTACCGTCGCTCCCCGAGCGACAGCGCGGACGTCGACCACCCCCGGCAGGAGACGGAGCGCAGCGGAGCTCGACCATCGGCTCCGGAGCCCCGGCTCCGCACGAGGAACCCAAGGACTGGACATGCCGAAGAACAAGACCCACAGCGGCGCCAAGAAGCGCATCAAGGTGACCGGGTCCGGCAAGCTGCTGCGCGAGAAGGCGGGCAAGCGCCACCTGCTGGAGAAGAAGTCCAGCCACAAGACCCGTGAGCTCTCCGGCAACGAGAACGTCGCGCCGCAGGACGCCGGGCGCGTGAAGCGCCTGCTCGGCGGACTCTGACCACCTACCGGCCCCGCCGACCCACCCCGGGCGGACGCTCGTCCGCTCCCTGATCAGATCGAAGGCAGGACCACGTGGCACGCGTGAAGCGCGCGGTCAACGCGCAGAAGAAGCGTCGCACCACCCTGGAGATGGCCAGCGGCTACCGCGGTCAGCGCTCCCGGCTCTACCGCAAGGCCAAGGAGCAGACGCTCCACTCGCTGACCTACGCCTACCGGGACCGCAAGCAGCGCAAGGGCGACTTCCGGCAGCTGTGGATCACCCGCATCAACGCGGCGGCCCGCGCCAACGACATGACCTACAACCGGTTCATGCAGGGGCTGAAGCTCGCGGGCGTCGAGGTCGACCGCAAGAACCTCGCGGAGATCGCTGTGTCCGACCCGGCCGCGTTCACCGCGCTGGTCGAGGTCGCCCGCGCCGCGGTCCCGGCCGACCCGAACAAGAAGGACAGCGCGGCCTGAGCCAGGCGCTCCTCACCGAACGCACGCCGCGCGTCGCGGCAGCTCGCAAGCTGCTGCGGCGCGCGGCGCGTGTCGAGGCCGGGCGGTTCCTCGTCGAGGGCGTCCGGCCCGTGCACGAGGCGCTGACCTGGGCCGAGGAGGGCCCGGGCCGCCTGTACGACCTCTTCCTCACCGACGCCGTCGCCGACCGGGACCCCGCGCTGGAGGACCGGGCGAGGGCGCTCGACGTCCGCGTCGCCCGCGTGACCGACAAGGCCGCGGCCGGCCTCTCGGACACCGTCACCCCGCAGGGCGTGGCCGCCGTGTGCTCGACGGTCACCGTCGGGCTCGACCAGGCCCTCGGTGCCGCGCCCCGGCTGGTCACGGTGCTCGTCGGCGTCGCCGACCCCGGCAACGCGGGCACGGTCATCCGCACGAGCGACGCCGCGGGCGCCGACGCCGTCGTGCTGGCCGGTGACGCCGTCGACCCGCACAACGGCAAGTGCGTGCGCTCGACGATGGGGAGCCTCTTCCACGTCCCCCTGGCCGCCGAGCGCGACGTCGACGTCGTCGTCACCGCGCTCCGGGAGCGCGGTCTGACCCTGCTCGCCGCGGCCGGCGACGGCGCGACGGTCCTCGACGCCGGCGCGGACGCCCTCCTGCGCGGCCCCACGGCCTGGCTCTTCGGCAGCGAAGCCCACGGCCTCGACGAGCACACCGCCGCCGCGGCCGACCACCGCGTCCGCGTCCCCATCCACGGCCGCGCGGAGAGCCTCAACCTGGCGACGGCGGCCGCCGTGTGCCTCTACGCCTCCGCCCGCGCCCAGCGCTGAGGGCGCTCAGAGCTCGCCGGGCACGGCGAACCGGTAGAAGACACCGCCCGGCGGCGTGGCGCCGAGCAGCAGCCACACCGCGCCCTCGAAGTCCCGGGCGCGCGACAGGTCCCCGACGCGCACCGGCTCGTAGCCGGCGTCGCGGATCAGCGTCTCGGTGACGTCGACGGCCTCGTCGTCGGCGACGTACCAGTTGCTCGGCCGGACCCGCTGCTCGCGCACGCGGTCGAACAGGCTCGCGTAGTTCATGTTGAAGCTCTTGGCCACCGGTCCGCCGGTGACGGCCTTGACCTCCTCGGCGTTCGACGGGACGTCGCCCGCCCGCGCGGGGAAGACGTTCGTCGCGTCGACGACGGTCTTCCCGGCCAGGCCGCTGACCTTCGCCAGGGCGGGGGAGACCTGGTCGCCGGGCACCGCGACGAGGACGACGTCCGCGTCCGACACGTCACCGCCGTCCCGGCCCAGCTCGTCGACGTCGTGGCCCGCCTCGCGCCACAGGCGGGCCAGCCCGCCCCCGATGCTTCCCCGGCCGATCGTCACGATCTTCATCCTCGGTCTCCTCCTCGATGGTTCACGTGTTAACCAGACGCTAGGCCGGGTTGGTTCACACGTCAACCAGGCTCTACGCTGGTGGTGTGGCCGAGACGCGGTGGCTGGACGAGCGCGAGGAGCGGGCCTGGCGCGGCCTCATGGCGATGCAGGTCGACCTCGCCGAGTTCCTCGACCGCCGTCTCCGGACCCGGTGCGGGATGTCGGGCCCGGACTACGAGGTCCTGGCCCACCTCTCGGAGACGCCGGAGGGATGCGTGCGGCCGTTCGTGCTGGGGCGCCACCTCGGCTGGGAGAAGGGCCGCCTCTCCCAGCACCTGGGCCGCATGGAACGCCGTGGCCTCGTGACCCGCGACCCGTGCCCGACCGACCAGCGCGGGGCGATCGTGGCCATCACCCCGCGGGGTCGTGACCTCATCGAGGCGGCCGCCCCTCAGCACGTCGCCGACGTCCGCGAGGCCGTCGTCGACCACCTCACACCGGCCGAGCTGGACGCGCTCGCCGCCATCGGCGAGACGGTCCGCGCCCGGTTGGCCGCGCTCGACGACCGACGCGTGGAGCCCTGAGCCGGGTGCAGGTCGGCAACGGCCTCGACCTGCTCCGATAGGATCGGCCGACACCCGAGAGCAGCAGGAGCGAGACGACCTCGATGTCCGGCACCAACGACCTCTACGACCCCAAGCAGGTCGCGGCGCTCGACCCCGAGACGCTCGACGCCGCGCGGGCGGACGCGACCTCGGCCTTCGCCGGCGCCTCCACCCTCGAGGCGCTCACGGCGCTGAAGCCCGCCCACCTCGGCGACCGCTCGCCGGTGCTCACCGCGCGCCGCGAGATCGGCGCCCTGCCGCCCCAGGCGCGCTCCGAATCGGGCAAGCGGGTCAACGAGGTCCGGGTGGCCATCCAGTCCGCCTACGACGAGCGCCACGAGGTGCTCTCCGCCGAGCGCGACGAGCGGATGCTGGCCGAGGAGGCCGTCGACGTCACGCTGCCCGGCGACCGGCACCCCCGCGGCAGCCGGCACCCGCTGACCCAGCTCTCGGAGCGGATCGCGGACATCTTCGTCGCGATGGGCTACGAGGTGGCCGAGGGCCCCGAGGTCGAGTCGGAGTGGTTCAACTTCGACGCGCTGAACTTCCTGCCCGACCACCCGGCGCGCACGATGCAGGACACCTTCCACGTCGAGCCCGCCGCGGCCCGCCAGGTGCTGCGCACCCACACCTCGCCGGTGCAGATCCGCGCCCTGCTCGAGCGCGACCTGCCCGTCTACGTCGTGTGCCCGGGCCGCACGTTCCGCACCGACGAGCTCGACGCCACCCACACCCCGGTCTTCCACCAGATCGAGGGCCTGGCGATCGACAAGGGCCTGACCATGGCCCACCTCAAGGGCACGCTCGACGCGTTCGCGCGCGCGATGTTCGGTGCGGAGTCGACGATCCGGCTGCGGCCGTCCTACTTCCCGTTCACCGAGCCCTCGGCCGAGCCCGACGTCTGGTTCCCGCAGAAGAAGGGCGGCGCGGGCTGGGTCGAGTGGGGCGGCTGCGGCATGGTCGACCCCAACGTGCTGCGCGCCTGCGGCGTCGACCCGGACGTCTACTCCGGCTTCGCCTTCGGGATGGGGCTGGAGCGCACGCTGATGTTCCGCAACGGCCTGCCCGACATGCGCGACATGGTCGAGGGCGACGTGCGGTTCACCTCCGCGTTCGCCGTCGAGCCGTGATCCCGGCCGAGCCCTGAGCCGACGCCGTCCGCATTCCTGCACCAGAAAGGCCCGGTAAGCCGTGCGTGTCCCCGTCTCGTGGCTCCTCGAGCACGTCGATCTGGCCGATCCGCCGAGCGCCGACGCCGTCGGCGAGGCGCTCATCCGCGTCGGGCTCGAGGTCGAGGACGTCGCCCCGATCCCGGCCAGCACCGGTCCGCTCGTGGTCGGGCGCGTCGCGTCGGTCGAGGAGCTCACCGAGTTCAAGAAGCCGATCCGGTACTGCCGGGTCGACGTGGGGTCGGAGCACAACGACGACGACGGTTCGCGCGGCATCGTCTGCGGCGCGACGAACTTCGCCGAGGACGACCTCGTCGTCGTCGCCCTGCCCGGGGCCGTCCTGCCCGGCGACTTCGCGATCGCCGCGCGGAAGACCTACGGCCACGTCTCCGACGGCATGATCTGCGCGCTCGACGAGCTGGGCCTCGGTGACGACCACAGCGGCATCCTCGTGCTGCCTCCCGGCACGGCCGATCCCGGTGACGACGGCGCGGCGCTGCTCGGGCTGGACGACGCCGTCCTCGACATCGCCGTGACGCCGGACCGCGGGTACTGCCTCTCGGTCCGCGGGCTGGCCCGCGAGCTCGCCTGCGCCCTCGACGCGCCGTACGGCGACCCGGCCCTGCTCGGCCGGGACCTGCCCGCCGAGGACGGGGAGGCCTGGCCGGTCCGCCTCGACCCCTCCTCGCAGTGCCGGCGCTTCGTCGCCCGCCGGGTGACCGACCTCGACCCCACGGCCCCGGCGCCGTGGTGGCTGCGCCGGCGCCTGCTGCTCTGCGGCGTGCGCCCGATCTCGCTGGCCGTCGACGTCACCAACTACGTGATGCTCGAGCTGGGCCAGCCGATGCACGCCTACGACGCCGCCACCGTGCGGGGCGACGTCGTGGTCCGGCGGGCGACCGCGGACGAGAAGATCACCACCCTGGACGACGCGCAGCGCGCGCTCGACGTCGACGACGTCGTCGTCACCGACGACTCCGGGCCCATCGGCCTCGCGGGCGTCATGGGCGGGGCGAGCACCGAGGTCGGTACGGGCACCTCCGACGTCCTCCTCGAGGCGGCGACCTGGGACGCGCCGTCGGTGGCCCGCGCCGCGCGCCGGCACCGGCTGCCGAGCGAGGCCGCCCGCCGGTTCGAGCGCGAGGTCGACCCCGCCGTCGCCCGGGCCGCCACCGACCGCGCGGCGTGGCTGCTCGCGCACTACGGCGGCGCGACGGTGTCGCCCGGCGTCACCGACGAGGGCGGCGTGCCGACCCCGGAGCCGGTCGACATGGCGCTCGACCTGCCCGACCGCGTCGCCGGCACCCGCTACGAGCGGGGCGCCGTGGTGCGCAGGCTGAGCCAGATCGGGTGCGCGGTCGAGGTCGCCGGCGCCGACCCCGCCGGCCAGGGCGGCGCCGGGCTGCGGGCCGTGCCGCCGACCTGGCGCCCCGACCTCACCCGGCCCGCCGACCTCGTCGAAGAGGTCCTGCGCCTCGAGGGGTACGCCGGGATCCCGTCGCAGCTGCCCCTGGCGCGCCCGGGCACCGGCCTCACGCTGGCCCAGCGACGCCGCCGCCAGGTCTCGCGGGCGCTCGCCGACGCCGGCTACGACGAGGTGCTCCCGTCGCCGTTCGTCGCGCCCGCGGTCTTAGACGCGTTCGGTCTCGACGCCGACGACGACCGCCGGAACGCCCTGCGCCTGGCCAACCCGCTCGACGCCGACCGCTCGCTCATGGCGACGACGCTGCTGCCGGGCCTGCTGGACGCCGTGGTCCGCAACGTCTCGCGCGGCCTGCGCGATCTCGCGCTCTACCAGGTCGGCCAGGTGGTCCGCCCCGGTCCGGGCGACCCGCCGGACGCCCCGCTGCTGCCGGTCGACCACCGCCCGGACGACGCGGCGGTCACCGCGGTGCTGGCCGGCCTGCCCGCCCAGCCGCTGCGGGTCGGCGCCGTGCTCGCGGGCGCCTGGGAGCGCGCGGGCTGGTGGGGGCCGGGCCGCCCCGCCGACTGGGCCGACGCCGTCGAGGCCGCCCGGCTCGTCGGGCGGGTGTACGGCGCCGAGCTCACGGTGACCTCCGACGTCCACGCGCCGTGGCACCCCGGTCGCTGCGCCGCCCTGAGCCTCGGCGACACCCTCGTCGGACACGCCGGCGAGCTGCACCCGAAGGTCCTCGAGGCCCTCGGCCTGCCCGCGCGCACGTGCGCGATGGAGCTCGAGCTCGACCGGCTGCCGCTGGCCGAGGACCGCCCGGTGCCCGCGGTGTCGTCGTTCCCGCCGGTGCTGCTCGACGTCGCCCTCGTGCTCGACCAGGACGTGCCGGCGGCGTCGGTGGTCTCCGCACTGCGCGACGGCGGCGGCGACCTCGTCGAGGACGTCCGTCTGTTCGACGTCTACGCCGGTCCCCAGGTCGGCGAGGGCAAGCGCTCGCTCGCCTTCGCCCTGCGCCTGCGTGCACCCGACCGGACGCTGACCCTCGAGGAGGCGTCGGCCCGCCGTGACGCCGCGGTCGCGACCGCGACCGAGCGCGTCGGAGCCCGTCTGCGCTAGGTGCCCTCCGGGCTCGTGAGCACTTCGGAGTGCTCTGGCACTCCGAAGTGCTCACGTGCGCGGTAGCGCACCCCGCAGCAGCCAGCCGAGGGTGACCTCGAGGTCGGCGCGCAGCTGCGGCGGCGCCAGGTTCGCCTCGTCGGCGGTCGCGAGCGCGGCGTAGCCGAGGGTGCTGACGATCAGCGCCCGCACCACGCGGCCCGCGGCGTCGGAGTCGACGCCGGCCCGCGCGAGCAGCACGGTCGTGGCCGCGCCGAGGGACCGGGCGTTCGGTCCGCGCGCGCCCTGGCGGGCGAGGTAGAGCGGCACGAGGTCGGGGTGCGCCGCGAGCAGGTCGAACGTCGCGAGCATGACGTCGCGCAGGCCGCCCACGGGGTCGGCGTCGGCCGGCGGCGGGGCGAGCGCGCCGAGCCGGTCGTCGAGCAGCGCGTCCACCAGCGCCGTCTTGTCCGCGACGTGGCTGTAGAGAGCGTTCGGGGCGACCCCGAGCTCGCCCGCCACCGAGCGCATCGACAGCCCGGTCAGTCCGCGCTCGGCGAACACCGCCCGCGCCGCGGTGAGGACGGCGTCGTGCGTCAGTCCGGCACGCTGGCCGGGGGTCCTCGGCATGGACGAACTGTACACCGTCCAGTATGCTGGACACCGTACAGTTCGAGAGTCAGGGGAACGCACATGACCGTCACGGACCTCGAGACCGGCGTCGCCGCCGGCGTGCCCTACGTGCTGCGGGCGCCGGAGGGGCGGCGCGCGGACGCGCCGGTCGTCGTCGGGTGGCACCTCATGGACGCGCCGCGCAGCGAGGCGGCCTTCGCGGCGGCGCTGCCGCTGGCCGGGCTGGACGCCTGGCGGATCTACCTCGGCCTCCCCGAGATGGGGGCGCGCCTGCCGGCGGGCGGGATGGACGAGCTGATGGCCCGCGGCTACGAGGACGCGGTCATGCTCATGCACGGCCCGGTCAACGCGCAGGCCGCGGACGAGTTCGAGGCGGCGCTGCGGGCGCTGCGGGAGCGGTACGGGTTCGCCGGGGGTCCGTTGGCGGTCTTCGGCGGGTCGGCGGGGGCCGGCGTCGCGCTGGAGGTGGCCACGCGCCGCGACGATCTCGCGGCGCTCGTCGGCGTGAGCCCGATGCTGCGCCTGCGTCCGGTCGTGGCGACGCTGGGCAAGCTCTTCGGCGTCGACTACCGGTGGTCGCCGGCGTCGGACGCGGTGGCGGCGCGGATGGACTACGTGGCGCGGGCCGGGGAGCTGGGCACGCTGCCGGTGCGTCTCGTCGTCGGGTCCGAGGACGACGCCACGGCCTTCCTCGAGCCCGCGCGGGAGCTCGCCGCCGCGGCGGCCGGATCCTCGGACGTCGTGGTGGTCGAGGGGATGGGCCACGCGCTGGCCGAGGAGCCGGGTCTCGAGCCCGCGCCGCAGACAGCGCACGCGGCCGAGGTCGACGGCCACGCGGTCGGGTGGTTCCGGAAGTATCTGGGCGTGTGAGCTCCCGCGGCGTCTCCGAGATCGGGCTGCTGCGGCTCGTCGCGCAGCGGCTGGTCGCCCCGCCCGACGACGACGTCGCCGGCGTCGTCCGTCACCTCGGCGCCGCGCAGGGGCAGGACCCGGTGGGCGCGCTGACGTCGCTCGCCCTGCGCACGGCCGGCCGGTCGACCGGCGCCGTGGTCGCCGCGTTCGACGCCGGCACGGTCGTCCGCAGCTGGCCGATGCGGGGCACGCTGCACGTCCTGCCCGCCGAGGACCTCGCGTGGATGCTGCCGCTGGGCACACCGCGCCCGCGCGTGCAGGCCGCCCGGCGCCGCGGCGAGCTGGGCCTCGACGACGCCGACGTCGACCGGGCCCGGGAGATCGCGCTGATCGCGGTGCCCGCCACGCGCGCCGGGCTGTTCGCGGCGTGGGAGGCCGCGGGGCTCGCGCCGGCGCGGGGCCGCGGCTACCACCTGCTCGCGGAGCTCGCGTCCACCGGCGTCCTGTGCTGGGGGCCCTACCGCGACGGCGAGCAGATGATCGTCGACATCGCCCGCTGGGTCCCGGTGCCGCGGCACCTCGAGCGCGACGAGGCGCTGGGGGAGTGGGCGCGGCGCTACTTCCGCTCGCACGGCCCGGCGACCCGCGCCGACTTCGCCCGTTGGACCGGGATCCCCGCCGCGGACGTGGACACCGGCATCGCCATCGCCCGGCCCGATCTCGCCGCCACGGACGTCGACGGCACCGAGTACCTCCTCGACCCGGCGGTGCCCGACCACCTCGCCGCGCACCGGCGCGCCGCGCTCGGGGTGCACCTGCTGCCGGGCTTCGACGAGTTCGTCCTCGGCTACGGGCGCCGCGACGACGTCCTCGAGCCGGCCTGGTTCGAGCGGATCGTCCCCGGCGGCAACGGGGTGTTCCGGTCGACGGTCGTCCACCGTGGGAGGGTCGTCGGGACGTGGGCGGCGCCGCGCGGTCGGCTGGAGGTCACGCCGTTCCGTCCCCTCGACGCCCGCACCGACGCGGCCGTCACCCGCGCCCACGCCCGTCTCCCGCGATGACCGCTCGTCGCCGTCCCTGAGAGCCCGACGGTCGCCGATTGGCCCGATCGGGCGATCACCGAACCGGTGACCGCGCGGTGGTGCGTGATGGACGGCCCGGCGCGTGTCGGGCTCTCAGGTCGGCCCCACGTGAAGATCGTCGTTCGTACCGTGACCGGGCCGTGACTCCGGGAGCTCCCCCTCTGCCCGGACCGGCCGCCTCGACCCCGATCGCGAGGAGACCTCTGCATGTCCAGCGTGCCCCCGCAGGCGCCGGAACCCGAGCCCGACGCGTCGGGTGAGCCCTGGTCGACCACGGACTTCATCGTCGGTCGCGGGGCCCTGCTCGTGGCGGGCCCGGTGATCGTCGCCCTGCTGTGGGTGTTCGGCGCGCTGCCCGCGTGGGGCGCGGCCGCCCTCGGTGGCTTCCTGTGCGTGGTCGCGCTGGTCTTCCTGGCCCGTCTGCGCGGGCGGAGGCCCGAGGGCGGCGAGGGCGCCCGGGTCCTCGTGGTCGGCGGCGGCTACGCCGGACTGGTCGCGGCGCGGGCGCTGCAGGCCCGCCTGCCCGGCGGCACCCGCGGCGGGCGCCACCTCGGGTCGGGGGACGCGCGCGACGGCATCGCCTCGATCACCGTCGTGGACCCCCAGGCCCACATGACCTACCAGCCGTTCCTCCCGGAGGCCGCGGCCGGCGCGATCGAGCCTCGCCACCTCACGGTGCCGCTGCGACGCGTGCTGCGGCGCTGCGACGTCATCACCGGCTCGGTCGCGGCGATCGACGACGCGAGCCACCGCGCCGTCGTGTCGCTGCCCGGCGGCGGCACGCGCGAGGTCCACTACGACGTGCTCGTGGTGGCGCCCGGCACCGCGCCGCGGCGCCTGCCGGTCCCCGGTCTCGACGACCAGGCGCTCCCGTTCCGGTCGGTCACCGACGCGCTCGCCCTGCGCGAGCACGTCCTGTCCCGCCTCGACGCGGCCGCGTCGACCACCGATCCCGCCGAGCGCCGGCGCCTGCTGACCTTCACCGTGATCGGCGGCGGGTTCGCGGGGCTCGAGGTGCTGGGCGAGCTCGAGGACATGACCCGGCGCGCCGCCAAGCACCAGCCGGGCTACATCGCCGGCGAGATCCAGTGGGTGCTCCTGGAGGCGGCCGGACGGATCATGCCCGAGGTCAGCCCCGCCCTGGCCGCCCGCGTGCACGCCCAGCTGCTGCGCCGCGGCATCGAGGTCCGCGTCGGCGCCAAGATCACATCGGCCCGCGACGGGAACGTCGTGCTCGCCGGCGGCACGAGCTTCGCCACGGACACGATCGTCGTCGCCGCCGGCTCGGTGCCCAACCCGCTGCTCGAGCGCACCGACCTGCCCCTCGACCCGCGTGGCCGCGTGCGCTGCGCGACGACGCTGCAGGTCCGCGACCGCGCCCACGTCTTCACCGCCGGCGACTGCGCCGCCGTGCCCGACGTGACGGTGCCCGCCGCCCGCGACGGCGAGCCCGCGACGACGGCGCCGACCGCCCAGCACGCCGTGCGCCAGGCGCGCCTGCTCGCGCGCAACGTCGACGCCTTCCTCGCCGGGCGGCTGCTCAAGGGCTACCGCCACAAGAACGCGGGGGCGGTTGCCGGTCTGGGCCGCCGGCGCGGTGCGGCCCAGATCGGTCCGCTGCGGATGACCGGCTGGCCCGCGTTCCTGCTCCACCGCGCCTACCACCTGTGGGCCATGCCGACCGCCGACCGCACCGTGCGCATCGCGCTCGACTGGCTCGTCTCCGGGCTGCTCGGCCGCGACCTCGTCGCCGTCGGCCGCCGCGACACCGCCCCGCTGCCCGACACCGACGCCCCGTCCACGGTCGCGCCGCGTCTCGAGGAGGAGCCCGTCCCGGGCGAGCAGCCCGTGGCGCCGCCCGTGTCCGCGCCGCTGCCGACGGCCGCCCCGACGACGGGGGCCACGCCGACCTGGGGCGCCGACCCGGCGACGACCGGGTCGCGTCCGGTGACCCCGGTGCCCGCCCGGGCCGCCGACGAGGCGGCGCGCAGCGCCACGGACTCGCAGGGCATCCCGGCGATGCAGATCGCCGCCTCCCAGACGGGCGGCATCCCCGCCGCCCGCGAGCCGCACCCCTCGTTCCCGCCGTTCGCCGAGCCGTTCCCGTCGACGTCGTTCCGCTCGCCGACGTTCTCCGAGCCGACGTTCGGCGACACCCGTTTCGAGCAGGCGTTCCGCGACCCGACGCCGTCGCTCTCCTTCGGCGAGGACCGGGAGTACGGGGATCCGGCGCCGTCGGGCTCGTTCCGCGAGCCCCACCCCTCGTTCCCGTCGACGCCCCGCGACACGTCCGACGGGCCCCGTGCGCCGTACCCGTCGACGAGCCGCCCCCGGCACTCCCTGCGCGACGAGAACCGCGCGAACTGACGCCGGCGACGCGCGCGACGTGCGGACCCGGTGATCAGGAGCGCGCCATCCACCCCGGCGTGCCCGCCGACGTCGATGACGTGCCCCTGATCTCCCGCCTCGGGTCTCGCGCCCGCCCGATCGCCCGGTTACTGGCTGGTACCGCTCGCCCCGCGAGCAATACCAACCAGTAACCCCTGGAACCCGCCGCGCCGACACCCGAGCGCGTCGGAGTCCCCGCCCACGGAAACCGGGCTGCGCCGGGCGCGCCGCGGGTGATCGCATGACCCCGTGCACGTCGAGTTCTCGAAGCGCCCGGACGGGGGGTCGCTCGCGCTGATCGACCGGGACGACGGCGTCCGGCTGCGGCTCCGGTCCTACGACCGCACCGGCGAGGTCCCGCACGACGCCGTCCACCTCGTCGGCGAGCGGGCGCTGGGCCTGACCACCGGCCTCTGGGGCTCGATCGCGGCGGGAGCGGTGTTCGACAGCGTCGAGGTCGTCAGCGGCACGCTGCGTCACGACCGCCGGCGGCGGTCCGACGCGATCCGCCGGGAGAACGCCGAGCAGCTGCGGCTCGCGGAGACGGTCGTCGGGGTCCTCCAGCAGTCGGTCGACCGCGACGGCCCGGCGACGAAGGCCGCCCTCGACGGGGCCTGGGGCATCACCCGCACGGGGGCGAGCCCGTACACCGCGACGCAGGCCGCGACCGCGGTCGCCGAGCTGCGCGAGCTGCGGCGACGCTGGCGCGATCTCGCTCCGGAGGAGACGATCCCCTACGACTGGAGCCTCCGCCGGCGCCGACGATGATCAGCTCACGTTGCATGGGTTTTCGATGGCATGCATACTCATTCGCATGCGCGTCGCCGTGGCCGGAGCCAGTGGGTACGTCGGGGGTGAGGTGCTGCGGCTCGCCCTGGGCCATCCCGAGGTCGAGATCGGGGCGGTGACGGCGGGGGAGTCCGCGGGCACCGCACTCGGGGCCCACCAGCCGCACCTGCCGTCCCTCGCCGACCGGACGATCGCCGCGACCACCCCGGAGGAGCTCGCGGGACACGACGTCGTGTTCCTCGCCCTGCCGCACGGGCGTTCGGCGGAGCTCGCGGCCCAGCTGCCCGACGACGTGCTCGTCGTCGACTGCGGCGCCGACCACCGGCTCACCGACCCGAAGGCCTGGGAGCGCTGGTACGGCGGCGAGCACGCCGGGTCGTGGCCGTACGGCCTGCCCGAGCTGCCCGGCGCCCGCGACCGCCTGGAGAACACGCGCCGCATCGCCGTCCCCGGCTGCTACCCGACCGCGAGCACGCTGGCGGCGTTCCCCGCGCTCGCCGCAGGGCTCGTCGACCACGACGTCAGCATCGTCGCCTTCTCCGGCACGTCCGGCGCCGGGAAGAGCGCGAAGCCCCACCTGCTCGGGTCCGAGGTCATGGGCTCCGCCACGGCCTACGGCGTCGGTGGGGGCCACCGGCACACGCCCGAGATCGTCCAGAACCTGGCGGCGGTCAGCCCGGAGCCCGTGCGGGTCTCGTTCACCCCGGTCCTCGCCCCGATGCCCCGCGGCATCCTCGCGGTCGCGAGCGCCCCGTTGGCGGACGAGAACATCACCTCCGACCAGGCTCGCGAGGCCTACGCCAAGGCCTACGACGCCGAGCCGTTCGTGCACCTGCTGCCCGCCGGCGTCCAGCCGCAGACGAAGTCCGTGGTCGGCTCGAACAGCGTGCAGATCCAGGTCGCGGTCGACGCGGACGCCGCGCGGCTCGTCGTCACCGCCGTCATCGACAACCTCACCAAGGGCACGGCCGGCGGCGCGTTCCAGTCGGTCAACCTCGCCCTCGGCCTCGACGAGACCCTGGGCTTGCCGACGACGGGGGTCGCCCCATGAGTGTCACTGCGCCCCAGGGCTTCCGGGCCGCGGGTGTCCGCGCCGGACTGCGGGCCCACGGGGAACGCCCCGACCTCGCGCTGGTCGTCAACGACGGCCCCCAGCAGGTCGCGGCCGGCGTCTTCACCCGCAACCAGGTCAAGGCCGCGCCCGTGCTGTGGTCGCAGCAGGTGCTCACCGAGCAGAACCTGCGCGCGGTCGTGCTCAACGCCGGGGGCGCCAACGCCTGCACCGGGCCCGACGGGTTCGGCGACACCCACCGGACCGCCGAGAAGGTCGCCGACGTCCTCGGCTGCGGCGCCATCGAGGTCGCCGTCTGCTCGACGGGTCTCATCGGCGAGAGGCTGCCCCTCGAGCAGCTCCTGCACGGCGTCGACGACGCCGCCTCCGAGCTCGCCGACGGCGAGGACGCCGGCACCCGAGCGGCGACGGCTGTGCTCACCACCGACACCGTCGACAAGCAGGCCGCCGCGAGCCGTCACGGCTGGACGGTCGGCGGGTTCGCGAAGGGCGCCGGGATGATGGCGCCGAGCCTCGCGACGATGCTGGTGGTCGTCACGACCGACGCGGTGGTGACCGCCGAGCAGGCCGACACCGCCCTCCGCGCCGCCACCGCGGTGACCTTCGACCGCCTCGACGTCGACGGCTCCACCAGCACCAACGACACGGTGCTCCTGCTCGCCTCGGGCGCGTCCGGGGTCGAGGCCGACCCCGACGCGTTCACGGAGGTCGTCACCGAGGTCTGCGCCGACCTCGCCCGGGGGCTGCAGGCCGACGCCGAGGGCGTCACCAAGCGGATCGCGGTCACCGTGACGGGGGCCCGCGACGACCACGACGCCCTCGTCGGTGCCCGCGCGATCGCCCGCGACAGCCTGGTCAAGACCGCACTCTTCGGCTCCGACCCGAACTGGGGCCGGATCGCCGCCGCGGTCGGCGCGAGCGAGGCGCAGGTCGACCCGGAGCACCTCGCCGTCACCGTCAACGGCGTCCTGCTCTGCGAGGCGGCGACCGCGGTCGGCGACCGCGGCAAGGCCGACCTGTCCGGCCCGGAGGTCACCGTCGACGTCGACCTCGGCCTCGGCGACGGACAGGCGACGGTGCTGACGACCGACCTGTCGCACGCGTACGTCGAAGAGAACAGCGCGTACTCGACGTGAGCGCCCTCGAGAACGCCGTGACCTCCATCCCCGTCCCGCCCGACGTCCCCGACCGGTACCAGTCGGCCGCCGCGAAGGCGGGCGTGCTGGCCGAGGCGCTGCCGTGGCTGCAGCGCTTCCAGGACGCCGTCGTGGTGGTCAAGTACGGCGGCAACGCCATGACCGACGACGCCCTGCGGCGCGCGTTCGCCGAGGACATGGTGTTCCTGCGCGTCGCCGGCATCCGCCCCGTGGTGGTGCACGGCGGCGGCCCGCAGATCACCAGCATGCTCACCCGGCTCGGCATGGAGGGCGAGTTCCGCGGGGGGCTGCGGGTCACCACGCCCGAGACGATGGACGTGGTCCGGATGGTGCTCGTCGGCCAGGTCGGCCGCGAGCTCGTCGGACTCGTCAACGCCCACGGTCCCTACGCCGTCGGGCTCTCCGGCGAGGACGCCGGCCTGTTCACCGCGGCGCGGCGCACCGCGACCGTCGACGGCGAGCAGGTCGACGTCGGGCTGGTCGGCGACGTCGTCGACGTCAACCCGGCCGCCGTGCTCGACCTCGTCGCCGGCGGCCGCATCCCGGTCGTCTCGACGGTCGCGCCGGACGCCGACGGCGTCGTGCACAACGTCAACGCCGACACCGCCGCGGCCGCCCTGGCCGAGGCGCTCGGGGCGCGCAAGCTCGTCGTCCTCACCGACGTCGAGGGGCTCTACACCGACTGGCCGGACCGCTCGAGCCTGCGCTCGCAGATCGACGACGACGAGCTGGAGACGCTCCTGCCGAGCCTGGCCAGCGGGATGATCCCGAAGATGGAGGCGTGCCTGCGGGCCGTGCGGGGCGGCGTGCCGCGCGCCCACGTCATCGACGGGCGGGTGGCGCACTCGGTGCTGCTCGAGGTGTTCACGAGCGAAGGGGTGGGGACGATGGTCGTCCCCTCCGACGGGAAGGAGGCCTAGACATGACCGTCACCAGCGAGGACCTCCGTTCCCGATGGGTCGGGGCGTTCATGGACAACTACGGCACCCCGCCGATCGGCCTCGTGCGCGGCGAGGGCGCGCTGGTGTGGGACGCCGACGGCCGGGAGTACCTCGACCTGCTCGGCGGGATCGCGGTGAACTTCCTCGGCCACGCCCACCCGGCGATCGTCGAGGCCGTGTCCCGCCAGGTCGCGACGCTGGGCCACACGTCGAACCTCGTCATCAACCCCGTCGCCGTCGAGCTCGCCGAGCGCCTGCTCGGACTGCTCGGCCACGACGGCCGGGTGCTGCTGTGCAACTCGGGCGCCGAGGCCAACGAGGCCGCCCTCAAGATCACGCGCCGCACCGGTCGCACCAAGGTGATCGCGACCGAGGGCGGCTTCCACGGCCGGACGATGGGCGCGCTCGCCCTCACCGGCCAGCCCGCCAAGCGGGAGCCGTTCGAGCCGCTGGTGCCCGGGGTCGAGTTCGTGCCCTACGGCGACGCCGACGCCCTGCGCGCCGCCGTCGACGACGAGACCGCCGCGGTGTTCCTCGAGCCGATCCAGGGCGAGGCGGGCGTGATCGTGCCGCCCGAGGGCTACCTGCAGGCCGCCCGGGAGATCACCTCCGAGCACGGCGCGCTGCTGGTGCTCGACGAGGTGCAGACCGGCACCGGGCGCACCGGCGTCTGGTTCGCCCACCAGCGCGCGGGCATCACGCCGGACGTCGTGACGCTGGCCAAGGGCCTCGGCGGCGGCCTGCCGATCGGCGCCTGTATCGGTGTCGGCCCGGCGGGCGACCTGCTCGGGCCCGGCCAGCACGGCACCACCTTCGGCGGCAACCCGATCGCCTGCGCCGCGGCGCTCGCGGTCCTCGACACGATCGTCGCCGACGGCCTGCTCGACCGCGCCGAGGAGATCGGCAAGGACCTGGGCCGGCGGATCGGTGAGCTCGACCACCCCCTGGTCGCCGGCGTCGACGCGGCCGGCCTGCTGGTCGGCGTCGCGCTGCGCGAGCCCGTCTCGACGCAGGTCACGGCGGCTGCTCGCGACGCCGGCTACCTGATCAACAACGCGGTGCCCGGACGCCTGCGGCTCGCCCCGCCCGCCGTGGTCACCGACGCCCAGCTCGACGGCTTCGTCGCCGCGCTGCCCGAGGTCCTCGACCAGGGCGCGGCGGCGGCCGAGGCGGCCGGGTCGTGACCATGACGCTCCCGACGGTGGCCGCGCGCACCCGCCACCTCCTGCGCGACGACGACCTCGCGCCCGCCGAGCAGGCCGAGGTGCTCGAGCTGGCCGCGACGATGAAGACCGATCCGTTCGGCCAGCGCCCGCTCGCGGGCCCGCGCGCCGTGGCGGTCATCTTCGACAAGAGCTCCACCCGCACCCGGGTGTCCTTCGAGGTCGGCGTCGCCGCGCTCGGCGGCACGCCGGTCATGATCGACGGGCGGGACGCCCAGCTCGGGCGCGGGGAGACGATCGGCGACACCGCGCGGGTCCTCTCGCGCTACGTCGACGCGATCGTGTGGCGCACCAGCAGCGAGGCGCGCATCCAGGAGATGGCCGCGCACGCCACCGTGCCGGTGATCAACGCGCTCACCGACGGGTTCCACCCCTGCCAGGTCCTCGCCGACCTGCAGACGATCGTCGAGCGCCACGGCCGCACGGCGGGCCTGACCCTGACCTACCTGGGCGACGGCGCCAACAACATGGCCCACTCCCTGCTGCTGGGCGGGGTCACGGCCGGCATGCACGTCCGGATCGCCGCGCCGACGGGCTTCACGCCGGACGAGGCGGTCGTCGACGCCGCCCGGGAGCGGGCGGCCGTCGCCGGCGGCTCGGTCACGGTCACCGACGACCCGGAGGCGTCGGAGGGCGCCGACGTCCTCGTCACCGACACCTGGACCTCGATGGGTCAGGAGTCCGACGGGCGCGACCGCGCGTCCCTCGTGCCCTACCGGCTCGACGGCGCCGCGGTCGCCCGCGCCCGCCCGGACGTGACCGTCCTGCACTGCCTGCCCGCGCACCGCGGCGACGAGATAACCTCCGAGGTGATCGACGGCCCAGCGTCGGCGGTGTGGGACGAGGCCGAGAACCGCCTGCACGCCCAGAAGGCCGTGCTGACGTGGTTGCTGGAGCACTCGTGACGGAGGTCCGTGGTGTCACCAGCCGTGCGGCGCGCCAGGCGCGCGTCGTCGCCCTGGTGACCGAGCGGGAGGTGCACAGCCAGGCCGAGCTGGCCGCGCTGCTCGCCGACGAGGGCGTCGAGGTCACGCAGGCGACGCTCTCGCGGGACCTCGACGAGCTCGGGGCGGTCAAGCTGCGCGGCGCCGACGGCGGCGTCGGGCGCTACGTCGTCCCCGACGACGGCAGCCCGGTGCGCGGCGTCGTGGGCGGCACCGACAGACTGTCCCGGCTGCTCGCCGAGCTGCTGGTCTCCGCCGACCACTCCGGCAACCTCGCGGTGCTGCGCACCCCGCCCGGGGGCGCGCACTACCTGGCCAGCGCGCTGGACCGGGCGGCGCTGGCGGAGGTGGTCGGCACGATCGCCGGTGACGACACGGTGCTCGTCGTCGCCCGCGAGCCCCTCGACGGGGCCGGTCTCGCAGCCCGGCTGCGGACCCTGAGCACCAGGACGACGCCGCGGTCGTCCGCACCTGACATGAGCGAGCAGGAAGAGAGAGAGCAGTGAGCGAGCGGATCGTGCTGGCGTACTCCGGGGGTCTCGACACCTCGGTCGCCATCGGCTGGATCGCCGAGGAGACCGGGCGCGAGGTCGTGGCCGTCGCCGTCGACGTGGGGCAGGGCGGGGAGGACCTCGAGGTCATCCGCAAGCGGGCCCTCGACTGCGGCGCGGTGGAGGCGGCCGTCGCCGACGCCCGCGACGAGTTCGCCGACGGCTACTGCCTGCCGGCGATGCGCGCGAACGCCCTCTACATGGACCGCTACCCGCTGGTCTCGGCGCTGTCGCGGCCGCTGATCGTCAAGCACCTCGCCGAGGCCGCGCGCGCCTACGGCGCGACGACCGTCGCGCACGGCTGCACCGGCAAGGGCAACGACCAGGTCCGCTTCGAGGTCGGTGTCGGCGCGCTGGCGCCCGACCTCGACGTCATCGCCCCGGTCCGCGACTTCGCCTGGACCCGCGAGAAGGCGATCCAGTGGGCCGAGGAGCGCTCGCTGCCGATCGACGTCAACAAGCGCTCGCCGTACTCGATCGACCAGAACGTGTGGGGCCGCGCCGTCGAGACGGGCTTCCTCGAGGACATCTGGAACGGGCCCATCGAGGACGTCTACTCCTACACCGCGAACCCCGCCGAGCCGCGCGACGCCGACGAGGTGGTCGTGGGCTTCGAGGCCGGCGTGCCGGTGACGATCGACGGCCAGAAGGTCTCGGTGCTCGAGGCGATCGAGCAACTCAACCAGCGCGCGGGCGCCCAGGGCATCGGGCGGCTCGACATGGTCGAGGACCGTCTGGTCGGCATCAAGAGCCGCGAGGTCTACGAGGCCCCGGGCGCGCTCGCGCTGATCACCGCGCACCAGGAGCTGGAGAACGTGACGCTCGAGCGCGAGCAGTCGCGGTTCAAGCGCCAGGTCGAGCAGCGCTGGGGCGAGCTGGTCTACGACGGCCTGTGGTTCTCCCCGCTGCGCCGCAGCCTCGACGCGTTCGTCGACTCCACCCAGCAGCACGTCACCGGCGAGATCCGGATGACGCTGCACGGCGGCCGCGCGGTGCCGACGGGACGGCGCAGCGCCCAGTCCCTCTACGACTTCAACCTCGCGACCTACGACGAGGGCGACCTGTTCGACCAGTCGCTGGCCAAGGGCTTCGTGCAGCTCTGGGGTCTGCCGTCCAAGATCGCGGCGAAGCGCGACCAGCAGTGACGCCCCCGGAGGGTTCCGCCCTCTGGGGCGGGCGGTTCGCGTCGGGCCCGGACGCGGTGATGGCGGCGCTGTCGAAGTCGACGCAGTTCGACTGGGTGCTCGCGCCCTATGACATCGCCGGGTCCCGGGCCCACGCGCGCGTGCTGTACGGCGCGGGGCTGCTCACCGACTCCCAGCTGGAGGCCATGCTCGATGGGCTGCGCCGGCTCGCCGACGACGTGGAGTCCGGGGCGTTCCTGCCCGCCGAGGACGACGAGGACGTGCACACCGCGCTCGAGCGCGGGCTCATCGAGCGGGCGGGGGAAGACGTCGGCGGGCGGCTGCGCGCCGGGCGCTCCCGCAACGACCAGATCGCCACCCAGCTGCGGATGTGGCTGCGCGACGAGCTGCGCGAGGTGGTGCGCGGGGTGGCGGGCGTGGTGGACGCGCTGCTGATCCAGGCCCGCGCCCACCCCGACGCGGCCATGCCCGGGCGCACGCACCTCCAGCACGCGCAGCCGGTCCTGCTGGCGCACCACCTCGGGGCGCACGCCCAGGCCCTGCTCCGCGACGTCGGCCGGTGCCGCGACCTAGACCGCCGGCTGGCGTACTCGCCGTACGGGTCGGGGGCGCTAGCCGGGACGTCGCTGGGTCTCGACCCGGCGGCCGTGGCGCACGACCTTGGGTTCGTCGACGCGGTCGACAACTCGATCGACGGCACGGCTTCGCGCGACCTCGCCGCCGAGGGCGCCTACGTGCTGGCCCAGATCGCGGTCGACCTCTCCCGGATCGCCGAGGAGGTCATCCTCTGGGCGACCGCGGAGTTCGGGTACGTGACGCTCGCGGACGCCTGGTCGACCGGGTCGTCGATCATGCCGCAGAAGAAGAACCCGGACGTCGCGGAGCTCGCGCGCGGCAAGGCCGGGCGGCTCGTCGGCAACCTGTCCGGGCTCATGACCACGCTCAAGGCCCTCCCGCTCGCGTACAACCGCGACCTGCAGGAGGACAAGGAGCCGCTGTTCGACTCGGCGGCCCAGCTCGCGATGGTGCTCCCGGCCATGGCCGGCATGATCAAGACGCTGACGTTCCACACCGACCGCCTCGCCGAGCTCGCCCCCGCCGGGTTCACGCTGGCGACCGACCTCGCCGAGTGGCTGGTGCGCCAGGGCGTCCCCTTCCGCCGCGCCCACGCCGCCGCCGGCGCCACCGTCCGTGCCGCCGAATCCCGGGGTGTCGGGCTCGACGAGCTCACCGACGCCGAGCTCGCCGACTGCGACCCGGCGCTCACCCCTGACGTCCGCGCGGTGCTCACCGTCGCCGGCTCGATCGCGTCGCGCGACGCGCACGGCGGGACGGCCCCGAAGCGCGTGTCCGAACAGCTCGACCGCGTCTTCGCCGCCGCCATCGAGGCCCACGCCTGGGCCGGCCGCCCGATCGAGCGCCGCTGAGCGTGTCGTCGTCGGTGTCAGCGAAGTGCCGTCACAGACGCTGAGCGTCCGTATCGGTACTTCGATCACCGCGGTGCTTACGGTGGATCTCATGCGCGCGGGGAGGCGGGTCCTGGTCGTCCTCGGCCTGCTCGCCGCCCTCGGCGGCTGCGCCACCGCGCCCACCCCGGCGCCGGCCCTGCCCACCGCGGCGCCGCCGCCGGTCCCGTCGGTCGCCGCCGACACGCTCGGCCCCCACGGTCCGACGGTGCCGTCGGATCCGGTCGCGCTCGCCGGTGCCCTCGCCGCCGCCCGCGACACCGTCGCCGACCCCGCCCGGTCACCGGCCGAGGTCGCGGCGGCGGGCCGCACGGCGCAGGTGGCGTACGAGGAGCTCGCCTTCCACCCCGACCTCCTCGGCCCGGTCCTCGCAGCCCTCCCGCCCGGGCACGCCGCGGCCACCGACCGGATCGTCGGCGCCGGCCGGGACCTGCTCGCCATGCACGACGGCCCGCTCGGCACCGAGCTCCCGGCATGGCGCGTGGTCGACCCGCTCCCACCGGAGCGCCTGCGCGCCTTCTACACCGAGGCGCAGGAGCGTTTCGGCGTGCCCTGGTCCGTGCTCGCCGCCGTCAACCTCGTCGAGACCCGGATGGGCCGCATCGCGGCGCCGTCCGCGGCCGGGGCGCAGGGCCCGATGCAGTTCATGCCCGCCACCTGGGCCCGCTACGGGCTCGGCGGCGACGTGCACGACCCGCACGACGCGATCCTCGGCGCCGCGCACTACCTGCAGCGCAACGGCGGCGACACCGACGCCGGGCTCGACCGCGCCCTGCACCGCTACAACAACGACGACCGCTACGTCCGCGCCGTCCGGGCCTACGCCGGGCTGATGCAGGTCGACGAGCGCGCCTACCTCGGCTTCCACGCCTGGGTCGTCTACGCCCGGACGGCGGGGGAAGGCCGGGTGCACCTGCCGACCGGCTACGACGAGCCGCGGCCCGTCCGCGCGGCCGACTACCTCGCGGGGGCACCACGCTGATCCCGTCGGCCCGCCGGGGAGGATCGTGCCCGATGACGACACCGACCCTCGTGGACCAGGACACGCTGGCCGTCGACCCGCTGGACGCGGCCCGGCGACTGCTCGGGTGCGTGCTCGCCGCGGACACCCCGCAGGGCGAGATCCGGGTCCGGCTGGTCGAGGTCGAGGCCTATCGGGGCGCCGACGACCCCGGCTCCCACTGCTACCGCGGGAAGACCGACCGCAACGCCGTGATGTGGGGCCCGGCCGGGCATCTCTACGTCTACTTCGTCTACGGCATGCACTTCTGCGCGAACGTCGTGTGCCTCTCCGAGGGCGTGGCCGGGGCGGTGCTGCTGCGGGCCGGCGAGGTGGTCTCGGACGTCGGCGCGGCGCACGTCCGGCGACCGACGGCCCGCGGCCGTGACGCGGAGCTGGCCCGGGGACCCGCCCGGCTGTGTGCCCTGCTCGGGATCGGGCGCGAGGCCAACGGCGTCGACGTGCTCGCGGCGTCGTCCCCGGTCCGCCTCGAGGTCGGCGACCCCGTCCCCGACGGTGACGTCCGGACCGGCCCCCGCGTCGGGGTGGCCGCGGGCCAGGAACGGCCGTGGCGGTTCTGGGTCGCGGGCTCGCGGGCGGTCACCCCGTACAAGGCCGGGCGCGCCCGGCCCGACGGGCCGGACTGGTGAGCCCGTTCGGCAGACTGGCGAGCGTGACCGAGCCGCACATCCTCGACGACCTCGCCTGGCGGGGCCTCATCGCTCAGAGCACCGATCTCGACGCGCTGCGGCGGGACCTCGACGCGGGGATGGTCACCCTCTACTCCGGGATCGACCCCACCGCACCGAGCGCCCACATCGGGCACCTGCTCCAGTGGCTGACCCTCGCGCGGTTCCAGCGGGCGGGCCACCGGCCGATCGCCCTGGTGGGCGGCGCGACGGGGCTCATCGGCGACCCGAAGCCGACCTCGGAGCGCACGCTCAACGACCGCGACGTCGTCGCCGGCTGGGTGGACAAGCTGGGCGCGCAGCTGCGGCCGTTCCTCGACTTCTCGGGCGGCGAGAACGCCGCGCTGCTGGTCAACAACTTCGACTGGACCGAGGGCCTCTCGGCCCTGGACTTCCTGCGCGACGTCGGCAAGCACTTCCGGGTCGGGCGCATGCTCGCCAAGGAAGCCGTCAGCCGCCGCATGGAGTCCGACGAGGGCATCAGCTACGCCGAGTTCTCCTACCAGCTGCTCCAGTCCTACGACTTCCTCGAGCTGTTCCGCCGTTACGGCTGCACGCTCCAGACCGGTGGCAGCGACCAGTGGGGCAACCTCACCGCGGGCACGGACCTCGTGCACCGCGTCGAGGGGCGGTCGCTGCACGCCCTGGGGACGCCGCTGATCACGAAGGCCGACGGCACGAAGTTCGGCAAGACCGAGTCCGGCACGGTGTGGCTGGACCGGGAGCTGACCAGCCCGTACGCCTTCTACCAGTTCTGGATCCAGGCCGAGGACGCGATGGTGGGCACCTACCTGCGCGCGTTCACGTGGCTCTCGCACGACGAGATCACCGAGCTCGAGCGTCTCACCGAGGAGAAGCCGCAGGCGCGCGAGGCGCAGCGCGCCCTGGCCCGGTCGGTGACGGCCACGGTCCACGGCGAGGTGGAGGTCGAACGCGCGGAGGCGGCGAGCCGAGCACTCTTCGGTCGCGGCGAACTGGCGGAGCTCGACGCCGGGACGCTCGCGGCCGCCATCGCCGAGATCCCGTCCTACACCACCGCGCGCGCCGAGAAGCCCACGATCGTGGACCTGCTCGTGGGCAGCGGGCTGTCCGCGAGCCGGGGCGCCGCGCGGCGCACGGTCGCCGAGGGCGGTGCGTACGTGAACAACGCCAAGGTCGAGACCGAGGACTGGGAACCGGCCGACGCCGACCTGCTCCACGGCCGGTGGCTGGTCCTGCGCCGGGGCAAGCGCAACGCCGCCGGGGTCGAGCTCGCCGGCGCCTGATCGGGTCACCGGGCGTTTGCCCGGTGTTGGCCACGGGAACCTGCACCTGACCAGCGCCGACGCGCTGATCGACCCCCCGTGTGCGGGCCGGTTTCGAGCGTGTGTAGAGTTCTGGTCATCGCAAGGTCAGGGGTTGTCCCCAGGCCCTGCGGACAACTAAGGTAGAAAGGTCGCCCTCCGGAAGGCCAGGCCCTCGGGTCCGCTGGTACGGTGGCGATCGATCACCACGGGGAACCGGCCGGGAACGGCGCGGCGAGCCGC